>CAVABC010000001.1:0-119391 GCA_963586665.1 Acutalibacteraceae bacterium
ATTCGGAAGGTGGATGGTTTTGGCTTGTACTTGGCATAGTTATTTATTACTGTAAAAATGAAAATAGGAAACTTATAATCGGGTATACAGGTATATGCCTTTTTCGAGCAATATGTGTAATGATGGCAGTATTTCCAAGGATGCTATATTTTATACAATGGCATATAGGTGGAATTGTATCGGATGTAGCTAATATGATATTCGCTTTCTTTTATGGAGATAATTATGCAATGGCACCTATAGAGTTACATGGCTTGTATCTTGGAGATTATCAGTGGATTATGATATTCGCGTTGCCTATTATGCTAATGTACAATAATCAGAAAGGAAAGAATTTCAAATATTTCTTTTACATATATTATGCGGCTCATGTTGTTGTTTTAGGTATACTGTCAAATTTGCTATATTCGCATAACTGAAAGTAAATACTAATGTCTAAAGGTCTTATTTTTGGTTTTTATAAATCTTTAGAATTCTTTAGAAATTTAATCGTTTTTATATGATACAATATAGTAGAAAATAACTTATGTGGAGAAAAAATAATATGAAAAAACAAATGATAACTTTAGCAATGACAATGTTAATTGGAACTACAAGTGTGTTTGGAGGTGCAACATCGGTACAGGCAGCACCAATACAAGATGATATGTCTTATTGTGAAATAGCACAGGAAGTATCAGAGAATGTCTCGGATAGTGCAAGAGGAATCTTTAGTGTGTATTATCAGGTAATTGTTGATAATACAGTTATTAAGGAAAAGGCAAAAAGCTCATCAAAAACTATCGGAATAGCATGTAAAGGGGCGAAATATAAGAAAGTCGGGGAGTCAGGGAACTGGATTAAGATAAGTTATGGTAATGGTTATGGATATATAATTAAATCAGCTTTAAAAAAGTTATAGGAGCATATAATGGACAAAATACTTGTTGTTGAGGATGATAAAACAGTATACAGTGGAATAAAAAAACTTCTCGAATTGCAGCATTATAGTGTGGTAATCGCGCAAAATGGTGTGGAAGCTTTAGAAACAATAGATGAATCGTTCAGTCTTGTGATAATGGATATAATGATGCCTCAGTTGGACGGCATTCAAACCTGCAGGAGGATGCGTGAAAGATACAGTGTTCCGATATTGTTTTTATCAGCAAAATCGGAAGACTTGGATAAGATGGAAGGACTTGAAGTGGGCGGTGACGATTACATGACTAAGCCATTTTCGAACATGGAGCTTATTTCAAAGGTTAAAGCTCTTATCAGACGATACCGGGTATATGACAGCGGAAGTGTAAATCGTAAAAACAAGGATGAAGCTATAGAGGAAGATGGACTTAAACTGTTTACGAATCGAAACAAGGTTGAGTTTAATAATGATGAGATAAAATTAACCGGAAAGGAATATGAGATACTAAAACTGCTAATGAAAAATCCAGACCGGATATATACGATTGAGATGATATACGAGATGGTGTGGGATGAGGTTTTTACATATAATGCAAAGAATACTGTTATGGTACACATTAAAAATCTTAGGAATAAGCTTATAAAAGCATGTGGCGATGCATGTATACAGACAGAATGGGGAAGAGGATACCGTTTTGAGAGATGATTTAAAGAGAGTAAAACAAAAGCTGTCTTGGACATTTGCGATTGCGATTATAGGGACATGTGCCGTTTTTGGAATATTATATTATCTGGGAATTGACTTGCTGAACAATTATATTGAAGGTACATCTTTTATGATATACTATAATGAAAAGCCATATATAGATGAGTTCCAACAATATGTGACTGATAATGATATAAGTACTACAGATGTCGAGCAATATGATGAATGGATGGCTGATCATGATGTTGCGTTTTATAGTGTTCAGGAAGAGGGAAAGGTAATATACAACAAGTCAAATGTAGATAAGCTTATATCTCCGGCTAAAAATATGTATGATTACCGATTTACAGGAAGTTATGAGCTGCCTGTTCAGTTCTCCGATATTGAGGCGGAAGTATTTATATATACAGGATTTACGATAAAATATTATATCACTTTGATGATTTTTGATGTGGGATTTTCTCTTATGATGGGAATTGTATTTGTGTATCTACGCATCAGAAAAATTATAGCGGGCTATCAAACAGAGCTTGAAGAGACTCAATCACAGGAAAAAAAAGCGCGACAGGAAAAGGATGAACTGATGCGTAACATGGCTCATGACCTGCGTACTCCATTGACTGGACTCATGACATATATTGATATAATGAAGATTGAGAATGAAGCAGATGAGGAAAATCAGAAATATCTGGATATAGTGACAGATAAAGTAATGAATATAAAGACGCAGATGGATAATCTGTTGGATTTTTCTATGGCAAGTTCAGAAAAAAATATAGAATTGGATAAGCCTATAGAGGCAGAGTATGCAGTAGGAGATTATCTCTCGGAGATGTATGCCGTTTTGTGTGACAAGGGATATACAATAGATATTGAAAAAATAAAGTGGGAAAAGCAAAACATTGCCGTTAATATTGGACTTATATCAAGAGTATTTACAAATCTTTCCGATAATATATGTAAATACGCAGATATGGATAAACCGATAGTAATGGAAACTTCTTTTTCAAAAAATGACTTTAAAGTCAAAATCGGTAATGGAATATGCGATGATAAGACACTGCTCGAAAGTACAGGGATAGGACTTAAAAGCGTGGATATGATGATGCTTCGGATGAATGGAAATATGAGCTATTCAAGGGAACATGGGATGTTTTGGGTAAAATTGGAATTTCCGATTGTAAAATGACAAATATTTAGAAATCTTTGCACTAAGAGATTACCATATTGTAAACCGGCATATCAAACTGATTCATATAATGCAAAGCTTAATATAAGCACATCTTTGAATAATTTTGAGTCATGTACTTTCTCAGGCAAATGGTCTCCAAATTTGTACGCAGGGGATTGATAGTGGGAAGGAAATGAAAATATGCTATATATTAAAAAGCATTCGGGGTTTATTATTGCTATTGTTATAGGAATACTCCTTTATGAAGAGGCAAATTACGCATATACATATAGAGTTGATGCTGCTTATGCAGATCATATGATATACAGGCTTATACTTAGTATGGGATCTGGAAGCAGTGGCTGGAATGGAATTCTTTTTCCGATACTCGCAACACTTCCTATGGGAATGTCATATGTCAGAGAATATAGAAGTGGATATTTGAAGCTGCGTCTGCAAAAAATGTCAAGAAATAGATATATTGTGGAAACTTTAATACAAAATGCTATACTTGGCGGTTTGAGTTTACTTATACCATATGTTGTATATTGCATCCATATATATTTTGAGTATGGGACTAAGGCTTACTTGAATATAAAAGAGGGAGAGACTGTTATTATGTTTCATCCTGAACTGGCAGCTTCGAATACTATAGCATATATTTGCTTACTTGGGGCGTTTGTTTTGTTGGCTGGATTCACATTTGCTACTTTTGCAATTGGCATATCGGCATGGATTAAAAACACTTTTCTGACACTGATATTACCGTTTGCTCTTTGCATTGCTATTGCGATATTGATACCGGATAATAGATTTGATCTGCTTTTAATATTTGCACCTAATGGATATGCATGGACATCTGTTCCAATAATATTAATTATGTCAGGTATATTGATTTTAACCGGTATTATTTTATTTGCAGTAGGAGTAAAAAATAATGAAAAGTAGATGGTTTCAATTATTAATAACTACACTTATCATTTTTATCTATATGCAATTCGAATACGTACGTTATTGTATGGAATGTGATGCTGGGTATCAGGAGTATTCGTATGCTAATGCAGTTATGAATATTGTTGGAGACAGATATTTAATTTTACTGGTTTGCGGAATTTTAACAGTATGGAACATTGCCGGATTAATGGCGGTTACACAGAACAATTTTTATCTCAAATTGAGAGTTGGAAGTGAGTATAGGGCAAATATTATTGAAATTGTATATGCATTTAAATATGCAGTGACTATTGTAGCTATCAAATGTATGATAATTAATATGATAGCAATGGTAAATACTCTTTATAGTATTAAATCGCATATGTTTCATATGATAAATTTATTTCAGTTATTTGGTAATTTGTTATTATTCTACTGGCTTTTGGGGTGCGTTACCATACTATTTAACAAATTGATACATATAGGATGGGTGGCTAATATCAGCTGCATTGTATGTTTACTTATAAATGTTGTTATCAGCAATAGAATTAATTTCAAAGACTCTTTTGGGGGTGAAAAATCATGGATTGCTCACTTAATGGTCACAGAGGCAAAAACATATAACTTATATTTTATATATTGGTTTGTGAGTATTGCGTTGATAATAATGGTCATATTTTATAGAACCACTATAATTGACTGTTTTAATAGAATATTTACAATATGTCTTAAGTCATATTATGGTCTTACTTTGGTAGTTGCAGTTGCTGTATGGAGTATATATGGTTGTGTTTCTAAACAATATATGTCAGATATAACTAATTATTTTGCCGGATTTGAAAAAATGGATATTTTCTTATTATTATATCTTTTTTATCAAATACCAATCTGGACGTTATTGTATTATTTTTTGACAAAAAACTTTTTGTTTTATTATATTCAGTATGCCTTGAGAAAAGGAAAAACACTTAGCTGGATGAAACATTTGATAATTATATTTCTGGTATGTACATATTTGTATTACGGAGTGGGAATTATAGTAATTGCATTTATTTCAGGAACAGTAATAAATGTACATTTACTAATTGAAATGAGCAATATGATCTTACAGACAATAGCGTTGTTACTATTGGTATTTTTATGCTGGTTGCATGAATCAGGGGACAAACATATTGGATTTATAATGATCATTATATGCCATATTGTGGCAGGTACATTATTTTCGTGGCTGCCGCTTACACAGGGGCTGTATATTTCACATATGACATCTCAGCCTGAGTGTGTGGTATTTCAGATAGTGGAGAGCTTAGTTATAGGTTTGGTCATTGCTTTAATGTTAAAAAATAAACATGAGGATATAATTTTACATAAGTGGAAGGCTGACAATATATGAAAATAGAGCTGGATAATGTATCAAAGAATTTTAAAAATCAGACCGTATTAGAAAATGTCAATTTAAAATTGGAATCAGGAAAAATCTATGGTCTCATTGGAAGAAATGGTAGTGGAAAAAGTGTTTTGCTGAAAATGATGACCGGGTTAATGAATCCGTCAGACGGGATAATAAAATATGGAGGAGTTCCTCTGAAAAAGGGGCAGTATGCAAAAAATGTTGGGATAGTGTTGGACTGCATAGGTTTTATGCCAGAGTATACTGCAAAGGAAAATTTACTTTTACTGGCAAGAATTAATAAGAAAATAAGTGCTGAAAGAGTTGATGAGATTTTAAAAAAGGTAGGACTTGAACCGGATTCCAAAAAGGTTTACCGTAAGTTCTCATTAGGTATGAAGCAGAAGTTAGCAATAGCTCAGGCTTTTATGGAAGAACCTCAGGTATTGTTTTTGGATGAACCTATGAATGCATTGGATGATCAATCGGTTCAGGATATGAGAATAATGTTTAGAGAATATGTGAATAAAAAACCTGCTATTATGGTTATAACAAGTCACCATAAGGAAGATATAGAAATTCTATGTGATCACGTATATAGTATAAAAAATGGATATGTAAGTGCAGTGTAGAGATTTTGTTACAAAAATTTATGTATTAAGAAGAATTAAGTGAATAATTTCTCAGAAAAGTCACCATACTTATTAAAAAGAAGTATGGAGGTTTTTTATGAGTAAAAATATAGAGAGTCACGATTCGGTGCTCTTGCTTCAAGAGTGCAGTTTGGGATGTAAGATGGCACTTGAGAGCATGGATGATATCAGGGCGCATGTGGAGGATAAACAGCTGCGCCAGTTGATAGATAAGTATTATGATGAGCATGTAAAGCTGGGAGCGGATTGCAGGGATATGCTGGATCGGATCGGAGCAGATACAAAAGAGCCGGGAATGTTTGTGAAAGCGGCTGCGAGGATGCAGACTGCTATGAAGATGGCGATGAATGATGATCGTACGCAGGCGGCAAAGCTTTTGACAGAGGGCTGCAATATGGGGATAGAGACGATCAGCAGCAGTATCAATGAGTACCGTGATGCGGATGAGAAGAGCGTTGCGATAGCGGAGAGGCTGCGGAATATAGAAGATCATATGGTGGGCGATTTACAACCTCTTATATAGAAGTAAAAAGGCTACTGCACCGGATTGGTGCGGCAGCCTTTTATGCGTAACTATCCAGCATCATGCCGGAATAAATTGACGAAATGTATGGTGTATTGAAATTGCGTCCCGGGTTTTTGTAGGCAACAACAACTTTCTGCACATAGTTCATAGGATTGATCGTGACACCGTTTGCCTTTTCGCCGATGGCATCCTTAAGCGAGGTCAGACCAGCGAAAGTATCAGCTGCGCGGTCAGGCTTTAGTGCGTCGGAAAGAATATCCCGGTCAATAGTAAGCTTTCCGTTGTCGTCTACCATGAGCCCAACATATGCCAGACTGGCTTTTGAACCCTGTGTCACAGAGCTGATATCTTGAAGTAATTTGTGCCCGTCGGCTGAATCAGCCTCGGAGTAGGTGCTGGCTACGTCTATCATATTGTTGTAGGCATCCAACAGAGTCTGGACGTTGTCAGCCACAGCCTCAGAGTTTGCCTTAAAACCGATAGTGGCAGCCCCGGTATCGGTATTGGTTTTTTTTAGGGTAAGCTCAAATGCATTGTTTATGGTAAATGTATTTGAGAGTGATGAGTGATCCTTGCCGTTCAGGGTAAATTCAGAGTTCTGCGCAGCGGCTGATACCTTGTTGATACCAAGCAGCTCCATCGCATTTATGGACTCGGAGGTGGCTGATGGCGAGATCGAAAACAGGGAATCTTCGCTTTCACTCAGACCTGTCTGTACTGAGGTAAGCCGCAAAGCTGCTTTTCCTGCTCCGTCATGTACGATGTCTGCCTCAATGCCAAGTCCAGAGCTGTTCACAAGCCTCATGAGCTTCGCCTGTACATCACCGTTTGTATCTCCTGTGTTTACTCCGAACTGGAACTCATATGAAGATGCGTTCGTAGTCAGATCGAAAGAGTAGTTTCCCGGCAGGAAAGAAAGTGCATCACTGTCGATGAAATTTCCTGTATTTACCTGAGGTGAGGCGAGACGTCTTACCTCTATGTCAAACTGGTTCGTGCTGTTGTCCTCGGTGCCGTCACCTACGTATTTGACGCTGACGGAATCATTGTCGGAGGACTCGGCTACCTTTTTCTGGAAGGAGTTAGATGAATCAGCATATTTATCTGATAATGAATCAACGGCATTTAAGATTGCTTTTGAACTTTCCTTTATGTCTATGGCATATTTTTTTGCTTCGGACATATTGGAGATCTTGTACAGAGGGGACTCCTTGTTTGTCTTTATTATTCTGTTGTATGTTTTGCGCAGGTCGCTTTTCTTGTGCGAATCGTAGCGCG
The DNA here is from genome assembly GCA_963586665.1 of Acutalibacteraceae bacterium. Taxonomy (GTDB): domain Bacteria; phylum Bacillota; class Clostridia; order Lachnospirales; family Lachnospiraceae; genus Roseburia. The sequence goes on from CAVABC010000001.1 coordinate 7,558, forward strand.
ATACCTCTTTATGGGCATAGGTGCTGACATAATAGTCATAGGCACTGTCTATCTTTGCCATAAAGCCCCCTCCTTTCATCCGTGAAATTCATCTAATCCTTTAAAATATGTAATTGAAAAAATTATTTTACTTATACATATATATATATATTATATCGGCAAAAAATGCTGTTTTCAACAACTAAATGCTTGAAAAATTCTTAAAAATGTACTATATTTAGTAATGCAGATTTTAAATTATATATTTTCACAATAAATTTTAAATATGGTATTGACGTTTACGAATGAGTTGTGATATATTATACAGGCTTGGAAATAGGTCTTTTTTTTATGCCTTTTTTTAAGGGTACAAACAACAAAGAATTTAAACGGAGGTGGAAGTCGTGCGTACAAAGATTACATTAGCGTGCACAGAATGTCAGCGTCGTAATTACAACATGACAAAGGACAAAAAAACTCATCCGGACAGAATGGAAACCAAGAAGTATTGTAGATTCTGCAGAACTCATACAATGCATAAGGAAACAAAATAGTCTAGGAACTGAGTAAAGGAGTACATTATGGGACAGAATGAAAAAGTCGAAAAAGCTCCAAAGACAAGCTGGTTTTCAGGCCTTAAAGCTGAATTTCAGAAAATAATCTGGCCTGAGAAGCAATCAGTCGTCAGACAGACGATTGCTGTGCTGGCGGTTTCAGTAGTTACCGGTCTTATTATTGCGCTTCTTGACTGGGGTATCCAGCAGGGCGTAGATTTCCTTATTGGTTTAAACATTTAACACGGAGGCAAAGTGATTATGACAGAAGCGAACTGGTATGTAGTTCATACCTATTCAGGTTATGAAAACAAAGTCAAAGCTAATATTGACAAAACAATCGAAAACAGACATCTTGAGGACCAGATCCTTGAAGTACGTGTTCCTTTGGAGGACGTGACAGAGGTAAAGAACGGTGTTCGTAAGCAGGTTTCCAAGAAGATGTTTCCTGGCTATGTACTTATTCATATGATTATGAATGACGATACATGGTACGTTGTACGAAATACCAGAGGCGTAACTGGATTTGTAGGTCCTGGAAGTAAACCGGTACCTCTCACAGAAGCCGAGATGAGACCTTTGGGTATTAAGACGGACAATGTGGTAGTTGATTTCACTGAGGGTGACATGATAGTCGTTATCGGTGGTGTCTGGAAAGATACAGTCGGTGTTATCACAGCTATGAATTATCACAAACAGACAGTTACAATCAATGTAGAGCTGTTCGGTCGCGAGACACCGGTAGAAGTAAGTTTCGCAGATGTTAAGAAAACAAATTAAGGAGGCAATTCCAAATGGCAAAGAAAGTAGAAGGATACATTAAATTGCAGATCCCTGCTGGAAAGGCAACTCCAGCTCCTCCAGTTGGACCTGCACTTGGACAGCACGGTGTAAACATCGTAGAGTTCACAAAGCAGTTTAATGCAAAGACAGCCGATCAGGGCGACTTAATTATCCCTGTAGTTATTACTGTATATGCAGATAGAAGTTTTAGTTTTATTACTAAGACACCACCTGCTCCAGTATTAATCAAGAAAGCTTGCAAGATCCAGTCTGGTTCAGGTGAGCCAAACAAAAAGAAAGTTGCTAAGATCACAAAGGCGCAGATTCAGGAGATCGCTGAGCTTAAAATGCCTGACTTAAATGCAGCTTCACTTGAGTCTGCTATGAGCATGATCGCTGGAACAGCAAGATCAATGGGTGTAGAGGTCGTAGACTAATACATTAATATTACAAAGAAACGTAAATAGTGGGAGGGCCCTCTCCCGATATTACCACCAGGAGGTTATTATTTCATGAAAAGAGGAAAGAAGTATCAAGACGCTGTTAAAGCATTTGATAAGAAAGAACAGTACGATGTTGCTGACGCTATCTCTATCGTAAAGAAAAATGCTACAGCTAAATTTGATGAGACAATCGAGCTTCATCTTAGAACAGGTTGTGATGGACGTCACGCAGAGCAGCAGATCCGTGGAGCAGTTGTATTACCACACGGAACTGGTAAAAAAGTTAAAGTTTTAGTTTTCGCAAAGGGAACTAAAGTAGACGAGGCACAGGCAGCAGGAGCTGATTTCGTTGGTGGAGAGGAATTAATTCCAAAGATCCAGAACGACGGATGGTTAGATTTCGACGTTGTAGTTGCTACACCTGATATGATGGGTGTTGTTGGTCGTTTAGGACGTGTCCTTGGACCAAAGGGCTTAATGCCGAACCCAAAAGCAGGAACAGTTACTATGGACGTAACAAAAGCTGTAAACGACATCAAAGCTGGTAAGATTGAGTACAGATTGGACAAGACAAACATTATCCATGTGCCAGTTGGAAAAGCATCTTTCACAGACGAGCAGTTAAACGACAACTTCCAGTCTCTTATGGGTGCAATTAATAAAGCAAAACCTGCTAGCTTAAAGGGTCAGTATATTAAGAGTGCAACTCTTACATCTACAATGGGACCTGGCGTTAAGTTAAACGTGGTTAAGATTACACAGTAAGATAGTTAAACAGTTACAGTAAAACAATTTACAAGACCTATCAAACGCCAAGCAAAAGTTTTGCGGAAAAGTAATTGACATCCGTAATATAGTTTGATATAATTTGCAATGCATATTGCCGAAGACAGTAGGTGCCGCAAGGCGTAAACGTAGAACCTACCGAGGGAATGTTCGAGATTTATCTTGAATTTTGACTTGTACCCTTCTGTCGACAGGCAGGAGGGTTTCTTTGATTAATAAATCAAATACCTCATGTCTTTTATGCAAAAATCTAAAAGGAGGTAAATGAATCGTGGCAAAGGTAGAACTTAAACAGCCAATCGTAGACGAGATTTCTGGTGTTATCAATGGTGCACAGTCAGTTGTAGTAGTTGACTACCGTGGACTTACAGTAGCAGAGGATACTCAGTTACGTAAACAGTTAAGAGAAGCTGGTGTGTCTTACAAGGTATACAAGAATACTTTAGTAAGCCGTGCAGTTGAGGGAACAGAGTTCGAAGGTATAAGAGATGTCCTTGAAGGACCAAGCGCTTTCGCTGTTTCTACAGAGGATGCAACAGCTCCAGCAAGAATCTTAGCTAAGTTCGCTAAAACAGCTCCAGCTTTAGAGATTAAAGCCGGTGTAGTTGAGGGAACATATTATGATGCTGAGGGAATGAAAGCAATCGCGGCAGTTCCGAGCAGAGAAGAGCTTCTTTCGAAATTACTTGGAAGCTTACAGTCACCTATTACAAATCTTGCACGTGTTCTTAATCAGATCGCAGAGCAGGGTGGCGCAGCAGATGCAGCCGTTGAGGCAGCACCAGCTGAGGATGCTGCAGAGGAAGCTCCAGCAGCAGAATAATTCAAATAAAATATTTGAACGAAATTATCAATATTAAATTTTAAAATGGAGGAAATTATAATGGCAAAGTTAACAACAGCAGAGTTTATTGATGCTATCAAAGAGTTAAGCGTATTAGAGTTAAATGATTTAGTAAAAGCTTGTGAAGAAGAGTTCGGTGTTTCTGCAGCAGCAGGTGTTGTAGTTGCAGCAGCAGGTGCTGACGGAGCAGCAGCTGAGGAGAAGACAGAGTTCGACGTAGAGCTTACAGAAGTTGGACCAAACAAAGTTAAGGTTATCAAAGTTGTTCGTGAGATCACAGGTCTTGGACTTAAAGAGGCTAAGGACGCTGTTGACGGTGCTCCAAAGGTTATCAAAGAGCAGGCTGACAAAGCTACAGCTGAGGATGCTAAGGCTAAACTTGAGGCTGAGGGTGCTAAAGTTACACTTAAATAGTCGGATAGGCTACGAGTGGAGTAGAAATATAAAAAGAGTCGATGGCAAATTTATTTGCTTTTCGGCTCTTTTTTATATTTCTATTGCGCGACAGTCGGAGCGCGTGAAAAAATGCGTAAGCATTTTTGAACTCACTCCGCTTGTAGCCTGCCTGACTATTTATACAATGATAACATGCAAACAAAAATCAAATTAAAAGAAAATTCAAAAAATGCTTGCAATACTTTCTGATTTGTTGTATAGTATACGTTGCACTATTGTGGTGCAGTAGGCATTTTCATGCACTTTTTTAGAGGTTGCCATTTGTCAATAGGTAATTTCCACGAAAAAGCAATCGCAATACTGTGCGATTAAGAAAAACCACAAGATATAGTAACTGGGGTGGTTTTTAAATCATTATCTAGATATTTACTAGATTAAAATAAAAACGAGAGGTGAAACGTCAATGGAGAAAAACAGAATACGTCCGGTCACAACTGGAAAAAGCATGCGTATGAGTTACTCAAGACAAAAAGAGGTTCTGCAGATGCCAAATCTGATAGAGGTCCAGAAGGATTCATATCAGTGGTTCTTGGATGAAGGCCTTAAAGAAGCTTTCGCAGATATCTCTCCAATCGCAGATTACAGCGGAAAGCTTAGTCTCGATTTTGTTGATTTTACATTATGCGAAGATGATGTAAAATATACAATTCCTGAGTGCAAGGAAAGAGATGCAACATACGCAGCTCCTTTAAAGGTTAAAGTCAGACTTCACAACAAAGAGACAGATGAGATAAATGAGCATGAGATTTTCATGGGTGATCTGCCTTTAATGACAGAAACTGGTACATTCGTAATCAACGGTGCAGAGCGAGTTATTGTAAGTCAGTTAGTTCGTTCTCCTGGTATTTATTACGGAATTGCTCATGATAAACTCGGTAAGACCCTGTATTCATGTACTGTTATTCCAAACCGTGGTGCATGGCTTGAATATGAGACAGACTCTAACGACGTTTTTTATGTAAGAGTAGATAGAACACGTAAAGTACCTATTACAGTATTATTACGTGCACTTGGTGTAGGAACAAACCAGGCAATCCTCGACATGTTCGGAGATGAGCCAAAGATCCAGGCTTCATTCGGCAAAGACCCTGCCATCACAGAGCGTGAGCCACAGGGAAGCTACGAGGCTGGTTTATTAGAGTTATACAAAAAGATCCGTCCGGGCGAGCCACTTTCGGTAGAGAGTGCAGAGAGCCTTATTACAGCAATGTTCTTCGATCCTAGAAGATATGACCTTGCTAAAGTAGGACGTTACAAATTTAATAAGAAGCTTGCGCTTAAGAACCGTATCAGTGGACAGGTTCTCTCAGAAGATGTAGTAGATCCATCTACAGGAGAGGTTATCGCTGAGGCGGGAACTACTATTACAAGAGCGCTTGCAGATCAGATCCAGAACGCTGCCGTACCAGCAGTATGGATTCAGACAGAGACAAGAAATGTTAAGATCCTTTCTTCTATGATGGTTGACATCAGAAGCTGGATTCCTGAGATCGAGGATCCAAAGGCTCTTGGCATCACTGAGCTTGTTTACTATCCTGTACTCGCACAGATCATGGAAGAGTATGATTCTCTCGAGGACAGAATAGAGGCTATAAAGAGAGATATCACTGACCTCATTCCAAAGCATATTACTAAAGAGGATATCTTCGCATCTATCAACTACAATATGCATCTTGAGTGGGGCGCAGGAACAGATGACGATATCGATCATCTTGGAAACAGACGTATCCGTGCGGTAGGTGAGCTGTTACAGAACCAGTACCGTATCGGGCTCTCAAGACTTGAGCGTGTCGTTCGTGAGAGAATGACTACACAGGACTTAGAGGGAATTTCACCTCAGTCACTCATCAACATCAAGCCTGTAACTGCAGCTGTTAAAGAGTTCTTCGGCTCTTCACAGCTTTCACAGTTTATGGATCAGAACAACCCTCTTGGAGAGCTTACTCACAAGAGACGTTTATCAGCACTTGGACCTGGTGGTCTTTCAAGAGACCGTGCCGGATTCGAGGTTCGAGACGTACATTACTCTCACTATGGACGTATGTGTCCTGTAGAGACTCCTGAGGGACCTAACATCGGTCTTATCAACTCACTTGCATGTTACGCAAGGATCAACGAGTATGGTTTCATCGAGGCTCCATACCGTAAGATCGACAAGACAGATCCTAAGAACCCTGTAGTTACTGAGGATGTTGTATACATGACAGCAGACGAGGAAGATAACTACCATGTAGCACAGGCTAACGAGAAACTTGATAAAGAAGGACATTTCGTACGTAACTCTGTTTCAGGTCGTTACAGAGAAGAGACACAGGAGTACGATAAGACAGCATTCGATTACATGGATGTATCTCCTAAGATGGTATTCTCAGTCGCTACAGCTCTTATTCCGTTCTTACAGAACGATGACCCTACACGTGCCCTCATGGGATCAAACATGCAGCGTCAGGCCGTACCGCTTCTCACAACAGAGGCTCCTGTAGTAGGAACAGGTATTGAGACAAAAGCCGCAGTTGACTCAGGTGTCTGCGTTGTTGCAAAAGCAGACGGAGAGATTATCTCTTCAGAGTCTAACCGCATTATCATAAAAGAAAACGATGGAAATAAGAGAGAATACATCCTTACGAAATTCTCTCGTTCCAACCAGTCAAACTGCTACAACCAGAGACCTATCGTATTCAAGGGTGACAAGGTTAAGGCAGGCGATGTTATCGCAGATGGTCCTTCTACATCACAGGGCGAGCTTGCTCTTGGAAAGAACCCACTTATCGGATTCATGACATGGGAAGGATACAACTACGAGGATGCCGTTCTTCTTTCAGAGCGTCTCGTAGAGTATGATGTTTATACATCAGTTCACATCGAGGAATATGAAGTAGAGTCACGTGATACAAAGCTCGGACCTGAGGAGATTACTCGTGATGTTCCAGGTGTCGGTGATGACGCACTCAAAGATCTCGATGAGAGAGGTATCATCCGCGTAGGTGCTGAGGTTCGTGCCGGTGATATCCTTGTAGGAAAGGTTACTCCAAAGGGAGAGACAGAGCTTACAGCAGAGGAAAGACTTCTCCGTGCCATCTTCGGAGAGAAGGCAAGAGAGGTTCGTGATACATCACTCAAGGTGCCACACGGTGCATATGGTATCGTCGTAGACGCCAAGGTATTTACAAGAGAGAACGGAGATGAGTTATCTCCTGGAGTAAACCAGTCAGTTCGTATCTACATCGCACAGAAGAGAAAAATCTCTGTCGGTGATAAGATGGCCGGACGTCATGGTAATAAGGGTGTCGTTTCCCGTGTACTTCCTGTTGAGGATATGCCATTCCTTCCAAACGGACGTCCATTGGATATCGTACTTAATCCGCTCGGTGTGCCTTCACGAATGAATATCGGTCAGGTCCTTGAGATCCACTTAAGTCTTGCCGCAAAAGCACTTGGCTTTAACATCTCTACTCCTGTATTCGATGGAGCAAACGAGGTTGATATCGAGGATACACTTGAGCTTGCAAATGATTATGTAAATCTTCCATTTGACAAGGAAGAGCTTGAAGCAGATCAGAAAGCTGAGCATCCATACTGGAATGCAGATGCTGAGATCTTCTATGATAAATATGTTGATACTCTCCGCGAGGATGTTATGGATTACCTCTCAGAAAACAGAGCACACAGAGCACTCTGGAAAGGTGTTCCAATCTCAAGAGACGGAAAAGTACAGCTACGTGATGGTAGAACAGGTGAGTACTTTGATGGTAAAGTTACTATCGGACACATGCATTACCTCAAACTCCACCACCTTGTTGATGATAAGATCCATGCACGTTCAACAGGTCCTTACTCATTAGTAACACAGCAGCCACTCGGTGGTAAAGCCCAGTTCGGTGGACAGCGTTTCGGAGAGATGGAGGTTTGGGCACTTGAAGCATACGGTGCCGCTTACACATTGCAGGAGATCCTGACAATGAAATCCGATGATGTTATCGGACGTGTTAAGACATACGAAGCTATCATCAAAGGTGACAACATCCCTGAGCCTGGTATTCCTGAGTCATTCAAGGTACTTCTTAAAGAGCTTCAGTCATTAGGACTTGATGTAAAAGTACTTGATGAGGACAGAAACGAGGTTGAGCTTATCGAGACAAGCGAGTATGGCAACACTGATATCAACTCAATCATTGGAAATGATAAAGACTACGCGTTCGAAGATAGTGAGTCATTCGCACAGCATGGATTTACTAAGCAGGAATTCGATGAGAATGAAGAGCTTGTTGATATAGAAGAGGAAGAGTCTCCTGAGACAGCTGATGACGATTTTTTTGCTGACGAAGTTCTTAATGACGAAGAATAATTAGAAGGGAGTGCCAAAATGCCAGAAACAAATATAAATGAAAACAATCAGGCAATGCAGTTTGATGCGATTCAGATTGGATTAGCATCTCCTGAGAAGATCAGAGAATGGTCACATGGCGAGGTTAAAAAGCCTGAGACTATTAACTATAGAACATTAAAGCCTGAAAAAGACGGTCTTTTCTGTGAGAAAATATTTGGACCTCAGAAAGACTGGGAGTGTCATTGTGGTAAATACAAGAAGATACGTTATAAAGGTGTTGTCTGCGACCGTTGTGGCGTAGAAATCACAAAGTCAAGCGTTCGTAGAGAGCGTATGGGACACATTGAGCTTGCTGCTCCTGTATCTCATATCTGGTATTTCAAGGGTATCCCATCTCGTATGGGACTCATCCTTGACTTATCTCCACGTGTACTTGAGAGAGTATTATACTTTGCTTCATATATCGTACTCGATGCAGGTGAGACAAATCTTTCTTACAAGCAGATCCTCACAGAGACAGAGTACCAGGAGGCATGTGATACTTATGGAAGATCAGCATTCCGTGTTGGAATGGGTGCTGAGTCTATCCGTGAGCTTCTTGAGGCTATTGACCTTGAGAAGGATTCTGCAGAGCTTAAGGCAGAACTTGAGAATGCTACAGGCCAGAAACGTGCCCGTATCATCAAGAGACTCGAGGTTGTAGAAGCATTCCGTGAGTCAGGAAACAAGCCTGAGTGGATGATCATGACAGTTATCCCTGTTATTCCACCAGATCTTCGTCCAATGGTTCAGCTCGATGGAGGACGTTTTGCGACATCAGATCTTAACGACCTTTACAGACGAATCATCAACCGTAACAACCGTCTTAGAAGACTCCTTGACCTTGGAGCACCTGATATCATCGTTCGTAACGAGAAACGTATGCTTCAGGAAGCTGTCGATGCACTCATCGATAACGGCCGTCGTGGACGTCCTGTTACAGGTCCTGGAAACAGAGCTCTCAAATCACTTTCTGATATGTTAAAGGGTAAAGGTGGACGTTTCCGTCAGAACCTTCTCGGAAAACGAGTTGATTACTCAGGACGTTCAGTTATCTGTGTAGAGCCAAAATTAAAGATTTATCAGTGTGGTCTTCCAAAAGAGATGGCTATCGAGCTTTTCAAACCATTCGTTATGAAAGAGCTTGCAGCTAACGGAACTGCACACAATATAAAGAGTGCTAAGAAAATGGTAGAAAGACTTCAGCCGGAAGTTTGGGACGTTCTGGAAGAAGTAATCAAAGAGCATCCGGTTATGTTAAACCGTGCTCCTACACTCCACAGACTTGGAATTCAGGCTTTCGAGCCAATCCTTGTAGAAGGTAAAGCTATCAAACTTCATCCACTCGTATGTACAGCGTTCAACGCCGACTTCGATGGAGACCAGATGGCTGTTCATCTTCCACTTACTGCCGAGGCACAGGCTGAGTGCAGATTCATGCTTCTGTCACCAAACAACCTGCTTAAGCCTTCAGACGGTGGACTTGTTGCCGTTCCTTCACAGGATATGATCCTTGGAGTTTACTACCTCACAATGAGAAAACTTGCCGATCACAAGAATGATTCTAAGGCAGTTGCAGCAGTATCTTCTGATACAATATATACAGATATCGAGGAGTTAAAGAAACTTACAACTCCTGATGAGAAGACTGGAAAGGCACAGCTTGACCTCTATGATCTCATCTGGTTTGAGGATGTCACAGACGGCAACCGTCGTGTACTCTGCAGACCTATCGATCTGATCGGACGTTACTACGGAAGTGTGAACCGTGCAATGCTCGCTTACGAGAATAAAGAGATCACACTTCACCAGAATATCAATGTTTACCGTACAGCTACACTTGCTGATGGAACAGAGGTTTCAGGATTTGTAGAGACAACAGTAGGACTTCTCATCTTCAATGAGAACATTCCACAGGATCTTGGATTTATAGACAGAACAAACCCTGAGAATGTACTCAAGTTTGAGGTTGATTTCCACGTAGGAAAGAAACAGATCAAACAGATCCTTGAGAAAGTTATCAATACTCATGGAGCTACAACTACAGCAGAAGTTCTTGATAATGTAAAGGCTATGGGTTACAAGTATTCAACTCAGGCAGCCATGACAGTATCAATTTCAGATATGACAGTGCCACCACAGAAGCCACAGATGATCGCTGACGCACAGGATACTGTAGACAAGATCACAAGACAGTACAAGCGTGGTCTTATTACAGACGAGGAGCGTTACAAAGAGGTTGTCGAGACATGGAAAGATACTGATGATGCACTTACAAAGGCTCTTCTTTCAGGTCTTGATAAGTACAACAACATCTTCATGATGGCTGATTCCGGAGCCCGTGGATCTGATAAGCAGATCAAACAGCTTGCAGGTATGCGTGGACTTATGGCTGATACAACAGGACGTACTATCGAGCTTCCTATCAAGTCATGTTTCCGTGAGGGACTTGACGTACTCGAGTACTTCATGTCTGCACATGGAGCACGTAAAGGACTTTCCGATACAGCTCTTCGTACTGCCGATTCAGGATACCTTACAAGACGTCTCGTAGACGTTTCACAGCACATGATCGTTCGTGAGTCAGACTGCTGTGCAGGCACAGGCCGTGAGATCCCTGGAATGGTAGTTAAAGCTTTCATGGAGGGCCGTGAGGAAATCGAGAGCCTTCAGGAGAGAATTACAGGCCGTTTCTCTTGCGAGACAATCTGCGATAAAGACGGCAATGTTATCGTAAAAGCAAACCATATGATCACACCAAAGCGTGCCGCTAAGGTAATGAGCGAAGGTGTTGATGAGAATGGAAATCCTATTACACAGGTTAAGATACGTACAGTACTTACCTGCCGTTCACACATGGGTGTATGTGCTAAGTGTTACGGAGCAAACCTTGCAACAGGTCAGGCAGTACAGGTTGGTGAGGCAATCGGTATCATCGCTGCACAGTCAATCGGTGAGCCTGGTACACAGCTTACCATGAGAACATTCCATACAGGTGGTGTTGCCGGTGGAGATATCACACAGGGTCTTCCTCGAGTAGAGGAGATCTTCGAGGCTCGTAAACCTAAGGGACTTGCGATCATCACAGAGTTTGGTGGAGTTGCCACAATCAAAGATACAAAGAAGAAACGTGAGGTTATCGTTACGAACAACGAGACAGGCGAGACAAAGGCTTACCTCATCCCTTACGGATCACGTATCAAAGTTATGGATGGTGCAGTACTTGAGGCCGGTGATGAGCTGACAGAGGGTTCTGTAAATCCACACGATATCTTAAAGATCAAAGGTGTTCGTGCCGTTCAGGATTACATGCTCCGCGAGGTACAGCGTGTTTACCGTCTTCAGGGTGTTGAGATCAACGATAAGCATATCGAGGTTATCGTTCGTCAGTGCTTACAGAAGATCCGCGTAGAGGAAGCAGGAGATTCAGATCTTCTTCCGGGAAGCATGGTTGACTCTCTTGATTTCTTAGAGCTTAATGAGAAGCTTGAGGAAGAGGGCAAAGAGCTTGCAGTTGGTTCACAGGTATTACTTGGAATCACAAAGGCATCACTTGCTACCAACTCATTCCTTTCAGCTGCTTCATTCCAGGAAACAACAAAGGTTCTTACTGAGGCTGCTATCAAGGGCAAGATCGATCCACTCATCGGTATGAAAGAGAACGTTATCATCGGTAAACTCATTCCTGCCGGAACAGGTATGAAGATTTATCGTAACATCAAGCTTGACAGCGATGTAAATGATGACGATACACTTGATTTTGATGATGATGACTTTGCTGATTTCGCAGAGGAAGAGTCAGAGGTAATCGCAGTAGCAACTGCTGAGACTGAGAATGCAGAATAAATTTTGATTCTGTTTCAGTCATTACGAAGTGACTGACAAAGTATAAATTACAAAATATCAGATATAGTATTTATGTATATATACTGTATATGAAACGGAGACCGGATGTATAGAGATATATGTTCCGGTCTCTTTTTACCAGATAAAAAATACTTGTGAAAATAGTCTTGACAAAAGACAAGCGGCTTTATATAATATTTTAGCATGCATAAGATTGCATTGTTTTAAAATAAAACAGGAGGTGAAAATAATGCCAACATTTAACCAGTTAGTAAGAAAAGGACGTCAGACTACTACAAAGAAGTCTACAGCACCAGCTCTTCAGAGAAGCTTTAACTCTCTTCAGAAGAAACCTATCAACACTTCTTCTCCACAGAAGCGTGGTGTTTGTACAGCTGTTAAGACAGCTACTCCTAAGAAGCCTAACTCAGCTCTTAGAAAAATCGCCAGAGTTCGTCTTTCAAACGGAATCGAAGTAACATCATACATTCCAGGCGAGGGACACAACTTACAGGAGCATAGTGTTGTTCTGATCCGTGGTGGTCGTGTTAAGGATTTACCGGGTACACGTTACCATATCATCCGTGGTACATTAGATACTGCAGGTGTTGCAAACAGAAAACAGGCCCGCTCTAAATACGGCGCAAAGAGACCAAAAGCAGCTAAATAATTTAGCGATATTGTGTATCACAAACAGAACTAAAGTAGGTTAGTGTTGGGATTAGACCTGCAAGTCGCAGGATTTCACTTTATGAATACAATTCCGCACGAGCACATTAGAGAGACACATGTGAGTACCGATGAATTAATCCACAAAAATCATGATTAAGGAGGGAAGTAACGTGCCACGTAAAGGACATACTCAGAAAAGAGACGTATTAGCAGATCCAATGTACAACAGCAAAGTAGTTACAAAGCTTGTTAACAGCATTATGTTAGACGGTAAGAAAGGCGTAGCTCAGAAGATTGTATACGGAGCATTTGCTACAGTAGAAGAGAAGACAGGAAGACCAGCTCTTGAAGTATTCGAAGAGGCTATGAACAATGTAATGCCAGCTCTCGAAGTAAAAGCAAGACGTATCGGTGGTGCCACATATCAGGTACCTATCGAGGTTCGTCCTGATCGTCGTCAGGCTTTAGGCCTTCGCTGGTTAACAGCATTCTCACGTGCCAGAGGAGAGAAAACTCAGGCAGAGAGACTTGCAAACGAGATCATGGATGCAGCAAACAATACGGGTGCATCTGTAAAGAGAAAAGAAGATATGCACAAAATGGCAGAGGCAAACAAGGCTTTTGCTCATTACCGTTTCTAATTTCTGCAAGACTAATGCATCCATGCTATGGATGCATTTAGCAAACAGAAAGCAAATGTGTATATTACACTAAATATAGGAGGAAAAAACCTTGGCTGGAAGAGAATATCCACTTGAGAGAACCAGAAATATCGGAATTATGGCTCATATCGATGCTGGTAAAACAACATTAACAGAGCGTATTCTTTATTATACTGGTATTAACTATAAAATCGGTGATACTCATGAAGGTACTGCTACCATGGACTGGATGGAGCAGGAGCAGGAGAGAGGTATTACAATTACTTCCGCTGCTACAACATGTCACTGGACTCTTGAAGAGTTAACAAAACCAAAGCCAGGCGCATTAGAGCACCGTATCAACATCATTGATACACCGGGTCACGTAGACTTCACAGTTGAAGTTGAGCGTTCACTCCGTGTACTTGATGGCGCAGTTGGTGTATTCTGTGCAAAGGGTGGTGTTGAGCCTCAGTCAGAGAACGTATGGCGTCAGGCTGACACATACAATGTACCTCGTATGGCATTCATCAATAAGATGGATATCTTAGGTGCAAACTTCTACGGAGCTGTAGACCAGATCCGTACAAGATTAGGAAAAAATGCTATTGTTCTTCAGTTACCAATCGGTAAAGAGGACGATTTCAAAGGAATCATCGACCTTTTCGAGATGAAAGCATATATCTACAATGATGATAAAGGTGACGATATCACAGTTACTGATGATCTTGGAGATATGGCAGATCAGGCTGCTGAGTACCATACAGAGCTTATCGAGAAGATTTGTGAGTTAGACGATGACCTTATGATGATGTATCTTGAGGGAGAAGAGCCTTCTATCGATGAGATGAAGAAAGTTCTTCGTAAAGCAACATGTGAGTGTACAGCGGTACCAGTATGTTGTGGATCTGCATACCGTAACAAAGGTGTACAGAAATTACTTGATGCTATCGTAGAGTTTATGCCGGCTCCTACAGATATTCCTTCAATCAAAGGAACAGACCTTGACGGAAACGAGATCGAGAGACATTCATCTGATGAAGAGCCATTCTCAGCTCTTGCATTCAAGATCATGGCTGATCCATTCGTAGGAAAACTTGCATTCTTCCGTGTTTATTCAGGAACATGTAAGGCTGGATCTTACGTATTAAACGCTACAAAAGATAAGAAGGAGCGTATCGGACGTATCCTTCAGATGCATGCTAATAAGAGACAGGAGTTAGACGTAGTTTACTCTGGTGATATCGCAGCTGCTGTTGGATTTAAGTTCACAACAACTGGTGATACAATCTGTGATGAGCAGCATCCGGTTATCTTAGAGTCAATGGAATTCCCAGAGCCAGTTATTGAGCTCGCTATCGAGCCTAAGACAAAAGCTGGACAGGGCAAGATGGGTGAGGCTCTTGCAAAACTTGCAGAAGAGGATCCTACATTCCGTGCTCATACTGATCAGGAAACAGGTCAGACAATCATCGCTGGTATGGGTGAGCTTCACCTTGAGATCATCGTTGATCGTCTTCTCCGTGAGTTCAAGGTTGAGGCAAACGTTGGTGCACCTCAGGTTGCTTACAAAGAGACATTTACAAAAGCTGTTGATCAGGAATACAAATATGCAAAACAGTCTGGTGGACGTGGACAGTACGGACACTGTAAAGTACGTTTTGAGCCAATGGATGCCAATGGAGAAGAGCTGTTCAAGTTCGATTCTGAGGTAGTCGGTGGAGCTATTCCAAAAGAGTACATTCCATCAGTTGGCGAAGGTATCGAGGAAGCTACAAAGGCTGGTTCTCTTGGTGGATTCCCTGTAGTTGGTATCCACGCTACAGTATACGATGGATCTTACCATGAGGTCGATTCATCAGAGATGGCATTCCACATTGCCGGATCTATGTGTTTCAAAGAGGCTATGGCTAAAGCAGCTCCAGTATTACTCGAGCCTATCATGAAGGTAGAGGTTACAATGCCTGAGGAGTACATGGGTGACGTTATTGGTGACATTAACTCACGTCGTGGACGTATCGAGGGTATGGATGATCTCGGTGGTGGAAAGATCGTTCGCGGTTATGTTCCACTTGCAGAGATGTTCGGATACTCTACAGATCTTCGTTCTAAGACTCAGGGACGTGGAAACTACTCAATGTTCTTCGAGAAATATGAGCCAGTTCCAAAGAACGTTCAGGAGAAGGTACTTGCTAACCACGCTAAATAATTAGTTTTTGGCAGACAAGTTATAGAACGATTTTAAAAATAAGTACCATATATGGTATAAAAACAAAAATAAACGGCATTTCCCCTTGAAAAAGGGGGATTTGCTATAAAATTTACTTGAAAAAACTTTGATTATTTCGTATAATCAAAGCAGTCGGTAGATTATAAAATAATAGCCCTATGGGCATAAAAGTTTAAGGAGGACGTTTCAAAATGGCAAAGGCTAAATTTGAAAGAACAAAACCACATTGTAATATTGGAACCATCGGTCACGTAGATCATGGTAAAACAACTTTAACAGCAGCTATCACAGCAGTTTTAGCAGCTCGTGTTGCTGGTAACGAAGCAACAGATTTCGCTAACATTGATAAAGCTCCAGAAGAGAGAGAGCGTGGAATCACAATTTCTACAGCTCACGTTGAGTATGAGACAGAGAACAGACATTACGCACACGTTGACTGTCCTGGACATGCTGACTACGTAAAGAACATGATCACTGGTGCAGCTCAGATGGATGGTGCCATCCTCGTTGTTGCTGCTACTGATGGTGTTATGGCTCAGACAAAAGAGCACATCCTTCTTTCTCGTCAGGTAGGTGTACCTTACATCGTTGTTTTCTTAAACAAATGCGATATGGTAGACGATCCAGAGCTTATCGAGTTAGTAGAGATGGAAGTTACAGAGCAGCTTGAAGAGTACGGATTCAATGATTGCCCAATCATCCAGGGATCAGCTCTTAAGGCTCTTGAGGATCCAAACGGTGAGTGGGGAGACAAGATCATGGAGCTTATGGATACTGTAGATTCTTACATCCCAGATCCAGAGCGTGATACAGATAAGCCATTCCTTATGCCAGTAGAGGACGTTTTCACAATCACAGGTCGTGGAACAGTTGCTACAGGTAGAGTAGAGCGTGGAACACTTCACCTCAACGACGAGTTAGAGATTCTTGGTGTTAAAGAGGACGTTCAGAAGACAGTTGTTACTGGAATCGAGATGTTCCGTAAACAGTTAGACGAGGCTCAGGCTGGAGATAACATCGGTGCACTTCTTCGTGGTGTTAACCGTGATCAGATCGTTCGTGGACAGGTTCTTGCTAAACCAGGAACAGTTACATGCCACCACAAATTCACAGCTCAGGTTTACGTTCTTACAAAGGACGAGGGTGGACGTCATACTCCATTCTTCAACAACTATCGTCCACAGTTCTACTTCAGAACAACAGACGTAACAGGTATCTGCGAGCTTCCAGCTGGAACAGAGATGTGCATGCCTGGTGATAACGTAGAGATGACAATCGATATGATTCATCCAGTAGCTATGGAGCAAGGTCTTACATTCGCTATCCGTGAGGGTGGACGTACAGTAGGATCTGGACGTGTTGCTACCATCATCGAGTAATCATAACTGATTATTTAAATATGCAATAATTAAACCCCTTAAAACTTCGGTTTTAAGGGGTTTTTCTTAGTTAAAAAGATATATTAAGAGAGATTATATTTCATTGCGTTTGAATAGATGACTATATGAATTGAGGTAGAGAAAATGGCTCGTGATACCATTTTGATACTATTTTTCTTCTTTTTTTGAAAATTTCTTATCTAATAATTCATCACGTTTTTGGATTCTAGTTTCAAAATCCAACTCTTCAATTTCTTTATGGGTAAGTGGTAAGCTCTTATAGTAGTCCAAACTTTGCTGCTTCCAGATTTCAAAAACCTCTTTACTTGTAAAGTATGATTCTAAACTTTCACGATTTTCTTGAAATGAACTAATGAAATTACAAATATCTGCATTCATTGGATGTTCAGCATCATGTCCATAGAAACGTATTCCAGCATACCATTTATTATCCGTGCTTGATGATTCGTCAATTTTCTTATTATTGACATCAAACTCAAAATGTAGTTCATTAGATTCATTGATTTGAAAGAGTATGTTAATAATATCGCTAATAGTGGATATTTTGATTTTATTGTCAGAAAGACCGAATAGCCAATCCATTGATACATTAAATTTTTTTGCAATCTCTAATAATACATCACTAGAAGGTGTGATTGTGCCGGTCTCGTAACTTGAAAGAGTCGATTGCCTGATACCAATGGCATGTGAAAACTCTTTTTGATTAAGTTTTAATTCTTTTCTTAATATTTTTATCCTATCGGAGATTGATGTATTTTGCTTCATAAGCTTTCCTCCATTTATTATGAGAATAGAATAGCATAAATGATAAAAATAGGCAATACAAAAATATATCATCTAAAATGATAAAAACCTTTGGCAAATATATAAAATAACGATATAATATCATTAAATAGATAAAATATCATTATAAACAATATTGCGAAAGGAGAAACGTATGGATAAGAAAAATTATATGATAACTGCAGAAGAAGTTGCTGCGGAAATGGATGTATCATTGGGAACAGCGTATAAGGTGCTTAAAAAACTTAACATTGAGTTAGCTGAAGCCGGTTATATTACCGTTGCAGGAAAGATACCTCGAGCTTACTGGGAAAAGAAGTTTTATGGATATAACCAGATGGCAATGTAAAGGAGAAATTGAATATGGCAGCTTATAAGGATGAAGAGCGTGGTACCTGGTATGTATCTTTTTATTACGATGACTGGACTGGGGAACAAAAGCGAAAAGTCAAGCGAGGATTCCGGACCAAAAAAGAAGCAATAAATTTCGAAACGGAATTCACTAGAAAGACATCAGCAAGTCTGGACATACCGCTTGAGGAATTTGTAGATGTTTATTTTCGCGACAAAAAAACGAACTCAAAGAGCGAACAATCAAGAACAAACGTTATATGATGGATCAGCAGTGTTTGTTGTAAAATAAAATTACCCAAAGGAAAAAGATAATTTATACAATCTCTTAGAGCTTCCATATGAAAAGAGAAACGAATTTGGTAATAATAGTCTTACACAAATAGCAGAAATGACACTTAAATTACCTGCGAGGGTATTTGTGTATCTATCAGCAGAAATTTTTAAGTTTGATTTCTGGAATGAATGGTATAACATCCATGATCAAGTATATATGGATGAAATTGCTAAAGAATATGTTAGCAATGATATTATTGAAAAAAGAAATAATATTAGAAAAACAAAAATTGGAACTTTAAAGACAGCGGAATTTTTGAAAATGGATGGATATTTTACATTTAATGATGATCCAGAAGAACTCAAGGATAAGCCTAATTATTACATTTCAGATGATGACTTGATATACTGGTGGGACGGTTCAGATGATGTGGTATTATCCGATCAAATGATTGATACAATTAAAAAGTGGTCAAAAGAGTTGAAAGATATCGAAGCTGAGCTGAATGAGGACAGTATTGCAGATTATGACATGTTAAAGTCTTTGATTGATTTGCTTTCACAGGCAAACTCAAGCTACAAGCGTATATTTGCATTCCGCGATATGTTCTATGAATTTATCGAGAATAATAAAAATATACACTACATTGCAGCTGTGAAGCTTTTGGCAAAGATCCTTGATGATAACTGGGAGACTGGAAAGATCATTGAAAGAGTTGGTCGCTGGGAGTTCGCATCCAAAAATGTGACGTTCAATGAGGGAAGAATTACAGTAAAAAGATATTTAAGTTTATTGGCAAATAAGAAACTAAGGAAAAAGTATTTGGAATTTTAATTCCAAAGAAGGGAGGCATAAATGAATTTATACATAAGTGACACGCACTTTGGACATAAAAATGTAATAGGCTTTGATCACAGACCATTTATTGATGTCAATGAAATGGATCATTGCCTCATTAAACTCTGGAATTTAAGGGTACAGCCTGATGATGACGTATATATTATAGGAGATTTCGCTTTTCGCAACGAAAAACCGGCAGAATGGTATCTTAGACAGCTAAAAGGTCATAAGCATCTAGTTATCGGCAATCATGATCAGAAAACACTTGGATTCATAACAGAAAAGATGATGTATATGAATGCATGAAGAGCCATGAACGTGCACTTAATGCTGCAGCGTGTATTAATAACTACACACCGGCATCAATCAATGAATTGATCAGAAACAATGCAGAATTTCAGAAAGAAGACTTATAAGATCAAAACCGATTTACAGGCATAATTTAAGGAATCTGTGTAAAACCAGATTCCTTAAATAACAGAAAAGCCCATTTGAAGAATGGAAGCCCAGTTGCTTTTTTTATAAAGAAAACGGACTACAATTACAGTCTGTTTTTCTTCATCAATAGTATAAAAAGCAAGATAATTATTTATTGCCACAAAGCGGATGCCCCAGCTTGCCAGTACCGGATCATCTACCAGGCGGAATTTTTGAGGCAGATCAGATAATGAACCTATCTGCTCAGTTGCGACATCTAGTAGATTATTTGCTGCATCAGGATTTTTTAAGACAAATTCGATGTAATCTGCAGCACGAATAATATCGTGCTCTGCCGTGGAAGTGATATGAACCTTATAGCTCATCGATTGCGCCGACTCCTGATATCAGCCATGGCTTCGGAAAATGGTCTGATGTTGCCTGATGCAATATCGTCCATTCCTTCCTTAATCTGGCTATAGAGTTCAAAGCGGTTGGTCAGCTCTTCGTAGGCTTCAATGCTCATAACAGCAAGATCGCCTTTTCCATTCTTCGTTATGAATACTGGTTCAGGATAATTGTGACAAAATGTGGAAATTTCATTATAATTATTCCTTAAATCAGCACTTGATTTAATTGTTGGCATAAAAACACCTCCTTATATAACAAAATTATATAAAAATCTTGCTATATAGTCAACGATATATCATTAGTATAAGCGTAAAAAAGAAAACTTATGATGGAATTTATAAGTATGAGATAAATATAGAGGTATATAAAACTATTAGCAGAAAGAAGGGATAATATGATCTATCTTACAGGCGATACGCATAATGACTTCTCAAAACTTTCAAATAAATCCTTAAAGAAACAAGGCTTAAAGCTCACTGAAGACGATTACATGATTGTTACCGGTGACTTTGGACTTTGCTGGGCTCATGATAAAACCTTTGAATGGAACTGCAAATGGTTTGCTGAGCGTTCGTTTACTACTCTCTGGGTTCAGGGCAACCATGAGAATTATGACATGATTGATGAATATCCTCTTGAAGAATGGCATGGAGGCATGGTCCGCCATATCATAAGAGACAAGGTCATACTGCTTGAGCGTGGACAGATATTTAATATCGAAGGACATACTTTCTTTACATTTGGAGGAGCTGCATCACATGATATTCCGGGAGGCGCACTGGACAGGAATGATCCTGATTTTGCACTGAAACTCAAGGATAGACGTGACAACTGGATTCCATATCGTATAGTTGGTGAGTCATGGTGGTCTCAGGAACTTCCAACAGAGGAAGAGTTACAGACAGGACTTGATAATTTGGCAAATGTGAATTATAAGGTTGACTATGTCATAACTCACTGTTGTGCTACTGATTTGCAGACGGCTATTGTGCATTATCTAAACAAGCCGAGCAAAGCTGATATACTGACGGATTACTTTCAAATGCTGGAAGAAAAGTTACAGTATAAACATTGGTATTTCGGGCATTATCATTACTATTTGCAGACTGATGAAAAGAATACTGTATTGTATGATGATATTGTAGAGCTTGATGGATGTATATTTTCAAAAATGTCTTGCTGGAATGGAAAAGAATAATTGTAGGCATGTAGGTGACAAGCCAATCCAGGCGTACAATGTTGGATGCATGAAACCATGGATGGATTATGAGCCGAGAAGCTTGAAGGAGGTTATTGAAAACTATCATAATTAATTTTGATATTATCTATATTATAAAATGATAAGGAAAGAGGGGCCATATGACTTTGATTCGGATGCAGAGCTACAAGCAGCAATAAATGAAAGATATGGTAGTATTGATTGATAAGAATGTAATCATTGATTTTCTTGTTGAAAGAGAAATGTTTTATGATTTTAAATGGTAAAATCTATATTGAATAAGAAAATGCAGAATATTTCTTCATGACGGAAAACACAAAAATCCAGCAATTCTAATTAGCTGGATTTTTGTATTTGGAATATAGTATTTTTATGTAGTAGTATTAAGTTTCGTAGTGGTACTTACAAGCGTATATGATCAGATTTTGATTGGTATCAAGATTATAAACAAGTCTGTGTTCGTCTGTAATTCTTCGGCTAAATGCTTTACGATATTTTAAAGCTTCTGGTTTGCCAAGTCCTTCTAAAAGTCCATCACGAGAAATACTTTTTATAAGTTCATTGATACGTTTTACAATTTTTTTATCTTCTCGTTGCCATTCGATGTATTGTTGCCAGGCAGTTGGTGTAAAAACAATATTCATTATTCATATTCTCCCAACTCATCAATTGACTTTGTAATGAAACCGCCAGATTTAGCTTCTGCGATAGATTTATCTAACATAGCAAGATAATCGGCATTTCTTTTGGCTTTCAACATCTCATTGTATTCTTTTTCAGAAAGCATTACGATATTTTCGTTTTTGGGACGAGACACGATTAAGGTTTCGCCATTGAAAACTCTGTCACATAATTTTTTGAAATTATCCCTAACATCCATACTTTTTACTGCTAACATGGTTATCACTCCTCATAATTAAAACGTACGTTTTTTCGTACTTATATTATATGCTATTATAATATCCAAGTCAATGAGTTTTAATACAGTGGAAAAATAAAATTAGCTTCCAGTGATACTTTTTTGATACTAAAAATTCAAATTAATCAGAAATATTAGGGAAATAATGGATGAAAATGAACATTAAATCATATAAAATGAGCAAAAACAATAGGTAATAAGGGTAAATTGAACCGTGAGGGTGGACGTACTGTTGGATCAGGACGTGTTGCTACATGCATCGAGTAATCTTTGATAATTGCTCACAAAGCTAGTATTTATAAGGGTTTCAAGCTTCGGCCTGAAACCCTTTTTGACTAGGATAAAATATCTTTTGAATGAGGAAATCTGAGTTTTATTGTTGAATTAGTACTATAGTAATGTTATAATGAGGCATATAAAGAAGCATGTAAGGGAGATTGAATTATGGGAGATTTATCAAACGATAAGATATTGCAGATGCCTCTTAAAAAGCGATTGAGGTTTGGGTATCGAAGAGTAGTAAATATGATGTTAATTTCTGGAGGGATTTCAATAGTTGCTATTCTTATACTATTCAATAGCGTATACAGATCATTGAACAAAAATGGTTACGTAGGTCTTTTTAATAACGAGACGGCTATTATAGCCTTTATTTTCACTGTTGCAGGAATCTTAAATATAATTATATTTGGGGCAGTTGCTGTACATATTTCCAAAAAGACAAGTGAGGTTGTTATAGAATCTGTACTTGAACCGCTTCATCAGATCGAGGTTGTGGCGGGAGAGCTGACAAAAGGAAACTTACATAGTACGCTGGAATATCATTCAGAGGATGAGATTGGAAAACTTGCTCACGATCTTAGAAAATCCATTAGAATTTTAGGAACATATGTGGATGATATAGATTATGTCATGAATCTTTTCGCAGAAGGAGATTTTAATGCGAGGGCACGCGTCGAGTGGAAAGGTGATTTCGAGGGCATTAGGAATTCATTCAGAAAATTTGAAAATAGCATGTCTGATACATTTACGGGAATACAAAGAGCAGCAGATGAAGTTACAAGTGGTGCTGAACAGGTGGCGGCCAGCTCAAGCGATCTGGCACAGGGGGCAACAAGCCAGGCGGCAGTTGTGCAGGAACTTACGGCAACTCTTATGGATGTTGCAACCCAGGTTTCTGAGAATGCGGACCATGCAAAGGAAATCAGTGGTCAGGTGGACGGACTTGGAAATGAGATACTTGAAAGCAACGGACAGATGCACGAGATGGTTACTTCCATGAATGAGATAAATGAATCATCCCAGGAAATAGGAAAGATTATCGCAACTATAAATGAGATTGCAACACAGACAAATCTTCTTGCACTCAATGCATCTATTGAGGCTGCAAGAGCAGGAGAAGCAGGAAAAGGCTTTGCAGTTGTTGCAGATCAGGTAACCGTACTGGCAGAGCAGAGTGCAAACGCAGCAAAAGAGTCCGCAGCGCTTATTGAATCATCTGTCAAAGCAGTAGAAAAAGGTATGGTCATAGCAGGCAGGACAGCCGCCAAGCTCGAGGAAGTAGCTGACAATTCTAAGACCATTACAGAGGAAGTAAATGGAATTGCAGAGACTCTTAACAAGCAGACGGAAGCAATAAATCAGATCAATGCCGGTGTAGGTCAGATCAATGATGTAGTTCAGACAAACTCAGCATCTTCACAGGAATGTGCCGCAGCAAGTCAGGAGATGAACAGTGAGGCAGAAAATCTTAATGAACTTATTCGACATTTCAAGATAAGGTAAAAAAGAAGCTTAAGCGCAATATTAAAGCATAACATATCCCCACGCATAGTCACATAATGTGGCTAAATGTGTGGGGATATGTTATTATGATTAAAGCGTCAAAGGATATCATCTTATTGTATAAATGAATCCGACGAGCTACAAAAAATAAAAGGAAATATTTAATGATTTTAAAAGACAGAATTCCAAAAGAATTTTACAGTTTATTTCGCACGAAAAATATGGATGCATACATGCAGGTAGTCGTTGCGATTTATGAGGAAAATAATGAGGTATACGCTTCGCTGGGACTGACCAGAGAGGAGTGCCATGCAATTATAGAGGATACAGTTTCAAAGGCGAGTATCGTGTGGGTGGAAGATGAGGATATGGAAGAAGAACGAGTCGGGGCGGAGGAGTTGACTGCCACAGAAAAATATAATTCTGTGACAGAGAGTATAACCTACGAACAGCACAATTTTATCTACACCATGACGCCATCTGCTATTTTGAGCAGACTGGTAAAATGGGGCTGGCTCAAAAGCGATTTCGATGAAAAACTGAATACCTATGTGATCGCATTTCCGGAGTACAGCCAGATGTATGCGGAGCTGTTTAAGAAGCTGCTGGTGGACGATGACAGCCGGGAGAGGGAGAGCATATTGTCAATATATAGTGCGCTTTTTACCTATCATTCTGACCCGGAGAAGAATAATGATATTCTAAAAAATGCACTTCATACTTCCAAAAATCTGGGGCAGCTTCTTTCTAATATGCAGGATGGCATGAGATCTTATTTTGATGAACTTTCCCGTATGAAAAATTTTATCGGTATACAAAAGGTGCTGATCGAGGAGATAAACAACAGCGACAGCAAAAAGTATGCCATTTTGACTACTACGGACAGCTTTTACAGATACAAAGAAGCTGTAAAGGAGCTTATCAGCAAGATTTTAAATCAGAATGATGAGAAAAAAGCGGAACTGGAGGCTATTATTGCCACAACGCAGCAGGGAACAATAGAGAGAAAAAGATTTGAGTACAGTCTGGAGTACTGCGATAAAGCAACACAACTTGTATACAAGGTTGAGAGGGAATTTGACCTGATCGAGCGCAAATACAATAAGCTGATCGAACAGAAAACCGTATTTGCAAAGCGCGCGCTGGCAAGAATACATTACATATTGCAGGAGGGCACGGATGATGAGGATAACATCATAAAACTCATTAACCTGCTAGACCACAGTGCAAAGAAGGATGAGATACTTGAAGAGATGCGTGGAAGGATGAAATTTACCGCCCAGTTTTGCAATATCACTGATGATAGTTTTCCGGGCAGGAGAGAGCGCGGAGGCAATGAATTTGTGCCATTTACCATTGAGGATGAGCGCAGGAATGAGCAGGATATGGCGGACTTCGTACCGAAGCCATTGTATACAAAGAAGGAGCTGCAAAGCTTCAGAAATAAAAATATGCGTGATGGCAGATTTGTGACCAGCGAGGATACGGTTGAGTCGATCGAGGATCTTGAGAAGCTGCTGTTTTTATGGCAGGAGGAGACGGAAGAGAGACTTGGCGAGGATACTGTAAGTCTGGACGGAGAGATCACGAAGGATAACGGAGTGACATATTCTAAGCTGGTCATATCGGACAGAAGCGGCTTTTGATATTTGTTTCATATTACAAGAATGCGTAGCATGTAGCAATCTGATTAATCACAAATGAGGGGCAAAATACATTTTGACTCTCATATCATATAATGTAACAGGAAATATAATTGCCAAAAAATTATAAAATCTGGCGGACATAAGACAATATAAGAAAGAGAGCAATATATGTTTGAATATATGGAAAACGTTTCACAGAACGAAGCGGAAAACATAAGAAAAACCATACAGGATCTGTTCAGGCAGACATGTATTTTACAGACCAAATGCGATCCGGTGACTCTGGTACAGAGGGACAATCCAAAGTATCAGGTATGCCTTAGAAACAGGGAATTTATAGCAGATTATCTGTCAGTGCTGGACTGTGAGCTGGTTCACGATCCGCAGGAGCACATTTTCAGGATCACGGGAGACGGAGTCATACTGGAGAGAATGACGCTTATGACGGCAAGGCTTGTCATCATATTAAAGATGATATACCGCGATAAGATCATGGGTGAGGGGCTGAATGCCACCACAACAAATCTGGCGGAAATCCGTGAATACGGAAAAAATACAAACCTTATCACAAGAAAGCTTACCTCTCAGGAGTGGACAGATGCACTTATGCTTATGAAAACTCATCAGATGATTGAGCTGCCGGGAGCCATTGCCAATCTCGAGGACAACACACCAATCTATATTTACAGTACCGTGAATATTTTCTGTTCAGCGATGGATATCAATGAGCTGGTGCGTAAATACAGTGATGAGGTGGAAATAATCAGGAATGATATGAGTATGGGTTCTGACGAAGCTGTAGAAAATGCGGCATTACAGGAAATGAATGAAGCCGATATTCAGAATATAAATGAACTTGAAACAGATACACAGAGCACGGAGGAAACACCAAGTGAGTCAGTCTAAGAAAATTTTCACCAGAATGTGCCTGAACAACTGGGGTGGAATTAATCATAAAGTTTTACAATTCAACGAGTATGTAAACCTGTTCAGCGGAAAGAGCGGCTCGGGAAAATCGACTGTCATGGATGCAATACAGGTCATACTCTACGGCAGTTTTAGTCCGACATTCTTAAATAAAGCGGCAGACGATGCCAAGAACAGGCGAAGTGTATTGAGCTACCTGAAAGGAGAGCAGAAAGACGGTTCAGCAAACCGTGGAAACTGCGATTTCTGTTCTGTTATCGCACTCGAGATAGAGGACACGGGCAGTCATATCACAACCTGCATAGGTATCGCATTTGAGGTCAGAAAAAATGATTCGGAGATAAAAAAATTCGCATATTTCAGCCATTCAGGCAAAATGCCAGAGCAGGGCTATGTCACAGAGGATGGATACTGTTATTCAAATCAGGATATAAAGAAGCTTGTAAACAGCCGTGCGCAGTCTGCTGATAATCGCGGAAAGGGTGATGTGAACCGCATTTATGCTTCAAAGGAGGCATATCTTGGAACTCTTTATGATGTGATACTGGGGTACATCGATCCAAACCGTTTTATCACGATGGAAAAAAGCGCGATCGCGCTAAAGATGACAAACGGAACAGGACAGTTTATCCGTGATTATATGTTTCCAAAGAGCGATTCAGGTACGATAGAGACTATAAGTGAGCAGCTTGACGCATATCGTCAGATCAAGGAAAAAATCGAGGATATGCGTAAAAGGATAGAACTGCTCAAGGAGATAAAGCAATCAGGACAGGAGCTGGTAAAAATCCAGACTGATATCGTCATGGCTGAGACAATGATACGCTGTATAGATATTGAAGATATGCGCGCAAAGATCGAGGCGGCAGAGGACGATAAAAAGCGTATTGAGGATGAACAAAGCAAATTGCAGGAGGTACAGAAAGAGCTTTCAAAGCAGCAGGAAGATGTGCAGAAAGAGTACATACAGGTCATGGCTGACCTGAAATCCAGTGATCTCGGAAGTAAGGAGCAGCAGCTTGAGGAGCTTAACAAACGAAGCCTGATGCTCACAGACAACAGCCGCCAGTGGATCAAGATCGTAAACGGTTTAAAGAGCTGGGAGGACGATGAGATCATTACAGATTACGTGAGCAATGCCGTTTTAAACCTGATAGATGAGATCGGTGAGGGAGATGTCACCGAGGCAAAATGTCAGGAGCTTCATCTGAAACTTGAGTCCATAAAGCAGGATATAGAGCAGGAGCATGAGGATAATACCGAGCAGAAGAATGCCATAAGCAGGGAGCTTAAGGAAAAGCAGCGTCTTGTCGATGATATGAAAAATAACCGTAAGTCATACAGTGATAATCTTCGTTCGGCAAGGGCGGCATTGCAGCGTGATCTCAGCGACAGATACGGAGAAACGGTAAAAGTACAGATACTTGCAGATCTCTTTGATGTAAAGGATGAAGAGTGGAAAAATGCCATTGAGGGACGCATGGGACGTCTTAAGTTTTCACTTATCACAGAGCCGCGATATGCGCACACGGCAGCAGTCATTTTCAGGGATATGAAGCAGTTTGAGGAGGTTAACCTCATAAACTCAAAGGCTATAGCGGACAGCCAGCCGAAGACTATGGACAATTCCCTTTATGAAGCTGTGGAGACAAAGGAAAAATATGTGGATGAATGTCTGAAACGTTACCTCGGACATATCATAAAATGCCGCAGTGTTGATGAGCTTGAGCAGGTGAGGGACGGTGTGACACCAGATTGCTACTCATACAGCAATTTTATTTTCAGACATCTGAAAAAACGCGATTACACCACCAATGCGTGTATCGGTGGCAAGGTTTCAAAGGCGCGTCTGGCAGAGTACGAGGCTGATGTTGAGAGATTAAAGGGCGAGCAGAATGAGCTTGTGTCGGTGATAAACGGACTCAAAGCGCAGCGTGATTTTGAGTGCCTGAAAGGTGAGCCGGCGTATTATGTGGGACTTTCACAGGCAAGCACTGAGCTTGGACGCGTCAACAAGCAGAAGAATGAGCTTGAAGAGGTCATTGCCACTTTAAAAGAGGGACAGTATAAGGAGCTTCAGGCAAAAGAGCGTCTTTTAAATCAAAATCTCGAGGCTATAAAGGCTGATCTTGCTGAAAATCATAAGCAGATGAATGAAAAAATACGTCAGCATGAGAAGATTTCCGGTGCAAATGAGCAGCGGAATGCACAGCTTGAGGAGATGCTCGAAGGCTATGTAGCAAGACCTGAAATAGAGTCACAGGTGCAAGAACTTTTACAGAAATATTCCGGACAGTCGGTTAAGACACAGCAGAGATCAAAGCTGATCGAGTTGCAGGGAGCTGACGGAAACGGTGGAAAGCAGCAGAGCTGCGTGGAAAATCTGCAGTCGGCACGTTACAGATATTTAAAAGCGTATCCATCAGGGCAGTTCAGCGGAGCTGAAAAATCAAATGAGGCATACGAGGAGCTGCTTGGCAAATATGAGACTGATTACGAGCCTGCATACGAGCAGGAATTTGAAAAGCAGTGTGAGCTTATCTATCGAAGCCTGCGTGAGAATGTCATTGCGACTATCCACGGTGACATTAAGGCTGCAAAGCGTCATGCATACGAGATAAACAGGCTACTGCGTGAGACGAATTTCTCAGACAGTACTTATCAGATAAAGATAGAGCCTGCAAAGAATGAGAACGGGCAGTTTTACGATATGCTCATGGCTGAGGAGCTTGACAGCAAGAATTTTGATGATGGTGGAATAGAAGGACAGATCAGCTTTGGTGAGGACAGCTTTTATCAGAAGTACGAGCAGAAGATACAGCTTCTTACTGACAAATTCATGCCTCCGAAGGATGAGGATGAGCACATGCGCATGCAGAAGCGAAAAGAGATGGAGCAGTATGCGGATTACCGCAATTACCTGTCATTCAGCATGTATGAGCAGGTTACGGATGAAAATGGTCAGGTCATCAGGGAAAACTATGTCGATGATATGGCAGGACGAGATTCCGGTGGAGAGGGACAGAACCCTAAATATGTAGCTCTTCTGGCTGGTTTTGCAATGCTCTACATGCATCAGAGCAACCGCGATTCCAAGATCAAGCTGGTGCTTCTAGATGAGGCATTTTCCAAGATGGATCAGGAGCGAAGTGCGGTGTGTCTTAAGTATGCCCGCAAGATGGATCTGCAGCTTATCGTCTGCGTGCCGGATGAGCGTTTGCAGTCGCTGATCCGAAATGTGGACTGTGTCTATGGTTTTAGACGTTACAATAATCAGATTTCCATGATGCATATTGATAAGGGGGACTACCTCAAGTTGATGGAAGGATAGGAAAGATTAAAGGGTCACTAAGGTATATACAGATTATACCTTTTGACCCTTTAATCATAATATCAATATTTCAGTGTAGATTATTCTGCTTCAGACACTGGATTTTTGAAATGTCCATATAATAAAACATAAACAACAATACCAACTACAAGTCCCCATGTAGCACCGCTGATAGCAAGCACTGCAGCCATAACTCCTGCAATACCGCGTTCCATATCCGAACGGACCATAGAAAGACCGATCTTACAACATACATATCCCTGAACGATCAGTGTCAAAGACAGAGCCGCCGGAAGTATTGGCTGGACGAAAGATGCAACTGGTACTAATGCAACGCATATGAAAGTCATCCAACGGAAAGTTCCAATACCACTGAAGATAGAGTCCATGGATTTACGTCCCTCTTTATAACGCTCAGCAACAGCTGCAGTAACAGCTGCCCACAATGGTCCACAGAGTGGCACATATGGGATTATAAGAGCTTCAACGATATTTCTGACACCACTGAGTACGTTGGAACGGTTTGCGTTGAAATCAATTTTTTCGTCTGTTCTGACTTCTTCAGCCTCTCGAATAAGCTGTTCACTGGATACGAAATCACCGAATGCGATAATATAAACAGCGATAGCAGTCGGAATTACTGAGATGAATTTTGACATGGAAGGAAATCCGATGGAAAATGGACTCAGCGTGCGGAAGATCTCGCCAAAATCAGGGATCTTTACGATAGATCCTAGTACGAGGTTTGGTGCTGGAAGCTCACCTGATAATGGACCAATGATAACAGCAATAATAATTGCCGGCAGCATACCAAAATTGCCAATGGTATGCCATAATTTGCTCTTGTCCTTCATTTTACGGAAGAGAACAGAGAAAAGCAGAAAGTATGCGATCAATGAACCAATCAGAACTGTGATTGGATACAGATTCACACGTCCACCATCCTGAAATTCACCTTTGATTGCAGAAAAACCAGCTCCTAATAAAATTCCTGCTTTAATTGCATCAGGGATCATGCCGATGATTCTTTTTGCCATTCCGGTAATTCCCATGAGAAGGAATATAAGACCAACAACAATTTGCAGTGCAATCATCGTCTGGGTTCGCTCTACCCCGACCTCAGTCTGTGTAACAAATGCAGTAACCAGTGGTATTGCAGGAGTTATCCATCCAGGAACAACCGGATCACCAAATGCTGAGTGAAGATTGTAGAAAAATCCATTAATAATTACCATACTCCAGGCGATTTCATAAGGAACTCCAAGAACTTCCTCAAGAATAGGGATTGCACCTAGACAGGTGGCACACATCAGAATGGCCTGAAGACATTCTGATAATTCCCAACGATAGTGGATAAACGGGATCCTTATTTTGAATAACCCTGCTGGGATATAAGGCTGTTCCGCACCATCTTTTCGTTTTAGTGACATAATATCTCCTCCTTTAAAAATAAATTGAAAGAAAAATTTCATTTTTTCTTTCTGCTTACTTAATAATTGAGCAAATAAAATGCCAAGTAAGAATCATATTGTTTTTGAACGCCATTCCTAAAAATAACACGTGGGAAGTTTGAGTAAGTTAATAATAATGTGAAAGGTGGTGCAAAAAAGAAACAAAAAAATATTGTAAAAAAACTTGTTGCATAGTTGAAACACTACACTTGAGATGGTATTATTAAAGGAACGAGGGGCAAATATCTTTTGACCCTTTAATCATATCATACAATTGGAATGAAGGTATCTGAATGAATATGAAGAAGTACAAGGTATTGGACAAAAGTGCGGAAAAATTAATTGAAAAATATCTTAAAGCGATTATTGAGTGCTCATTTGATGGTATTTATATCACAGATGGAAGAGCCAATACACTTATGATCAACGAGTCTTATGAGCGTATTACAGGACTTACAGCAGATATATTACTCGGGAAAAATATGTGGACACTTATGGAGGAAGGGACGATCTCGGCATCTGGTTCTCTTCTTGCAATAGCAGAGAAACGTATTGTGACATTATACCAGACATTTAATACGGGGAAGCGTGCGATGATTACAAGTACACCTATTTTCGATGAGGATGGGGAGGTTGTGCTGGTTGAGACCAATGTTCGCGATCTGACGGAAATATGCTCGTTGCGTGAGATGGTTGCAAGAGATAAAAATGAGTTGAAACAGAGACGCAGCCTTGAATTTATCAAAGATAGAAAAGTCGATATGGTAGTCTGTGATGAGAATACAATCAGAACACTTTTATTGGCAGACAGTGTCACAAAGGTCGATTCCACAGTTGTGTTATGTGGTGAATCCGGGGTGGGAAAAGAAGTTTTTGCAAAGTATATTCGTGATAACAGCAACCGCAAAGACGAACCATATGTGCGTGTGAACTGTGGAGCAATTCCGGAGAGTCTGATAGAGAGCGAATTGTTCGGTTATGAGAAGGGGGCTTTTACAGGAGCAAATAAGAATGGTAAAATAGGTCTTTTTGAGATGGCAAATCACGGTACCATATTTCTTGATGAAATTGGTGAACTTTCACTTAATATGCAGGTAAAACTGTTGCGTGTACTTCAGGAGCAGGAGATCGAGCGCATAGGTGGAACAAAGCCTATCAAAATTGATGTGCGTGTCATTGCTGCAACAAACCGTAAGCTTGAAGAAATGATTGAAGAAAAGACATTTCGTGAGGATTTGTATTATCGTCTTATGGTATTCCCAATTAATATTCCACCGCTCCGCGAACGTAAAAAGGATATTGAGCCGCTTGTTAATTCTTTTTTAAAGGAATTAAATGAGCGATATAAGGAAAATAAACATTTTGCTGAGAGCTGCATTACTATTCTTGAGAATTATCAATGGCCGGGAAATGTCAGAGAACTGAAGAATATCGTTGAGAGAGCGTTTATTATTAGTAATTCGGATGAGATTACAACAGAATCAATCCCAATTACGGATGCTAATGCGCATACTAACAAATACCGTAAGGTCAGAGAAGGCTATCTGGTCGATACTGATCTGCCAATGGAAGAAGCAATGCGTAATCTTGAGATTTTGTACATGGACAGGGCATTTGAGAAGTACGGAAATGTCCGGGATGCAGCCGAGAGTCTTGGAATGAGTGCATCTACATTTGTAAGAAAAAGACAGAAAAACAATATGTAAACAGGAAGAGCTGACCTTGTAATGTGTACAAAGGTCAGCTCTCTTTGGGTTTGGGAAATAGTATATCTAGGTGAGTTGTGAATT
The DNA here is from genome assembly GCA_963586665.1 of Acutalibacteraceae bacterium. Lineage (GTDB taxonomy): Bacteria > Bacillota > Clostridia > Lachnospirales > Lachnospiraceae > Roseburia. The sequence continues at coordinate 40,705 of CAVABC010000001.1, forward strand.
AATATTCACAATGAAATCTTTCTTTATAAGCTTCTTTTAAGCTGTCACGAAAATCCGGATGTGCAATCTCAATCAATGCTCTTGCTCGATCCTTTAATGTTTTTCCGTGAAGGCTTGCAATACCATATTCTGTGACAACATAATCAATGTCATTTCTTGAAGTTGTAACAGGCGCACCAAAATCAAGATTTGGAACAATCTTTGAAACCTTTCCTTTTGCAGCAGTTGAAGGGAAAGCAAGTATGGATATACCATGTTTTGCCATAGCTGCACCACGGATAAAGTCAACCTGCCCGCCGACACCGCTGATCTGCTTACTTCCAACTGCTTCAGAGCATGCCTGACCCATCAGATCAATCTGAACACATGAATTTATGCAGACAATATGATCGTTCTGGGCAACTACTACAGGATCATTTACATAGTCTACAGGATACATTAAAACATCTTTGTTATGATCAATGAAATCATATAGACGCTTTGTTCCCATCAGGAAGTTTACAACTATTTTTCCCGGTAATAAAGCTTTTTTGCTTCCTGTTATAACTCCTGCTTCTACGAGTTCAACAACACCATCAGAAATCATCTCAGAGTGGATACCGAGGTCTTTTTTATCTTTTAAGTAGAATAAAACAGCGTCCGGAATCGCACCGATACCAAGCTGCAAAGTATCACCATCCTGGATAAGGGAAGCACAGTTTGCTCCAATTGCTTTTTCAATATCGGTAAGTTTTGCAGCAGGAAGCTCGATCAGAGGATTTGAGTGCTCTACGAAATAATCAATTTCAGATACATCAAGCACTGCTTCACCGTAAGTGAAAGGCATCTGATCATTTACCTGTGCAATGACAGTTTTTGCGTGTTTTACTGCTGCGAGAGTGTAGTCTACAGATACACCGAGACTGACTTTTCCCTCTTCGTTTGGTGGTGTTACCGATACTAGTGCGACATCAACCGGAAGTTCTTTTTCAAACAAAGCAGGAACCTGATAGAAGAAGCAAGGTGTGTAATCACCGCGGCCTTCCTCAACGGCTTTTCGTGTAGTACCACCGACAAAGAGGGAGTTATGGCGGAAGTGACCCGCCATATCCTCACCACAATATCTTGCAGCTCCCATGGATACCATATGTAATATTTCAACATCTTTGTAATCATCTTTGTGGTCACATAAAACATCTAGGATGTAAGATGGTTCGCCAACGGCGTGACCTGTTACAACACGTCCACCGTTAGGAATGGCTTTGATTGCCTCCTCAGCTGTACATGTTCTTTCTTTATAAAGTTCTCTCCAACTCATAGCTGCCTCCTGGTTCTTATTCCTCAATTTTTGCAATTGCTTTTGCGAGCTCTTTCTTCATCTTCAGGTTGCCCTGACGAGAAATCATGATACGCTGAGCCTGAGGAGAACCAGCACCATGCATAGACTCTGTTCTGTAACCAACAGCGGCACTTCCTAATGTAAGATTCTCAATGAGTCTTAAGATTCTCAGACGGTTCTCTGTAGAAACAGCAGCAACTCCCTTGAAGTACTTGTCAATATAAGCACCAAGTTTTGGATCTTTTAGATCTTTTTCAGATGGAGCTGTAACCATAAGACCACCAGCGATATCTTCAGCTAAGCGGGCTATCTCATAAGGGAATCTTGTAACGTTCTGTTTACATACGTTTGCAAGTAAAAGATCAATGATATAGTTGCCGGACTCTGTCTGTGTACCTTCAGCAGAACAAGCAATACCACAGCAATATAGAGTTTCATTTAAGTGTGTCATCTCGATTAATTTGTCCTTGATGTGGGAAGCCTTCTGTGCTCCGTTATACTCAGCAGCTACAGCAGCAGCACCGATAAGTACATCACCTACACCAACCTTACATCCACCGTAAGACTGTCTATGGTATCCTGCGAAACGCTCTACTAATACTCCTGCGTAATCATATTCACCATTTAAGAAGATTCTGTCGTTTGGTACAAATACATCATCGAATACGACGAGTGCTTCTACACCACCGAATTCAGAGTTACCAACATCAATCTGAGAGCCTTCGAGTTTTCTTGTATCGCAGCTCTGACGTCCGATTATCATGAAAATTCCTTCAGTATCTACAGGTACAGCAAATGAAACGGCATAGTCCTTATCATCTTCACCCATTGAAATAGTTGGCATAACAATTACCTCATGTGAGTTGATGATACCTGTCTGGTGAGCTTTTGCACCTCTGACAACGATACCATCCGGACGTCTCTCTACTACATGTAAGTAAAGGTCTGGATCAGCCTGTGCATGTGGAGCAAGTGAACGGTCGCCTTTTGGATCAGTCATAGCACCATCAACAGTAAGGTCGTTTTCCTGTACATAGGTTAAGAAGTTTTTGAAATTCTCGTGGTAGTGAGTACCATATTTCTTATCTACTTCGTATGTTGTGCTGAATTCTGAGTTGAAAGCATCCATACCTACACAACGCTGGAAGCAGGCTGCTGTTTTCTGTCCGCATAAACGCTGCATTTTAACCTTTTTGATAAGGTCAGCAGTACTCTGATGAATGTGTGTAAAACGGTTTACTCTTTTTCCGGTGTATGGAGAGATAGTTGTCATGATGTCCTCATATTCAGGCATCTGTGCCAAATCATAAGTCATCTTTACAGAGTTCAAAGATGGACGTAAGATTGGATCATCTACAGGATTGTCGATTTTTTTACCGAACATATAAACCTGTAAGTTTAATTTTCTCATACTTTCTACATACTCGTTTCCTGTCATTAAAGCCATAATAGTACCTACCTTTCGCCTCTTGGGTCTTTATTTTATAATTTTGACAATGGAAAAAAACGGATTTCCATTGTGTTGTTGACTTTGTATAGAGCAATCATCGTGCCAAGTGACAAACGAGAGGCAAAAATACCTTTTTAACCTCATAATCATTATATATGGAAAGTAAAGCTATTTAGATGTATTACATGTATTACCGTCTGGAAGGTTTATATGAAAAGGAATATAAACTGGGTGTTTCAATTCTGCAACAATATGAAATTTCAGTGCTTTGTCATTCAAAGAGTAAATGAAAAATACTTGGCATGAAAATTGCTGTTATAATATAATAAATAAATATATGTAAATCATAGAAGACATTAAGGAGGGATTTTTGTGAATGAGGAAATCGAGAAAATACTTGAGAAATATGTAAGACCAAAGTTATTAGAACATGAGGGGGATGTCCAGATAGTAGAGTACAAGGATAATGTACTTAAAGTCAGGTTGCTTGGAAAATGTTCAGGATGTCCATCAGCAAGCCTTACGACAGAGGAACTCATCGCGACAGAGGTAAAATCACATATTCCTCAGATAGAGGATGTTGTTCTTGTGAATGAAGTAAGCCAGGAATTACTTGATATGGCAAGACATATTTTACAAAGCAGAAGACAGGCGGGACATTGACATGAAAGTTGGAATTAAATTTTGTGGAGGCTGCAACCCGAGATATGACCGGAGAAAGGCACTGACAGAATTACAAAACCATTTTTCAAATATTGAGTGGGTAACGGATAATGTTGCAATCTGTGATTACTGGCTGGTTGCATGCGGATGTGCACGAGAGTGTGTGGATGTTTCAAAACTGATTGCCACTAAAAAGGTGCTTGTGCTTGCTAATACAATGGATTATCGGAAAGCAATAGAGGAATTGCAAACCGAACTAAAGCAACATACAGGCACGTCAGATAAAAGAAAGACTATACGGATTGGTGAAACACGGGAACTTTCTTTGAAAGTTGATGAGGATTATGTTCTGCAGTTTGCAAAAATGACAGGCGATTACAATAAGGTTCATATGGATGAAACATTTGCGAAAGAACAGTGGTTTGGCAAGAGAGTAGCCCACGGTATGATTGGGAGCAACCTGCTTGTAGCTGTGCTCGGAACAAAAATGCCCGGAGATGGAGCGATTCTCTTATCCATGAATACTGAATTTTGCAAGCCAATTCAAATTGGAGATACAATAACTGCGAATGTAACTTTGGAATCTGTGACAGAGAATAAAAAGTGCTATATTGGAACATTCAAAGGATGGTGCAAAAATGAAACAGGTGATTGCCTGATCAGGATGCAGGCAACACAGATGATGATGAAAAATTTATTCATAGTAACATCAAATGAAACATAAATTTTAGGATTATGGGAAAGGAACAATTATTATGACAAATCTGGAAAAATATGATCAGATATTTCGCGTAGAATTTCGAAAAACACAGGAGGAAATCAAGACACTTCGCTACCGAAATGATCCAAACTGGGATTCAATGGGACATATGAATCTGATTGGAGAACTGGAAGAAACATTTGGAATCACGATGGACACACCTGATATGCTTGCCTTTTCATCCTATGAAAAAGGGAAAGAAATCATGAAAAAGTATGGTGTGGAAATTGAGTAGTTATGGTTACGGTCAACAGATTTGAGGACACCCTTACGACTGAAAACTGTTATCTGGTCACCGATGGGGCGAGAGGTATTGTGATCGATCCGGGACAGGGCGAGAAAATTGTAAAGTTCTTAAAAGATCACAAAATTCATCTTGACAGTATTTATCTGACACATGAACACTGTGATCATATGGCTGGTCTTGGTACATTAAAAAGTGCTTTTCCAGACACTCCTGTGGTTTCATCCATAGAATGCAGCAGAAATCTGTCTGATACAAAGTTAAATATGAGTGGACGCATGGATTTGTATTTGTTCTTTTTGAACAAGCAGGCTGTAAAAACAGAATATCCGAAGATTATTTATGACCGTACAGATGTTGAGATTACTGAGAATTGTGAACATATCTGGCTGGAACATAAGATAGAGTTTACATTGCTGCCGGGTCATACACCGGGGAGCATGGGAATTATGCTGGATGGGGAGCATTTTTTTTCGGGAGATTACCTTATTAGGAATCAGAAAACGATAACAAGATTTCCTGGCGGAGATGAAGAGATGTATGAGCAGGTTACAAGACCTTTTTTGAACAGAATAAAAAAAAATACACATATCTGGCCAGGGCATGGAAATGATTATATTTGGGAGGGTATATGACATATAGTGAGCTTTTGGAAGAAGAACCTTATCAGATATCACAGGCGCAGAAAGAAGTATGGTTTTGTGATATGTTTTCAAAATTGTGCCAATGGCATGCAAAACAATGTGTTTCCTATAAGAATATGACAGATGCACAGAATATGCAGGAACATTTTGAAAGGATTACTGATGTGCCAATGGTACCTGTGCAGTTATTCAAAGAAAGAGAACTGCTAAGCATTCCAAAGGAAGAGGTGTTTAAAGAGGTGCACTCATCCGGGACAACAGGAAGCATGCCTTCAAAAATCTTTTTGGATGAAGAAACGGCAACATACCAGCAGTTGACACTGTACAGAATTTTGCAGGATAAGATCGGCAAAAAGAGAATTCCAATGCTCATCATAGACTCCCCTGAAGTTTTGAAAAATCGGGAAATGTTTTCTGCGAGAGGCGCTGGAATTCTTGGATTTTCAGTCTGCAGTTCAAAACGTTTTTATGCGCTGGATGAAAAAATGAATCCGAAATGGGATGTGATTGAACAGTTTGAGAGTGAATACGGAGATGGACCGGTTTTCCTTTTTGGCTTTACATATATGGTGTGGAGCTGTTTTTATCAGAAACTAAAGGAACAACACCGGAAACTGCATTTGGATCATGGAATATTGTTTCATGGCGGTGGATGGAAAAAAATGCAGGACCAGGCGGTCCTTAAAGAAGAATTTAAAAAATGTCTGAAAGAGACTACAGGCGTAAAAAGTGTATGTGATTATTATGGGATGGCTGAGCAGACAGGCTGCATATATGTGGAGTGTGAATGTGGGCATCTGCACGCAAGTATGTACTCAGATGTTATATTACGAAGAAGTGATCTTAGCGAATGCGAGGTAGGTGAGGAAGGAATGATACAGGTGCTCTCACCGATGGCGAAATCCTATCCGGGACACTCAATTTTGACGCAGGATCTTGGAATACTTCGTGGAGTGGATGACTGTCCATGTGGACGAAAAGGAAAATATTTTGACATTACCGGAAGAATCAGACATTCTTCTATCAGGGGGTGTAGTGATACCTATGAAGGAAAGTGAGATCAAAAGATTAGCAGGAGACTGGCGTGAGGAAACCTCCTGCTTTGGAAGAGACATTTTCTCAGAGGAAGTGTTGGCATTTATATCAGAATTGACAGAGGAAGTGAGACATGATCCGGTTTTAAAGAATTCGACAGCAGCAATAACGTTTGCTTTCTGGTGCCGAAGAAAAAGGTTGCAGCAGTGGGGCAAAAAAATTGGTGAAGCTTCTGAGCGAAAAGGCAGGGGAACAATATTTCACGTTGCACCTTCCAATATTCCATTTTTATTTGCTTACTCAATGGTATATGGAATGCTTGCCGGAAATGGAAATCTTATACGTATTTCGGAGAAAATCATAGATGAAGCAGCCCCTTTTCTTACAGTGCTCGATAGGGTAATGAGAAGGTATCCCGCGCTTTATCAGGAAAATCTCATTTTTACATATGGTCATGATACTGTATTAAATGATTTTTTCTCAAAATGCTGTCAGGCGAGGGTATTGTGGGGCGGCGATGAGGCAATATATGCGTTTCGTGAGTCCAATGTCCTTCCAGGATGCACGCAGCTTGAGTTCCCTGATCGTTACTCGGTGGCAGTATTTGAAGCGGATTATATTTTGCAGTTATCAGAGTTGGAACGTAATAGCTTGGCAGAACGATTCTATAATGATACTTACGAGGTCGATCAGAATGCTTGTTCCAGTCCAAAACTTATTTTCTGGGTAAAGGGAAATGATTGTGAGAATGCGAAGGAACTTTGGTGGCAGAGTGTGGCAGCTGTTTGCAAAGAAAAATACCATATGGATTTCATGCGTGCCAATGAAAAATATGCAATGCTCTGCCGCATGGAAATGGATACAGAGGAAATTGATAAGGTATGTATTATGGGGAATGAGATTTATCGCATTTTATTAAAAAATTGTGACATGCCTATTGAAAAATACCAGGGAAAATTCGGCATTTTTTACGAATATGAAATTGGAGAAAAAGAGAAGATTTTGCCATATCTGGACCGGAAAGTCCAGACAGTATTATATGCAGGAAACTGCGAGATAGAAGCAATCCGTAAAATGATTTTAAAGGGTAGAGTGTTGGGCGGTGACCGTGTATCATTGGTCGGAGATGCGTTAAACCTTGGAGAAAATTGGGATGGCAACGATATGATAAGGACTCTTTCGCGAGTGATCGGATAAAAAAGAGGTGAAAAAACAGATGGATTACGGTTTGATTTTAGAACAGGGATTAAAGCAGCAACTCTCACAGTATCAGATTATGTCACTGAATATGCTGGCACTTGACAATGTGGAGCTGGAAGAATTTCTTGAAAAAGAGTATGAAGAAAACCCTATGCTTGAGTATTTACCGGTGCATAGAAATGCTACTTTTGCTGAAAAGAGCCGGGATATAAGAGAATCGAGAGATTATATGTTTCAAATTGCGCAGGAGAAAGTAAAAGATATCCGGTTATATTTTATGGAACAGCTCAAATTTACAGAATTTAGTATGCGCCAGTGGAGAATTATTACGTATATGATCTCATGTGTCAGTGATACAGGGCTTCTTGAAATACAGATGGAGGATATTGCGGCAGAACTCGGTGTTAGTGCACAAGAGTGTGAAAAGTGCAGGCAGGCGCTGCTTCAGTTAGAACCAGTTGGCGTATTTGCTTTGTCGGTACAGGAGACATTGAAAATTCAATTAGAACGGCAGGGATTACGCACGGAAAAAACAGATCGTATGATTGATGAATTTTTGGAAGAACTTGGTGCAGGACATTTTTCGAAAGTTGGTAAAAATTTGCATATGAGCGCAGCAGAAGTGAGGGATTTATTCTGGAAAATCAAAATGCTAAACCCTTATCCACTGCGTTATGTGGCTGGAGCAAATGCTAACTATATTGTGCCGGATATTTTATGTACTGGCAATGAGGCGGACTATGAAGTCTCATTAAATGATGAATGGGTAGGAAACTATTCTCTCAGTGACTATTATATGAATATGATGGCTCAGACGAAAGATGCGGAGTTGAAAGATTATTTCAGAAAGAAATATGAGAGATGTAAGTATATTATTACCGGTATTGAGAAACGTCGGGATACTGTACTTAAGGTATCAAGGGCAATTATTGAGCGTCAAAAGGGTTATTTTTTTGCACATAAGCCATTGAAACCGATGAGTATGCAGGACATTGCAGATGATATTGAGATGAATGTCTCAACAATAAGCCGTGCTGTTAAGGGCAAATATATTCAGTATTGTTACGGAACAATACTACTTAAGGAACTGTTCTGCAGTGTGGCAAGTTGTGATAACTGTGAGGATAAGACAGCACTTGATGTAAAGAAAGAAATCAGGGAAATAGTTGATTTTGAAAATAAAAAACAGCCTTACAGCGATCAGAAGATTGCGGAACTTTTAAAAGAACGTAATATTCAGATTTCACGTCGAACAATTGCAAAATACCGGGAAGAATTGGGTATACCCGGCACGTACACAAGGCGAAGCGCCGGGTAATATCTTAGTCGGAGATGAACTGGTGGTGATCCTGTTTGAAATATTGGATTAGAAATGATAAGGTTTGTGAGGCCTTTTTTCAAGGAATGCACGGAGAGCTTCTTCGTGATCTTCGCTTTTATAGCAGTCGGCAAATAATGCACTCTCTAAGTTAAGAGCATCCTGTAGTGGAAGAGAAAGACCTTCATGGAGAGCTTTTTTCATATTGCGGACGGCAAGAGGAGCCTTGTCAGTGATTGTGCTGGCAAGTTCCATTGCTTTTTCCATAAGCTGATCTTTTTCGACAAGATATTCAATAATATGAAGATTGTAACACTCTTCTGCAGAGAGCGTTCTTCCGGTCAACAAAATATCGGCTGCACGGGAAGGTCCGACAAGGCGTGGCAGAAGCTGGGTGGACCCCCATCCTGGTATTCCGCCAAGATTTATGGTTGGAATGCCAACCATGGCATTTTTAGTGGCAACTGTGATGTCTGCAGCGAGAATAATTTCCATACCGCCACCGAGCGCATAACCGTCCACCGCACAAATTACAGGGATAGGGCTGTTATAAATCGACATTGTGCAGGCTTTACCACGTTCGGCAAAATCGTATGCAGTATCGGTTGTAAGAAGCACTTCCTCTTTTATGTCTCCACCCGCAGTAAAGGCTTTTTCAATACTGCTGTTTATGATAATAACCAGATGCTCGGGATTTTCAGATGCTGCCCAAATAGCATCTGTAAGTTCCAAGAGCATCTGCGAGTTAAAAGCGTTTAATGCCTTGGGCCGGTTTAATGTGATTGTGACAATATGATCTTTGGACGTAGAAGTAATAAATTCCATATGATCCTCCTTGTTTTGTGGTTGGCTTGTTTTTTGCAGAAAAATAAAGTAACTAAAATATACCTGTTACAGGTTGTGTATATAGCAAATCTCATTCCAAGAAGAAAAAATATTGGGCTGTAAAGAAAGGAGATATCTTATGTTTTTTGATGAAATGAATAAATTCGGAGAAAATATAATGCTCACAGATGGAAAAGGAGAGGTATTTACTTACACTGAGGCTGTACAGTATGCACAGAGATTAAAACAACATATTAAAAAGAAGAGTGTTATACTATGTCTGTGCAAAAATACAGTTGGTAGTATTGCCGGATATCTGTCGTTTTTGCACTTGCGGGCGGTGCCTCTTCTACTTGATGAAAAAATAGATGTTTCATTTTTAAAACAGCTAGTAGAAACTTATCAACCGGAATATCTCTATGCGCCTGTAGACAAAAGCAGAGAGTTATCAGATGCAACAATAGTATGCGAGGAGTATGGCTACTGTCTTTTGAAAACGGCTTATATTCCAGAACAACCACTATATGAGGAGCTGGCTTTGCTGCTTACCACCTCTGGCTCGACAGGAAGTCCAAAGCTGGTACGTCAGAGCTACCGTAATCTGGAATCGAATGCTCAGTCGATCGTTGAATATTTAGGAATTGATTCTGACCAGCGTGCAATCACTGTGCTGCCGATGAACTATACCTACGGACTTTCTGTCATCAACAGCCATGTAAAGGCTGGCGCGACGATTGTGCTGAATCAGGAGTCGATCGTGTCTCCGGAATTCTGGAATCTTATGAGAAAGGAGAAAGTTACGTCTTTTGTTGGTGTGCCATTCATTTATGAAACATTAAAAAAATTGCGTTTCTTTCAGATGGAATTGCCGGATCTTCAATATATGACACAGGCAGGTGGAAAACTTTCATACGAATTGCAAAAAGAGTTTACAGAGTATGCAGCCGGAAATGGAAAAAAATTTATCGTTATGTACGGACAGACGGAGGCTACTGCAAGAATGTCATATCTTCCATTTGAGAGTGCATTCGAAAAATGCGGAAGCATGGGAATTGCAATTCCAGGCGGCAGATTTTCCCTTATTGATGTAGATGGAAAAGAAATTACCGCAGCAAATGAGGTTGGTGAACTTGTATATGAAGGGGAAAACGTAACGCTCGGCTATGCGCTTAACAGGTCAGATCTGACCAGAAAAGATGAACGTAATGGCCGCCTTGTGACAGGAGATATGGCAAAAAGAGATGAAGATGGTTATTATTATATTGTGGGAAGGAAAAAACGTTTCCTTAAATTAATGGGAAATCGTGTAAATCTCGATGAAGTGGAACAGATCTTAAAGGAAAAATTCACACAGACAGATATTGCAGCTTCTGGTCAGGATGAACACCTTGTTGTCTTTACAACAAGCAAAGAAGTACTTCCTGCTATGGAGGAATATCTGCAGGAAAAGACACATTTAAATCCGCATACCAGTGAGATACGTTATATAAGCAAAATACCACGAAATGAGTCAGGAAAAATACTATACAAAAAATTGGAGACAGAATGGAGAGGCTATGTTACAGAATAATTTTATGATTCGAAATGGCATTTCGGTAGTTGAGGTGTCGGAAGAAAAAGCTGTTTTAAAATCGGAAATCAAGGATGATTTTCTGAATCCATATGGTTATGTGCATGGAGGTTTGCTTTTTACCTTGGCAGACTGCGCTGCAGGAATGCTTGCAAGAACAGATGGAAGAAAATATGTGACACAGACATCAACTGCTAATTTTGTTGCAAATGTGAAAGATGGAACTATTATCGCCAAGGCGTCTTTTATTTCAAGAAAGAAACGTATTTCTGTTGTACATGTTGAAATTTATTGGACAGATATGCTTTTGGCTGATTTCACATTTAATATGTATTGTGTTTCACCGATATAAATGAAAAATTGGTAGAATATAGGAAGTGAAAATTATGGCATATTATATAGCAGAAGGCGCGGTTGTAAAAGGACAGGTCTCGTTGGGGGAAGGCGCAAGCGTCTGGTACAATGCGACGGTCAGAGGCGATTCGGAGCCTATAGAAATTGGAAAAAATTCGAACATACAGGACAATGCGGTGGTTCATGTGGATCTGTCACATAAGGTTGTGATAGGTGAAAATGTCACAATAGGACACAGTGCAATAATTCATGGGTGTACTATTGGAGATAATACGCTTATAGGAATGGGTGCTATCATATTAAATGGTGCAAGTATAGGCAGAAACTGCATAATTGGTGCAGGTGCGCTTGTCACTCAGGGTACAAATATACCTGATGGAAGCCTTGCATTTGGAAATCCGGCAAAGATCAGACGTATGCTGACAGAAGAGGAAATCGCTGATAATCACAGGAATGCGATGCATTATGTGGAGATTGCCGGCAAGTCACTGGACAAGTACGAGTAAAAATTATTAAAGATGAGAGAATTGCCGCATCGAAAGTTATTCTCGATTACATTGCAAAGGATAACTGTTTCGTGCTGATCGCTACACATGATATGGAGCTTACAGAAAATAAGCATTACACGAAGTTCTATTTTGACAGTGCAGGATAATGATATTGTGTTTGCACTGTTTCGGTATAAGCATGGAGCGTGAAAAGAGAAAAAGTTAGTTTGCCGGAAACTGAGGAGCGAGTAGCGACACACTTTATCCGGTAGATATGGTGGTGATAAAAAGTATCGCTGTAGGAACGGGTTGGCACCCTATAATATAATTAAAAAGAAAATACAAATGACAAGAACTTTTATAGAGGTTCCGTTGTTTTCGAAAAGATGGAAAGAGATTGGGTTAGGTGAGGAAGAATTACAAAAGCTTCAGATAATGTTGCTTACAGATCCTGTGTCAGGATCTGTACTACTAAATATATGGATGATAAGGTGGCTCATTATGAAGCAATTCTTGCGGGACAGACACCGGATGATACCAACCCGAAAAACTGGACGGTAGAGAATAGACCAAAGCACTGAACTTTAATTTAAGGAGACAAACTTTATGGTAAAAGTATTTAAGGCATTAGTAATTTTGATCGGTGTGACATTATTGATGTCGGAACAAATTAGAAATTACAAAGAAAAAAGAACAAAAGGTACACTGGCGTTGCTGATCTTAGCATGGATCATGTTTGTCTCAGCAATTATAATAGTAGTCGGATATTGGATTTAACATAATGTAGAAAATATATCAGCCATCAGCTTGATATAATTACCATTAGAAAAACTGAAATATCCTTGTAAAATGGCAAAAAATCGGTAGAATAAAAGTAAGGTTGCGATACAGCGGAAAAAACACGGTGGTGAAAAATGAAGATATACATAGACTTTGATGACGTAATATGTGAAACAGCAAAATATTTCACGAAAATAGCAAAGGAATTGTTTGGCATTGATCTGCCATACCAACAGGTTCAGTTTTTTAACTTACAGAAAACATTTGATCTAAATGACGAGCAGTATGACCGGTTAATGGAAGCAGGGCATCTGTCTGAAAACCTGTTAAGCTACGAGGAAACACCGCAAGCTTCGGATACAATCAACAAATGGGTTGATGAAGGTCATGAGGTGTCTGTCATTACAGGAAGACCTTTTAATTCGTATGAGCCGTCGAGGAAATGGCTGGATCAACATGGTCTTGAGAGAGTTCCTCTTTTTTGTGTAGATAAATATGGGCGTGAAACATTTGTGCAGGATTTTACATACAACATGACTTTGGAGCAGCTTTACGGCATGACATTCGATTTTGCGGTAGAGGACTCTCCGGCTGCGTTTGAGCACGTTATGCATTTCGATAATTGCAGGGTGGCGGTATTTGACCGTCCATGGAATCAGCAGGCAGAATTTCCTAATGATAATTTTGTGAGATGCAAAAACTGGCAGAAAATTGATGAACTGCTGCATATGTAACAATGCAATACTAAACGCATGTGGAAGTCAGACTTCTGCGGATTAGTCATGATATTTTACATAGAATTTTCAAAACTTGGATAGTGTAATTTACACAACCTAAATAGAATATTTCCTATAACAAATAAATATTAGTAGGAAGTATTCATGAAAGAGAAAAGAAAAAAACTAACACATAAAGAACTTGCCTGGGTGCTGTATGATGTGGGAAATTCAGCATACACACTTCTGGCATGCGCACTTATACCCATATGGTACAAAAACATAGCGGTCGGGACAGGAGAAGGTCAGATTTCGTCTGACAAAGCAACTGCCTATTATGCGATAGCGATTGCCGTAATGACGATTGTTTCTGCATTTATCGGACCGGTATGCGGTGCAATAGCAGATCATAGACGCATCAAGAAATTTATTTTTTCTACAACGGTTTTTATTGGTGTCGGTGGCTGCATTTTGAATGGATTTGCGCCTACATGGGTTATTTTTATAGTTATCTATGTGATAACAAAGATTTTTTACAATGCATCGCTGGTGTTTTATGACTCGATGCTTGTGGATGTGACGTCGGAGGAACGGATGGATGAGGTATCATCCTACGGATACGCCTGGGGATATCTCGGATCGTGTGTGCCGTTTCTTGTGTCACTTTTAGCGTATGTGTGCGGCCCTGATATGCTCGGATACATATCAAACAGCCTGTCGATGATCATAGGCTTTGGAGTGACAGGTATCTGGTGGCTTGTTGTAACGATACCTCTCTTCAAAAGCTACAGGCAGGAAAATTATGTAAAAGCGGATGGCACGGATGAGAGCAGGACGGGAAGTTACATAGTTGATGCATTTGTCCAGATATTTAAAACTATCAAAAAAATTGCTACAAAAGATAAAAAAGTAGGTCTGTTTCTGATAGCGTTTTTCCTGTATATAGACGGTGTCGGCACGATAATAGACAACTGTATCAATATAGGAACGGATCTAAAGCTCGACTCGGTAGGTCAGGTGGTATTCCTGCTCTTTACACAGATAGTTGCCTGCATCGGTTCGCTTGTATTCGCAAGATTATCACAGAAATATAAGACGAGTACACTGATATATGTATGTATCGCAGGATATTTTGCAGTCTGCATATACGCGCTTACATTACATGACCTGATCGGGTTTGGTATAATGGCATTTGGAGTAGGCTGCTTCCAAGGTTCGATACAGGCACTGTCGAGGTCTTATTTTACAAAGATAATACCTGCGGAGAATTCGGGTGAGTACTTTGGAATATATGATATATTTGCAAAGGGAGCTTCATTTCTTGGCTCGATCGTTATCGCGGCAGTTAAGCTGGCGGGCGGTACGATAAATGTGGCGGTTGCCACTATGGCGATATTCTTCGCTCTGGGATTTGTTTTCCTGCGGCTGGCAGACCGGTATGATGAACAGAGAATAAGATTTTATAACTAATCAGATTACGAAAGAAGGCACACATATGATAAACACAGAGGGAACGAAAGTCTGGGCGCACAGAGGCGCATCGGGATATGTCCCTGAGAATACACTTGAAGCTTTTAAAAAGGCTGCAAAAATGGGTGCAGACGGAGTCGAGCTTGATGTGCAGCTATCGAAAGATGGAGAGCTGGTTGTCATACATGACGAGACTATAGACAGGGTATGCGGTGAGAGCGGCTTTGTAAAAGACTACAGCTTAAAGGAGTTAAAGAGGCTTAACGTGTCAAAGCACATGCCGTCATACGACAAAAAGACGAGGATACCTACACTCGATGAGGTGTTTGAACTGCTGAAGAACACAGAGCTTACCATAAATATTGAGTTGAAAAACGGCATCATAAATTATAAGGGACTCGAGAAAAAGGTGCTGGAGCTGGTCGAAGCGTACGATATACTTGACCGTATATGGTGCTCGTCATTCAACCATGAGTCGATCGTCAGAGTCAAAAAGCTCTGCCCTGATATGCGGTGCGGACTGCTTTTTTCAGATATAATAGTTAATCCTGCGGAGTACGCGGCAAATCTCGGTGTGGAAGCACTTCATCCTGCGACATATCACATGAATGATGAGAATTACATCGACAAAGCGCACGGCAGAAGCCTGCGGACTCATATCTGGACTGTCAATGATCAGCATGAGATGAAAGCTCTTGTAAAGGCAGGAGCGGATGCCATCATCACAAATTACCCGGATGTCGCTGTAGAAATGTTAAAAAAATTTTAAAAATGTAAAATCTTTACCTTTATTTTACATAAACACCTCTATTGGATTTGCCAGAATTGGAAAGGGCAAATGCGACTCCAAACTTACAGCAACTTTCAATGAGATCATCCACAATATCGACAGATTCGGCAACAGTTGTCTGAACCTTGCAGAGGCAACCAGTGAAAATGTCGCAGTCCGCATATTCTTTGAGATGGATGATGACGAACTAAAAGAGGTCGAGATTGTTTAAATTACTGGAGAATTTTATAACTTTTATACGAAATAAAAATGTATCTGCAAATAATAAGGAAGATGCACAGAAAACTGCAATAACATCACAAATAGGAGCATACATAGAGATGAAAAAATTAGAAGAATGTTACACCAACAGAGAGTTGTCATGGCTTCAGTTCAACGAGCGCGTATTAAATGAGGCTGGAAACCCGAGAGTACCGCTTGCAGAGCGGCTCACCTTCGCATCAATCTACCAGACAAACCTTGACGAATTTTTCATGGTAAGAGTCGGAACACTTATGATGCAGATGAACTCAAAGGAAAAAGTCCGTGAAAATAAAACCAAGATGACCAGCGAGGAGCAGGTGGCAGCGATACTTGACAGAGTCTGTGCTCTTGAGAAGAAAAAGGCCAATATTTATGAGCAGCTCATGGGCGAGCTTGAGCCAAAGGGCATAAGGATCATCAACTTCAATAAGCTCTCAAAGGACGAGGGGGATTTCCTTGAGAAATATTTTGATGCGCATATCGCACCATTCCTTTCACCTATGATAATAGGAAAGCAGCAGCCTTTTCCGTTTTTAGCAAACAAACAGCTCTATGCGATCGTGCTCCTTACATCCGCAAAGGGCAAAAAGAAAACCGGGATCGTGCCTTGCTCAAACAGCGTGTTCAAACGCCTTATAGAGATACCTACAAGACCGGGCTGTTTCATGCTTTCAGAGGAACTTATACTTCATTTCATATCAAAGTTGTATCCGAAATATGTGATCCGCGAGAAATCGATCATGCGTGTCACAAGAAATGCAGATATTGACGCACAGGATATGTATGATGAGGACATGGATTACCGTAACATGATGGAGGAACTCATCAAAAAGAGAGTGCGTCTTGATCCTGTAAGGGTAGAACTCAGCAGAAAGATCAATTCAAAGGCTATTGATGAGCTGTCATGTTTCCTTGAAATAGGAAAGAAACATATCATAAATGTAAAAACACCGCTTGATCTTTCCTTTGTATTCCAGCTCCAGAGCTATCTAAGAGACAAGCCGGAACTGTTCTTTGACAAGCGTACACCGCGCGATACACCGGAGCTTTCGCTTAAAGAGAATATATTGGATCAGATCGAGAAAAAGGATGTGCTCTTATCATATCCATTCGAGAGCATGAAGCCGTTTATCAAGATGTTAAATGATGCGGCAGAAGATCCTGACGTTGTCTCTATTAAAATGACACTTTACCGCGTGGCAGACAGGAGTAAGATCATAGATGCTCTTATCGAGGCTGCGGAAAACAGCAAAGAGGTTATCGTACTTGTGGAGCTTCGCGCGAGGTTTGACGAGGCTAACAATATCGAGATGTCACACCGTCTGGAGGACGCAGGCTGTCAGATACTTTGCGGTCTTGGAGATTACAAGGTTCACTCAAAACTTTGTCTTGTCACAAAGAAAAAGGGCGATGGCTACGAATATATCACACAGGTTGGAACAGGAAACTACAACGAAAAGACTTCAAGACTTTACACAGATCTTTCACTCATGACCGCTGACCAGCAGATCGGTGCTGATGCAGCAAAGGTATTTATGGCACTGCAAAAGGGCGAGACAGTTGAGGACGGTGAGATATCAGAGCTTTTGGTTGCACCAAAGTGCTTACAGAATAAGATCGCTGATATGATAGATGAGCAGATTGCAGCAAAAGCGGCAGGAAAAGGAGCTTACATCGGAATAAAGATCAATTCACTCACCGACAAAGTACTTATCGACAAGCTCATTGATGCCTCAAAAGCAGGAGTAAAGATAGAGCTGATCGTCAGAGGTATATGCTGTCTTAAGCCACAGGTAGAGGGCGTGACAGAAAATATCCGCGTCATAAGTGTTGTCGGAAGGTATCTCGAACATTCGCGTATTTACCGCTTTGGTGAGGGTGATGATGAGAAGATCTACATTGCATCGGCAGATTTCATGACCAGAAACACAGTAAGGCGTGTCGAGGTTGCTGCACCTGTATATGATGCCAACGCGAGAAAGAAGATCCGCCACATCTTCAATACGATCATGATAGATGATGAAAAGGGCAAGGAGCAGCGATATGACGGAGTGTATGTTGATCGAAAGATAAACAGCATCCCTGTTGACTCACAGGCGCAGTTTTTCAATGAAGCATACCAGAATTCCGAAAAAAGAGCTGAGTAAGCAGCTACATCTCATTAATATAAGATAAAAACAGTGAAATCCCACAGTTCTTGGAGCTGTGGGATTTTTGCGTGCATACCTTTACGATACTTAAATTATACACTTAATACATAAAGCGGACAAAAAGCACATCATTAATATACGTCATTTGTAAAAATGCAACATAATTAACAAACACATTAACAATAAATTAACAATAACTTAACCAATAAATAGGGTATAAAGTGCCATTTAATATAAAATTAAGAACTAAAAACAACTTGATTAATTGAATTTTAAGTAAATTAATAGGCTTTTTTATGTACAAAGTGTATAAAAACAGTAAATGATTAATGTTATAATCGACGAAATGACGCAAAATATTGGAAAAAGCTTGCAAATCACTACTTTACGCGTTAAAATTAAATCAAGCTAAAAAGCTATTAAAAATTAATTAAACTTTTTTAAAAATGGAGGGAAACAATATGAAAAAGCAAAAGCTGGTTAGTATTGGACTTGTCGCAGCAATGGCAGCATCGCTTACTGCCTGTGGCGGAAATGGTGGCTCTGGTGACAGCCAGACAAGCACAAATAAAGACGTTCCTGAGTTTAACTCATTAAACGTCGGAGAGGATTACACAGATTTAAAAGCTGACATCAAGATCCTCACAAACAGAACTGATATCGCTGATACAACATACGCAGAGTATGCTAAGGAGTTCCAGAAACTCTATCCGAATATCAATGTTACATATGAAGGAATCACAGATTACGCAGAGACAGTTACATTAAGACTGACAAACGGGGACTGGGGAGATATCTGTTTCATACCAGACACAGTAGATAAGAGCGAATTCTCTAACTACTTTACTCCATTAGGAGATTATGAAACATTAAACGAGAAATACAACTACGTTACTGAGAAGACATACAATGATGTGGTTTACGGAATTCCAAATGGTGGTACAGCCGGTGGAATTGCTTACAACAAAGCAGTATTTAAGGAGGCTGGTATCACAACACTTCCAACAACTCCTGATGAGTTCTTAGAGGATCTTAAGATTATAAAAGAAAAGACAGATGCTATTCCTCTTTATACAAACTTCTCAGCTGGCTGGACAATGGGTGCATGGAATGATTATGTTGGAATCGCTTCAAACGGAGATGCTGATTACAAGAATAACGGACTTCTTCATCAGAAAGATCCATTCACAAAGAATGACGAGAACAGCGGACCATACGCTGTATACTATACACTTTATAATGCAGTAGCAGACAAGCTTGTAGAGGAAGATCCTGCATCTTCTGATTGGGAGTCATCTAAGAAGATGATAAACGATGGTGAGATCGCAACAATGGTACTTGGATCATGGTGTGTACAGCAGTTTAAGGATGCAGGTGATCATCCGGATGATATCGGATATATGCCATTCCCTATTTCTGTAAACGGAAAGCAGTACGCAGCAGCAGGTGGTAACTATGCATATGCAGTAAATAAAGAGTCAAGCACAGACAATCAGATAGCATCAATGCTTTACATCAAATGGCTTATCGAAGATTCGACAATCTTTGAGGATGAGGGAAGTATCCCGTCGCTTAAGGGAGAGGATCTTCCTGATGCACTTGCAGAGTTCGAGGGCGTAGAGCTTCTTTCAGATAATGCAGCAGTTTCAGGAGAGGAAGACCTTCTTGATACATTAAAGAACGATTCAGAGGTATTAAGTGGAAATGATCCTGTATGTGAGGTCCTTGAGGGAGCACTTTACGGTACATCATCTCTTGATGACATTATGAATGAGTGGAATGAGAAGTGGACAGCAGCTCAGGAATCAAACGGAGTGGAGATTAAATAATTAAGTAATACATAAACAACCGGATGTAAAAGGCAGTAACTTGAAAAAAGGAGGCTGCCTTTTTCATCAAAGGGGTTATGAAAGGAGCTATTTATGAGTAATCCGGCTACAACAGCAGAAAAAAAATCATTTGGCGAATGGTTCAGAAGCAGAAAGGTACAGAAGCGTCTCCTTATTGGAACGTTCATGTTGGTGCCACTTTTACTGTTGCTTACATTTACGTATATCCCATTTGCAAAAATGGTTCAGTTTAGTTTTTATGATATGAAATACCTTGGACCTAGAAAATGGGTTGGTATTCAGAATTATATAAATGTTTTTAAAAGGTCAGATATTTTTGGCTCACTTTTTATCAGTGTTTATTACATGGTAGGTGCAGTTATACAGCTTGCACTTGCACTGTTTTTTGCAACACTGTTTGTTTTTAAGGTAAAAGGGGAGTCTTTCTTCAAGGCAACAATGTTTTTTCCATACCTGATCTGTGGTATTGCAGTCGGTTTTATTTTTAAATTCTTCTATCAGAGAGGCATGGTTTTAGATACTATTCTTCAGCTTTTTGGAATGAATATAGACAATATACCTCTTTGGTTACAGGATCAGAAAATCAATAACTGGTCACTGGTAGCAACATCTGTATGGAGATATACAGGTCAGAACATGGTATTGTTCCTCGGAGCAATGATGTCCGTAGACACGGATCTTTATGAGGCAGCATCACTTGACGGTGCAAACAGATGGCAGCAGTTTAAATATATTATCCTGCCAAGTATCAAATCAATCGTAGTACTTAACCTAGTTCTTTCAATCAGTGGATCACTGAGTGCGTTCGAGCCACCATACGTTATCACAAATGGTCGAATGGGAACGGGTACATATTTCGTAATTATGAACAGACTGGCACATGAGAACCAGAAAGTTGGTCTTGCAAGTGCCATGGCTATAGTGCTTCTTGTAATCATCATAGTGGTTACGATTGCACAGAAACTCTTCTTCAAATATGCATTTAACGATGGCACAGCAGATGAGTCAAAAGCAGCAGTGAGAAGAAGAAAAAGAGCTGAAAAGGCAGCTAAAAAGGAGGCGCGTGTAAATGGTAGCAAATAAGATAAAATCAATTATATTTGAGATCTTCAAATATGTATCGCTTATAATCGCTGCACTTGTAGCACTTGTTCCTATTGTAGTCTGCATATTTACAGCATTTAAGACAAACGACGAATACGCTAGTTCGACAGTTCTTGAACTTCCAAAATCATTTGCATATCTTGAAAATTTTAAGATCGCAATTGAAAAGGCAAACATGTTAAGATGCTTCGCTAATACTTTTATCATACTTATAGTAGTATTGTTTGCTTCTGTTATGATCAGTGCAATGACGGCTTATGTTCTTAACCGTTTCACATTCCCGGGAAGAGGACTTATTGAGAACTTATTCCTTTTCGCATCACTACTTCCGGGTATTGCAATGCAGGTAACAATTTATCAGATCATGTATAGCCTGGGACTCATCAATCATTTATACGGCTACATGATCGTGCTTATGGGAACAGACATCATATCCATTTATATCTTCCTCCAGTTCTTTGAGAACCTTTCAGTTTCGCTTGACGAATCTGCAATCATGGATGGATGTACGTATTTTGGAATTTTCTTCAAAATATTGCTCCCATTGCTCAAACCTGCAATTATGACATCTCTCGTATTAAAGGGAGTAAGCGTTTACAACGAGTACTATTCTTCAAGTTTATACTTACAGAACGCAGAACTGAAAACAATCTCAACAGCTTTATATACATTTACAGGACCTTATGGTAACCAGTACAACTATATCTGTGCAGGTGTACTTATCACGATAGCACCAATCCTTATCTTCTTCCTGATCTTCCAGAAACAGGTATACAGTGGAATGGCAGCAGGTGCAGTTAAAGGTTAATACAATTAATTTCAGAATAGGAGACCACCACAATGAGTGATTTTAAAATGATAAGCCCAGAAGTTAATAACGTACCATGGCAGGACAAACCGGCAAACCTTACCGGTGCTCCTGTATGGAGATATTCTAAGAACCCTATCATCGGAAGAAATCCGGTAGAGGGTGTTGCAAGAATTTTCAACAGCGCAGTTATCCCTTATGAGGGAGCTTTCATCGGAGTATTCCGTGGAGAGCAGACAAACGGAATTCCATACATCTACCTCGGAAGAAGTGAGGACGCTATTCACTGGGATTTCGATAAAAACAAGATCGAGTTCGAAGATGAGAATGGTGAGCCATTCATGCCGATCTACGCTTACGATCCAAGACTTGTAAAGGTTGAGGACATATACTATGTTATCTGGTGTCAGGACTTTTACGGAGCAGCAATCGGTGTTGCTAAAACTACAGATTTTAAGACTTTTACTCGTATAGAAAATCCTTTCCTCCCATTCAACAGAAACGCAGTGCTTTTCCCAAGAAAGGTAAACGGAAATTTCCTTATGCTTTCAAGACCAAGTGACAGTGGCCACACTCCATTTGGTGATATCTTCCTCTCAGAGAGCAAGGACATGGTTTACTGGGGCAAGCACCGCCATGTAATGGGTAAATCAAGTGAGTGGTGGGAGTCACTCAAGATCGGTGGAGGAGCAGCTCCGATCGAGACAAGCGAAGGCTGGCTTCTTCTTTACCACGGTGTTAGTGGAACATGTAACGGATATGTTTACAGTATCGGTGGAGCAATCCTTGATATCGACAATCCTTCAATCGTTAAATATCGTTGCGAGAATTTCCTTCTCACTCCGGAAGAGTGGTATGAGGAGAGAGGCTTCGTTCCAAACGTATGCTTCCCATGCGCAACAATCCATGACAGCAAGACAAATAAGATGGCAATCTACTACGGAGCAGCAGACAGCTATGTAGGACTTGCATTTGCATATGCAGATG
Organism: Acutalibacteraceae bacterium; assembly: GCA_963586665.1. Classification (GTDB taxonomy): domain Bacteria; phylum Bacillota; class Clostridia; order Lachnospirales; family Lachnospiraceae; genus Roseburia. The sequence continues at coordinate 63,472 of CAVABC010000001.1, forward strand.
AGCTTGTAGATTACATCAAAGCACACAGTGTAGTAAGAGAAAATGACACAGAGATAGGCAGGCGTTAATATGAATTTAGCACATGAGGTCAGAAAGGAACTGACAGACAGAATAGTTCCTTTCTGGAAGCAGCTTCGTGACGATGAGCACGGTGGCTACTACGGATATATGGATTTTGACCTTAATGTTGATAAATGCTATGAAAAAGGCTGTATATTAAACAGCAGGATCTTATGGTTCTTTTCAAATGCATATATGACACTTAAGGATAAAACTCTCATGTCTGAGGCAGATCACGCATACAGGTTTATGCGTGACTGCTGTGAAGATAAAGAGTATGGCGGAGTGTTCTGGTCTGTATCATACGATGGCAAGCCGTTAGACACTACAAAACATATATATAATCAGGCATTTGCAATATATGCTCTATCATCATATTATGCAGCATCAAATGACGGTGGAGCTTTAGAATTTGCGATGGATCTTTTTGAAAAGATAGAGACAATCGGTACAGACAGCTATGGATATCTGGAGTCTTTCAACAGAAAGTGGGAGCTTGAGGACAATGACAAGCTTTCAGAAAATGGGCTTCTTGCAGACAAGACCATGAACACTCTGCTTCATGTGCTCGAAGCATACACAGAGCTTTATCGTGTGAATAAGGATGAAAAAGTAAAGGTAGCTTTAGTAAAGATACTTGATGCATTTAAGAATCAGGTATACAACGAAAAGACAAACCGCCTTGAGGTATTCTTCGATGAAAAGATGAATACAATATCAGATCTTTACTCATACGGACATGACATTGAAGCATCATGGCTTTTAGACCGTGCATGTACAGTTCTTTCAGATGAGAAGATCACAGCTAAGACTCATGAGTACACCAATGCACTTGTGGCAGAGGTATACAAGGAGGCACTTGATAATGGTGCCATGAACAATGAGTGTTTCAAAGGAGTTGTTGATACTACCAGAGTATGGTGGGTTCAGGCTGAGGCCATGGTTGGCTTCTACAACTGCTATGAAAAGACCAAAGAAGAGAAATACAAAGATGTTACAGAGCAGCTCTGGGAATATATCAAGAAATACATCATCGACAAGAGAGCGGGATCTGAGTGGTTCTGGGATCTTGACAAGGATGGCAATCCGGTCAGCAAAAAACCGATCGTGGAGCCTTGGAAATGTCCATACCACAACGGAAGAATGTGCATGGAAATAATAAGAAGATGCTCGTAAAATAACAAATATTTATACCTGAAGGCTATATCAGCTATTGTATAGGTATAAATCAATAATTAACAGGAGGATGCGCAATGATACACAAGCAGTATTTTGTTGAGCAGGCAAAATTAGAGAAATTACAGCAGAAGAAAAACCACAAAAGTGATTTCTATAATGGAATATATGACAGATATGTGGATCCTGTTCTCACAAGAGACCACATTCCTGTAACATGGAAATATGACATCAACGAGGAAACAAACCCATACTTCATGGAGCGTCTCGGAGTAAATGCAGTTATGAACTCAGGAGCTATCGAGTTAAACGGAAAATATTATCTCGTTGCCCGTGTTGAGGGAAATGACAGAAAATCATTCTTCGCCGTAGCAGAGAGTGATAACGGAATAGATGGATTTAAGTTCTGGGATTACCCAATCCAGCTTCCGGATACATGCCCTGATGAGACAAACGTATACGATATGCGTCTCACAAAGCATGAGGATGGATACATCTACGGAGTATTCTGTTCAGAGAGCAAGGATAAAGATGATCCTGATCTTTCAGCAGCAGTTGCTGCAGCCGGAATCGTCCGCACAAAGGATTTAAAGACATGGGAGCGTCTTGACAACCTGACAACACTCCAGTCACCACAGCAGAGAAATGTGGTTCTTCATCCTGAGTTTGTAGACGGAAAATATGCTTTCTACACACGTCCAATGGACGGATTTATCGAGACAGGAAGCGGTGGAGGAATCGGATTTGGACTTTGTGATGATATCGAGCACGCTGTTATAAATGAAGAAAAGATTATCAGCAGACGTGTATACCACACACTCACAGAGGCAAAGAACGGTGCCGGAGCAGTTCCTTTCAAGGGAAAGAAATGCTGGATACACATCGCACACGGTGTAAGAAATACAGCAGCAGGTCTGCGTTATGTACTTTACGCATTTGCAACAGACTTAAACGATCCTGCAAAAGTGATCGCTGAGCCATCAGGAGTATTCCTTGTACCACTCGGAAAAGAGAGAGTAGGAGATGTATCAAACGTAGTATTCACAAACGGTGCTATCGCAAGAGAAAACGGAGATGTTTACATCTACTATGCATCTTCTGATACAAGAATGCATGTTGCAACAACAACTATTGACAAACTTGAGGATTATTTGTTTAATACTCCTAGAGATCCACATCGTTCACCTGATTGTGTGAAACAGCGTTGTGAGCTTATCTCAAAAAATCTGGAATTACTCAAATAAAGAGTGCAGTTACATCGGAGGCTGTGAGGGTATGAGGTGCATATATATTTACATCGCGCTCCGGCTCTCCGCCATCAAGAGACTGTAAGAATTATGATTTAGACAATATGAATAGGACGCAACCGCCGGACACATGCCGTCCGTGGCATGAGTCCGTCTTGGCTCTGCATCCGTGCAGAGCCATTGCTGTTTATAGACATAATTCTAACAGGCTCTAGAAGGCTCCGAAGTCGCTCGGTGCAAACATATATGCACCTCATACCCATCGTAGGTTATTGATATAAAGGGATATGTTAGATAGAATAAGTCATTGGGTATGGTAAAAGAGCAGATTATAGAAGTAATAATTTTATAGGTGAAAATTATATAAGAAATATATTTAGAACTGCATATATAAGTGGTGATTATATTAGCAAAGATTATATAATTATTGTGGGAATGTTTATTGATAAAAAGGGGAGGAATGCAAGTAAGCAGATTTTTATAGTATGCTTGTTGATTGATACTTGTATATCATAATTCTATGTTAGGATGGAGTTACACCGATATATAAATGGCAAGCGGTAATAATGGGAGAGAGTATGAGATCAAAGATGAGAGATGACATGAGTCTCAAAGAGAAAATTGAATATATATTTACATATTATATGTGGTACATATTAGGAATATGTGCCGCAGTGGGACTTGTGATATTCCTCATAGTCCATTTTGCTTTTCCGCAGGAGAAAGAAGCATTTAGCTGTGCCATGATCAACCAGAGGATTGACTATGACAGGGATAAGGAGCTGGAAAAAGATTTTGCGGATGATAGTGGACTTGATGCTGATCTTGTAGATATAGACTCGGATTACAATATATCGTATCCGGGACATGAGATAGAAGATGCAAATGCCGGTGTATTTGACAAATTTTTCATAAAGTACTCAAACGGTGAATTTGATGCGATCATCACAACACCTGATTTTGCAAAATATTGCCAGACAGTCGGAGCTGTGTATACATCAATGACCGAATATGATACCGGTGACCTTTCGGTGTATATCGATGGCGATATAACAGGTATAGATATCTCGGATACAAAGCTTATGGATAAGCTTGATACACTTGATGATGAGAAATTAATTCTTGTTTTTCCACAGGAAGGAATACATCATGAAGCCTGTCAAAAATTTTTAAATTATTTACTTAAAAATAATTAAAAAATGGTTAATTATATGCTATACTTTGAGTACAGTGTAAATTATATTTATGATATAAAAATTAGCATAAACAAGATAGTGAAGATGGTTAATTATAAGAGAAAAAAATGTATTTTATATATTATGTAGTTCTATAATCAGATTGACTTGAAGACATAAACAATAGCAATCTGAATAAGTATACTCATGAGCATATTTGCATTTAATCAATTATTAAGTACATATAGCCATAAGGTAAGAAAATCGAGGTGCGGCATATGTTCCGATGCCGAACTTTCGGAGCGGTGTAGAACGTGTTGGAATTATGTCGAAACACAGCTATGCCCATGCATGGACGCATGGGCAAGGAAAACCCACACCATGGACGGTGTGTGTTTTCCGGTAGCGTCCTAAGCCAAAACCTTCATCATAATTCCTACAGGTTCTAGCCACGGAGAACGTGAGACAGCGAAATATATGCCGCACCTCGATTTTCGTATTTTATCCACATACATAAAAGAAGCATTAACACATAACCATAAAAGGAGACCCATATGAACCCAATAATATTTTTGAAACCGGTATTTAAGGAAATGATCTGGGGCGGCAACCGCCTTGGCACAGATTTCGGATATGATATCCCTGGAGAAAAGACAGGAGAGTGCTGGGGTATCTCAGCTCATCCAAACGGAGATGATGAGATCGCAAACGACTGCTACGCAGGCATGACACTCTCACAGCTTTGGGACAAACATCCTGGGCTTTTCGGAAATCTCGAGGGAGACAGATTTCCACTGCTCATAAAGATCATTGATGCAAAGGACAACTTAAGTATTCAGGTTCATCCAAATGATGAGTACGCTGCAAAGAATGAAAATGGTTCTTTCGGAAAGACTGAATGCTGGTACATAATCGATTGTCCTGCGGATGCAAAGCTTGTAGTCGGACACAATGCAAAGACTCACGAGGAGCTTGCAGACATGATCCACGAGGGAAAATGGAATGATTTCATCCGCTACGTACCTATTAAAAAGGGCGATTTCATCCAGATAGATCCGGGTACTGTACATGCTATCACAAGTGGCTGCATGATCCTTGAGACACAGCAGAACAGTGATATTACATACCGTGTATACGATTATGATAGACTCACAAACGGCAAGCCAAGAGAGCTTCATGTGGAAAAGAGTATCGATGTTATCACAGTTCCTGCCAAATCAACAGAGGACAGCGTAAAGGATACAAACGATCTGCCACAGAATAAATGGAATAAACTCATTGAGTGTGATTACTACAAAGTATACAAGATGGTGCTTGACGGAGAAACGGAGTTCGAGCAGGAACATCCATTCCTCAACATGAGCGTTTTAGAGGGCAAGGGCACTATCAACGGACAGGAAATTAAAAAAGGAGACCACTTTATTATTCCATCCGGATATGGTAAAGTAAAATTAAGCGGAGGCATGGAGCTTATCGCATCAGCAGTATAAGTTTAATGACAACTGATGCATGCAGGTATATAGTTAAGAAGCCGTAATTTTAAAGTAAAAATATCATGGGGAGGATTATAAAACTATGGCAATTAAATTTAACGAGACAAACAAAATTTTTAAACTGGACACAGACAATACAACATACATGATTGGCATTTCGCCTGAGGGTTATGTCGGACATGTATATTACGGAGAAAAAATAGAGTCGGATGATGCATACTATCTTCTCCGCACAGAGGAGGCTCCTTTTACTCCTTCTGTGAACAAGAGAGAAAAGTCAGCGTTCCTTGATTTCTTTCCAATGGAGCTGGCATGTGGCGGTGTAGGTGACTTCAGAGAGAGCTGTCTCAATGTTAGAAATGAAGACGGACGCATGGGATGTGAGTTTTTCTATGATTCATATACCATTTTTGCCGGAAAACCAAAGCTTGAGGGACTACCTGCATCTTTTGGCACAGATGATGAGGTATCAACACTTGAGATCACATGCTTTGATCAGATCCTTGGACTAAAGGTAGTGCTCTCATACTCGGCATTTGAGAAAGAGGACGTTATCACAAGAAATGTCCGCCTTGAAAATGTCGGAAAACAGCATCTTAAAATAGAAAAAATCTACAGCGCATGCCTTGATATGGACAATGAGGATTTTGAGGTTATCACACTTCACGGTTCGTGGGCAAGAGAGCGTCATATCCAGAGACATCCGGTATATCTTGGTAAACAGAATGTCTCATCTAACAAGGGTGAGTCAGGACATCAGGAGCATCCGTTCATGGCTCTTGTTACACCTGAGACAACACAGACTACAGGCCGTGTTTACGGTATGAATTTTGTATATTCAGGAAACTTTATCGGACAGGTTGAACAGACACAGTTTGGAGCTGTCCGCATGATAATGGGTATCAATCAGGATGAGTTCTGCTGGAACTTAAAAGCAGGAGACAGTTTCCAGGCTCCTGAGGCGGTAATGGTATTTTCGGGCGAAGGTCTTGGAAAGATGACACGTTCATACCATGATTTCTATCGTAAACATATGATAAGAAGTCCATACAGAAATAAAAAGCGTCCTATCCTTATCAATAACTGGGAGGCTACATATTTCGATTTCAATACAGAAAAACTGCTCGACATCGCAAGAGAGGCAAAGAAAGACGGCATTGAGATGCTTGTAATGGATGATGGCTGGTTCGGAGAGAGAAACAGCGATGACTGCTCACTCGGTGACTGGTTAGTAAACGAGAAAAAGATCACAGGTGGTCTTAAACACCTCGTAGACGAGGTAAACAAGATCGGACTTAAGTTCGGTATCTGGTTTGAGCCGGAGATGATTTCTCCAAATTCAAATCTTTACAGAGAGCATCCTGACTGGGCTATCCATATCGAGGGCAGAGAGGCAACACAGAGCCGCCAGCAGTATGTACTCGATCTTTCAAATCCTGAGGTAGTCGATTACGCATACAACTGTGTTTCAAAGATACTTCACAGTGCAAATATCGAGTATGTTAAGTGGGATATGAACAGACAGCTTTCTGATCTCGGAAGTAATTACCTTGATAAAGAGTCACAGCAGGAGCTTTTCCACAGATATGTGCTCGGAGTATATAAGATGCAGGAGAGACTTATAAATGAGTTCCCTGATCTGTTGCTTGAGAACTGCTCGGGCGGTGGTGCAAGATTTGATCCGGGAATGCTTTACTACAGCCCACAGATCTGGTGTTCAGATGATACAGATGCGGTTGAACGTCTGGAAATTCAGGAGGGAACTGCACTTGTTTATCCTCTTTCAGCAATAGGAGCTCATGTCAGCGTATGTCCTAACCATTCGGTAGGACGTGTTACTCCTTTTGAGACACGTGGTAATGTGGCTCTTGCCGGAACATTCGGCTACGAGCTTGATATCACAAAGATCCCTGAGGAAGAGCGCAAAATGATTCCAGAGCAGACGAAGATGTATCACAAATATCATGATCTCGTGCGCGAGGGTGATTATTACAGAATAGCATCATACTCACAGAACAAGCTGTATGACTGCTATATGGTGGCTGCAAAGGACGCATCAGAGGCACTTGTTACATTTATACAGGTACGCGGTGTTCCAAACAGCAAGAGCAGAAAGATCAAATTACAGGGACTTGATGTAAATGCTTCTTACAGACTTGAAGGAACAGATCAGGTCTATACAGGAGAAATGCTTATGAAAGGTGGTTTCTTCATAAAAGATATGTGGGGTGATGCAATAAGCCGCCTGTATCATTTTGAGAGAGAGTAGAGGTGGACTAATGGAAAAGGTAAGACTGACAGATATTGCAGAACGTGTCGGTGTAAGTACGGTTACAGTACATAATGCACTTGCGGGAAACAAAGGCGTCAGCGAAAGTTTGCGTCAGCAAATACAGGATGTAGCGGATGAAATGGGGTATCAGGCTCCTTCCAGCAGAAGACAGAATAGGGAAGAACAGGAATTTTATACTGTCGGTGTTCTGATCGCTGAGAATTATCTGGCACAGTATACGACTTTTTACTGGAAGATATATCAGGAGCTGGCGATACTTGCTACCGAAAAACACTGTTTTACGGCAGTGGAGATACTCAAAAAAGAAGACGAGATGAAAACATACAAGATGCCTACATATGTTGAGGAACATCGTCTTGATGGACTCATTGTAGTCGGAGAGATTGATAAGACTTACATAAAGCATCTGAAGGAATATACACAGATACCTATCATATTCATGGATTTCTATGACAGCAAGCTTGCAGAGGATGCTGTGGTACAGGACAACTTCTATGGCATGTTCATGCTTACAGAGTTTATGTTTGATCAGGGAATTGATGATCTGGCATTTGTCGGATCTATATTCAGTACAAGTAGTATCATGGACCGCTACTGCGGGTTTTTAAAATCCATGACACTGCACGGCAAAAATATCCATCCTGAATGGATTATAGATGACCGAGACGAATTCGGACATATGGAATTTGACCTGCCGCAGAAACTGCCAAAGGGTTTTGTGTGCAACTGTGATCTTGCCGCAGGAATGGTTATGGACAAATTGCTGGAAAAGGGTTATCGTGTACCAGAAGATATTTCGGTAGTGGGATTTGATAATTATCTTTATCCGGGACTTCCTGACAAAAATATCACTACTTATGAAGTGAATAAAAAAGCCATGGCAAGGATCGCTCTGGAAAAGGTCCTAAAACAGATCAGAAATCCGAAATCCGGACATGGAATGAATGTTATTTCAGGAAATATGGTCATTAAAAAGACTGTAAAGCTTAAAGGCGAGCAGTCATAAGTTTAAAGGGAAAGTGAGAATAATATGAATTACAATGAAGAATACAAGCGTTGGCTTGAGTCAGCAACAGCTGATCCGGATGTAGCAGCAGAACTTAAATCTATCGAGAATGATCCTGCAAAGATCGAGGATGCATTCTACAGAAACCTTGCATTCGGAACAGGCGGACTCCGCGGAACTATCGGAGCCGGAACAAACCGTATGAATGTATATACTGTAGCAAAGGCTTCACAGGGACTTGCAAATTATCTGGTAGCAAACTTTGACACACCATCTGTTTCAATCGGATACGACAGCCGTATCAAATCGGATGTTTTCGCAAAGGTTGCAGCATCTGTATTTGCAGCTAACGGAGTTTTGGTAAATATCTGGCCACAGCTTCTTCCTGTACCTACAGTATCTTTCGCTACAAGATATCTTGGTACATCAGCAGGTGTCATGGTTACAGCAAGCCACAATCCTAGCAAGTACAACGGATACAAGGTATACGGAGCAGACGGATGCCAGATCACAACAGAGGCAGCCGCAGAGATACTTGCAGAGATCGAGAAACTTGACATTTTTGCAGATGTAAAACAGTCAGATTTCGAGGCAGGTGTTGCAGACGGAACTATCAAATATATCTCAGATGATGTACTTACAGCATTCGTTGAAGAGGTTAAAAAACAGTCTCTTCTCGATGACAGCGTAAATGTAGATAAAAACGTTGCAATCGTTTATTCTCCGCTCAACGGAACAGGTCTTAAACCGGTTCTTCGTACATTAAAGGAGACAGGATACACAAATATCACCGTTGTAAAAGAGCAGGAGCAGCCTGACGGCAACTTCCCTACATGTCCATATCCAAACCCTGAGATTAAAGAGGCAATGGCTCTTGGTATGGAATATGCAAAGAAATGCAACGCAGATCTTCTTCTGGCAACAGATCCTGACTGTGACCGTGTAGGTATCGCAGTAAAGAATGACGCAGGAGAGTATGTACTTCTCTCAGGAAACGAGACGGGGATGCTTTTACTTGACTATGTATGCCAGAGAAGAGTTGCAATGGGTACAATGCCAAAAGATCCTGTACTTTGCAAGACGATCGTTACTATCGATATGGCAGACAGAATCGCAGCAGATTACGGTGTAAGCACAGTAAACCTCCTCACAGGTTTTAAGTTCATTGGTGAGCACATCGGACGCCTTGAGAAAGAGGGGAAGGCTGATTCATATATCTTCGGATTTGAGGAGAGCTACGGATACTTAAGCGGTACATATGTACGTGACAAGGATGCTGTAGACGGTGCATTCCTCATCTGTGAGATGTTTGCATACTACAAGACACAGGGCATCAGCCTTATTGACAAGCTTAACAGCCTCTACGAGAAATACGGCTACTGCCTGAATACTCTTCATTCATATGAATTTGACGGATCAGCAGGATTTGCAAAGATGCAGGATATTATGGCTGAGTTCCACAAGGGACTTGATACTATCGGTGGTAAAAAAGTTATCGAGTGTCAGGATTACAGCAAGGGACTTAACGGACTTCCAAAATCTGACGTACTCAAATTCATCCTTGAGGGCAACTGCTCAGTAGTAGTAAGACCTTCAGGTACAGAGCCTAAGCTTAAGACATATATTTCTGTAAGTGCCATAGACAAGGCAACCGCAGAAAAAGAAGAGAAGATCATCAGTGATGAACTTGCTCAGAAATTTGTATAAGTAGTTAAAAACGTCCGGTTAAAAACCGGACGTTTTTGAGATACCATAAATAAGCTATAATGTCATACTAATAAATATTGATCGAGGAAATACAGGATGGGCAAAAAAGAAGCAAAAACAAATGCAATAAGAATACTTGAGACCATGAAGATAAACTACGAGGCGCGTACATACGCGTGCGACGAATTTGTCGATGCAGCACAGATAGCAGACAAGCTGGGGCTGGAGCATACGGGCATGTACAAAACAATTACAACTGTCGGTAAGAGCGGTGGATATTACGTATTTGTAGTGCCGATAGATGATGAAATCGATTTCAAAAAGGCTGCAAAGGTAGCAGGCGAGAAATCCATAGAAATGCTGCACCTTAAGGATCTGACAAAGGTTACCGGATATATCCGCGGAGGCTGTACCGCGATTGGAATGAAAAAGCAGTATCCGACATTTATACATGAGTCGGCAAAGGCGCAGGAGAAAATTACGGTAAGTGGAGGCAGGCTTGGACTGCAGATTACACTTGCGCCTGAAGATCTGTGCAAGGCGGCTTGTGCGGAGTTTGCAGAGATAGTGAAACAGTAGATTAGTTTTTTCTATGCTTTTATAATGTAGTGTGCTATAATAAAAAAATGGACATTGCTATAAGAGTATAGATAGAACAGGAGAACAGAAATGTTAGAATACCGTTATGATACACAGCTTCTTATTGAGGGACAGGATCTTGATGAGGATGCTATAAATGATTATTTCACAGAGAATTTTAAAGGGGACTGCCTCTTAGCAGTTGGGGATGAGGAGCTTATAAAGATCCATTATCACACAAATGAGCCATGGAAAGTATTGGAATACTGCTCTACACTCGGCGAGATCTATGATATCGTGGTAGAGGATATGGACAGACAGGCAAGAGGCTTACACGGCTAGATTACTGTACGACAATAATGTGAACGAGGAAATATATAATATGGAAAAAATAATTTTAACAGGAGACAGACCTACCGGCAGACTGCATATCGGTCACTATGTAGGTTCGCTCCGCAGAAGAGTCGAGCTTCAGAATTCAGGTGAGTTCGACAAGATATTTATAATGATCGCTGATGCACAGGCGCTTACTGACAATTTTGATAATCCTGAGAAAATCAGACAGAATATCATAGAGGTGGCACTTGATTATCTTTCAGCAGGACTTGATCCTGCTAAGTCAACACTTTTCATACAATCACAGATCCCTGAGCTTACAGAACTTACATTTTTCTACTCAAATCTTGTTACTGTATCAAGACTTCAGAGAAATCCTACAGTTAAAAACGAGATAAAGCTTCGTAACTTTGAGGCGAGTATCCCGGTTGGATTTTTTTCATATCCGATCAGTCAGGCTGCTGATATTACAGCATTCAAGGCTACAACAGTTCCTGTAGGTGAGGATCAGCTTCCTATGATCGAGCAGACCAGGGAGATCGTCAGAAAGTTCAATACTATCTATGATGAAGTACTTGTCGAGCCTGATGTACTTTTACCTGAGAATGAGGCATGCTGCCGTCTTCCGGGTACAGATGGCGGACAGAAGATGAGCAAATCCCTTGGAAACTGCATTTACCTTGCAGACACAGAGGCCGATGTAAAGAAAAAGGTTATGAGCATGTATACAGATCCTACACATATCCAGATTTCTGATCCGGGACATCTTGAGGGCAATGCTGTATTCACATATCTTGATGCATTTTCAAAGCCTGAGCATTTTGAGGAATATCTGCCTGAGTATGCAAATCTTCAGGAACTTAAAGACCACTACACAAGAGGTGGACTTGGCGATGTGAAGATCAAGAAATTCCTCAACAATATCATGCAGGAAGAGCTTGCACCTATCCGTGCGAGAAGAACAGAGTTTGAAAAAGATATTCCAGCTGTATATGAGATTCTTAAGAAAGGCAGCGAGGCAGCAAGAGAACGCGCTGCACAGACTATGGCAGAGGTTAAGCGTGCAATGAAGATCAACTATTTTGAAGATGCAGAGCTTATAAAGAGCCAGAGCGAGAAATATTCTGAGAACTAATTTAGAGATCAGATGACTATTCAGTACAGAAATATGCTGAACAGTTACCATATCTGAAACAATCCGGGGAGGCATCATGGTCAAGTTTTATAGGACAGATGACAAGTTAATACATGAGGTGGACAGAATTCAGGGCGGAGTCTGGATTCAGATGGTCAACCCGTCTGTCGCGGAGGGCCAGATGGTTGCCGAGGAGCTGAACGTCGATATAGAAGATGTGCTTTCCGCACTTGATGAGGAGGAGAGCTCACGTATCGAGCTACAGGACGGATATACACTTATACTGGTGGATATTCCATCCATAGAGACCAGACACGATAAGGAATCCTACACGACAATCCCGCTTGGGATTATCCTGACGAACGATGAGATAGTCACTGTATGCACGGAGGATACACCGGTGCTTCAGGTATTTCTCAACAATCGTGTAAAGGAGTTCAGTACCAAGAAAAAGCTGAGATTTGTATATCAGATACTTTACAGGATTTCTGTTTTATACCAGAATGACCTTCGCATCATTGACAAAATGCGTACAGAGATCGAGGAACGAGTAGGAGAGGACACAGAGGAGGACGATTTGATCGCACTTCACGAGCTGGAGTCCACACTTGTCTACTTTGCCACATCCCTTCGTGCAAATGGTGTTGTGCTTGAACGACTGACCAGATACAAACGCCTCGAGCAGTATCCTGAGGACAAAGAGCTGCTTGGTGATGTTATTGTCGAGAATAAGCAGGCTATCGAGATGACCGGTATTTACCGAGATATCATAAATGGTACCAGAGAACTGATGAGTACAGTGATCGACAACAGGCTTAACAATGTCATGAAGATACTTACGGTCATTACGCTTATCATGGCTATTCCGACAGTTATTTCCGGTATATACGGCATGAATGTCAGTTCAAAGTGGGTTCCGCTGGCGAACACGGCACACGGATTTTTGATCATATGCGGCATCATGATCATCATATGCGTGCTTATACTTATACTTCTCAAGAAAAAACGAATACTTTGATATTATAAAAGAGAGATGAAACACTGGATTAATGTTTCATCTCTCTTTTTAGCACTTAACGTCCCTCAAAACGTCCACTTGCTCCGCATGGAAGAACAAGTCCATTTGAGGAAACTGGGATACCAATCTCACTTGCTGTGACTTTTCCGTCGAATTTCTTTAAAGCTGTGCTTATCAAATAAGTAAGTACTGCCGGCTGAAGACCTGTAGTATATGAATTGATAAGAAAGAAAAGCGGCTTGTCTGTAAGCAGCTTGGCACAAAGCTGCACAAGCGGATAAATGCTCTCCTCGATCTTCCAGATCTCACCCTTTGGTCCACGGCCGTAAGATGGAGGGTCCATGATTATTGCGTCATAATGATTGCCACGACGGATCTCACGCTCTACAAATTTGACACAGTCATCAACGAGCCATCTGATAGGTGCATCGCCAAGTCCTGAGCTTACAGCGTTTTCTTTTGCCCAGGTAACCATTCCCTTTGAGGCATCAACATGTGTGACGGCTGCTCCTGCGGCAGCGGCGGCAAGTGTAGCTCCTCCGGTGTAAGCAAAAAGATTTAATACCTTTACTTCGCGGCCACTCTTTTTAGCTTCATATATTTTTTGTGAAAACCAGTCCCAGTTTGTAGCCTGCTCCGGGAAAAGACCGGTGTGCTTGAAGCTGAATGGCTTTAAGTGGAAAGTAAGTTCCTTATTAATAGGAAGAGAGTAGTTTATCGCCCACTCCTGTGGAAGATCGAAAAACTCCCATTCTCCACCGCCTTTTTTACTTCTGTGATAATGTCCGTTTAACTTTTTCCAGTTCTTGTCTGTTTTAGGTGTGTCCCAGATGACCTGCGGATCGGGACGCAATAAAATATATTTAGACCAGCGTTCAAGCTTTTCTCCGGCTGAACAGTCTATTACTTCATAATCTTTCCATCTATCTGCTAACCACATATGTTATGTTACATCCTTTCTTATTATAAGGTATATATTTATTCTGATGCGAGTGTCCGTTGTCTGGTATTTAATGGAATACTATCAAATTTCCACTTGTATCGAAACGAGTTTCTTCTATATAATATACGTTGAAAAAAGCAATATTTCAATGAAATATTTATTGAAATAAAAAAATAAAATTTTTTTCAAAAAAGTGTTGCAATTATGACGATGGTCATGTATAATAACACTTGCTGTGGCATGATAGCTATGAAGTTTGAAGTTACTGTCCATGAGACAGAGAATTCGGCGGAGCGAATGTCAAGTTAGGAAACTGACGACAAGTCACTGTACAGAACAGATATGGTCTACATTAAGTAGAAACAACGTGTGAAAGTCATTGGGACACACACGGAGATGTGTACAGTCACCGCTTGTCGTACTGAAATTAAAAGTGCGAAAAGGAGGCGACTTTTTTTATGGCAAGTCAAGTAATGAGAATTACTCTCAAAGCGTATGATCACGAGTTAGTAGATTCAAGCGCAAAGAAAATTATCGAGACTGTAAAGAAGAATGGATCACAGGTGAGCGGACCGGTACCTCTTCCAACAAAGAAGGAAGTAGTTACAATTCTTAGAGCTACTCACAAGTACAAAGATTCTCGTGAACAGTTCGAGCAGAGAACTCATAAGAGACTTATCGATATCATCAATCCAACACAGAAGACAACAGAGTCTTTATCAAGGATTGAAATGCCAGCAGGTGTTTACATTGATATCAAAATGAAGCAGAAATAAGCTTCAACAATTAATTAGTATATCCCCGAATGGTTTATATAGAAGATACAGTGCGAAAGCATAACGATCTAATAGGCTGCTCTAGGATGAACGGTTCCGCTACTTGTTCCGGCTAATTCTTCGCGGGCTGGGTAAACAGGCAAGAGGCGTTCCGCTGTAGAAAACAGGAGGTAAAGAAATGAAGAAAGCGATTTTAGCAACAAAAATCGGTATGACACAGATCTTCAATGCAGATGGCGTTTTAGTTCCAGTTACTGTATTAGAGGCTGGTCCATGTGTTGTAACACAGATCAAAACAGTTGAGAATGACGGTTACAGCGCAGTTCAGGTTGGTTTTGGCGACAAGAAAGAGAAAGTCGTTGAGAAAGATGCCAACGGTAAAAAGAGCGTAGCACACAGACATGGTGTTAACAAGGCTCAGATGGGACACTTCAAAAAAGCAGGTGTTTCAGGAAAGAGATTCGTTCGCGAGTTCAAATTCGAAAACGCAGATGAGTACAATTTAGCAGACGAGATCAAGGCTGACATCTTCGCAGAGGGTGACAAAGTTGATGTAACTGCTATTTCAAAAGGTAAAGGTTTCCAGGGTGCTATCAAGAGATTAGGTCAGCACAGAGGACCAATGGCTCATGGTTCTAAATTCCATCGTCATCAGGGTTCTAACGGTGCTTGTTCTTCACCAAGTAAGGTATTCAAAGGAAAAGGAATGCCTGGACATATGGGTAGCGTAAAAGTTACAACTCAGAATCTTGAGGTTGTAAGAGTAGACGCTGACAAGAACTTACTGTTAATCAAGGGCGCAGTTCCAGGAGCTAAGAAAGCTCTCATTACAGTAAAAGAGACTACAAAATCTGGTAAATAGTGCAAAGTAAGAAAGGAGGAACTTTACGATGGCTAACGTAGCTGTATATAACATGGAAGGCAAAGAAGTCGACAAGATCGAGTTAAATGATTCCATTTTCGGCGTAGAAATTAATGAGCATTTAGTTCATATGGCTGTACTTCAGCAGCTTGCAAATAAACGTCAGGGAACTCAGAAAGCTAAGACACGTTCTGAAGTTCGCGGTGGCGGAAGAAAACCATGGAGACAGAAAGGAACAGGACATGCACGTCAGGGTTCTACAAGATCTCCACAGTGGACAGGTGGTGGAGTTGTATTCGCTCCTACTCCAAGAGATTATTCATTCAAGCTCAACAAGAAAGAGAAGAGAGCTGCTCTTAAGTCAGCACTTACATCAAGAGTTGTTGAGAACAAATTCGTTGTATTAGACGAGTTAAAGATGGATGAGATCAAAACAAAGAAATTCGTAGAAGTATTAAAGAACCTCAATGTTGAGAAAGCACTCGTTGTATTAAACGATATGGACGAGAAGGTTATCGCTTCTGCAGCAAACATCCCAACAGTTAAGACATCTCAGACAAACGAGCTTAACGTATTTGATGTATTAAAATATGACACAGTAGTAGTTACAAAAGCTGCTGTAGCAACAATCGAGGAGGTATATGCATAATGGCAAACGTACAGTACTATGATGTAATCCTCAAACCGGTAGTAACTGAGAAGAGTATGAATGCAATGGCTGAGAAGAAATATACATTCCTTGTTCATCCGGATGCAAACAAAACTATGATAAAAGAAGCGGTTGAGAAAATGTTCGAAGGAACAAAGGTTGCCAAAGTCAACACAATGAACTGCGACGGAAAGAACAAACGTCGTGGAATGGTAACAGGAAAGACTGCTAAGACAAAGAAAGCTATCGTACAGCTTACAGCTGACAGCAAAGACATCGAGATCTTCGCAGGCCTGTAGGCCGAAAGCAACTTAATGAAGGCAATTCATTAATAATTATACGCATGTTAAGCGTGATAACAAACACATCGAAAGGAGAAACAAAATGGGAATTAAGACATATAACCCATATACACCTTCCAGAAGAAATATGACTGGCTCAGATTTCTCAGAGATCACAAAGACAACTCCTGAAAAATCACTTGTTACTTCATTAAAGAAGAACGCTGGTCGTAACAATCAGGGTAAAATCACAGTTAGACACCAGGGTGGTGGAAACAGAAGAAAATACAGACTTATTGATTTTAAGAGAAATAAGAAAGACGGTATTCCAGCAACTGTAATTGGTATCGAGTACGATCCAAACAG
Source organism: Acutalibacteraceae bacterium (assembly GCA_963586665.1). Taxonomy (GTDB): domain Bacteria; phylum Bacillota; class Clostridia; order Lachnospirales; family Lachnospiraceae; genus Roseburia. The sequence goes on from CAVABC010000001.1 coordinate 80,574, forward strand.
AACAGCAAACATCGCACTTATCTGCTACGCAGATGGTGAGAAATCATATATTCTTGCTCCAGCAGGACTTACAGACGGAATGAAAGTTATGAGCGGTGCTCAGGCTGAGGTTAGAGTTGGAAACTGCTTACCACTTGAGAATATCCCAGTTGGTACACAGATCCACAACATCGAGCTTCTTCCTGGAAAGGGCGGACAGTTAGTACGTTCAGCAGGACTTAGCGCACAGCTTATGGCTAAAGAAGGCAAATATGCAACACTTCGTCTTCCTTCAGGAGAGATGAGAATGGTTCCAATTCAGTGCCGTGCTACAATCGGTGTAATTGGAAACGGAGATCACAACCTCGTTAATATTGGTAAAGCCGGACGTAAACGTCACATGGGTGTTCGCCCAACAGTTCGTGGATCTGTTATGAACCCTAATGACCATCCACACGGTGGTGGAGAAGGTAAGGCACCTGTAGGACGTCCAGGACCATGTACTCCATGGGGCAAACCTGCACTTGGCTTAAAGACCAGAAAGAAGAACAAACAGTCTAACAAGATGATCGTTCGTAGAAGAGACGGTCGCGCAATCAAATAATTAGGAGGTTGAATAAATGGCACGTTCATTAAAAAAAGGACCATTTGCTGATGAAAGCTTACTTAAAAAAGTAGATGCTATGAACGCTTCTGGTGACAAGTCTGTTATCAAGACATGGTCACGTCGTTCAACAATCTTCCCTTCATTCGTTGGACACACAATCGCTGTTCATGATGGAAGAAAACATGTTCCTGTATATGTTACAGAGGATATGGTTGGACATAAACTTGGTGAGTTCGTTGCAACAAGAACTTACAGAGGACATGGAAAAGACGAGAAGAAATCAGGCGTAAGATAAGATTTAGTGAAAGGAGGTTTCATCCATGGCAAAGGGACATAGATCCAAAATCAAGAGAGAGAGAAACGAAGTTAGAGATACAAGACCTTCAGCTAAGTTATCTTATGCTAGAGTGTCTGTTCAGAAAGCTTGTTTTGTATTAGATGCTATTCGTGGAAAGAGTGTTAACGAGGCACTTGCAATCGTAACATACAATCCTAGATATGCTTCAAGCTTAGTAAAGAAATTATTAGAGTCAGCAATCGCTAACGCAGAGAATAATTATCCAGAGAAGAACTATAAGGCAGAGAACCTTTACGTTGCAGAGTGTTTTGCAAATAAAGGACCAACAATGAAGAGAATTCATCCTAGAGCACAGGGTAGAGCTTACAGAATCGAGAAGAGAATGAGCCACATTACAATCGTGCTTGATGAAAGATAGGAGGCAATCATGGGACAGAAGGTTAATCCTCATGGCTTAAGAGTTGGCGTTATCAAGGACTGGGATTCCAAATGGTATGCAGAGGGTGATTTCGCTGATTACTTAGTAGAAGATTATAATATCAGAACATTTTTAAAGAAAAAATTATACGCTGCTGGTGTTTCAAAGATTGAGATCGAGAGAGCATCTGATCGCGTTAAAGTAATCATTTACACAGCTAAACCGGGTGTTGTAATCGGTAAGGGCGGAGCTGAGATCGAGAAGGTTAAAGCAGAAGTTCAGAAGCTTACAGACAAGAAATTAGTTGTTGATATCAAAGAAGTTAAGAGACCAGACAAGGATGCTCAGTTAGTAGCTGAGAACATCGCTTTACAGCTCGAGAACCGTGTTTCATTCCGTAGAGCAATGAAATCTTGCATGGGAAGAGCTATGAAGGCTGGTGCTAAAGGAATTAAGACATCTTGTTCAGGACGTCTTGGTGGAGCAGATATGGCTCGTACAGAGACATACAACGATGGAACTACTCCACTCCAGACAATCAGAGCAGATATCGATTATGGATTCGCTGAGGCAGATACAACTTACGGAAAAGTCGGCGTAAAAGTTTGGATCTACAAAGGCGAGGTACTTCCTACAAAAGCTAACAAGGAAGGAGGAGCTAAGTAATTATGTTAATGCCAAAGAGAGTAAAACATCGTAAACAGTTCCGCGGTTCCATGGCAGGAAAAGCTACAAGAGGTAATAAGATCACTTATGGTGAGTACGGTATCGTAGCACTTGAGCCATGCTGGATCAAAGCAAATCAGATTGAGGCTGCCCGTGTAGCTATGACTCGTTACATCAAGCGTGGTGGTAAAGTTTGGATTAAAATTTTCCCAGAGAAACCTATTACACAGAAACCTATGGGTGTTCGAATGGGTAAAGGAAAGGGTGCCCTTGAGTATTGGGTAGCTGTAGTTAAACCAGGTAGAGTATTATTTGAAATCTCCGGAGTACCGGAAGACGTAGCTAAAGAAGCTTTACGTCTTGCTACACACAAATTACCTTGCAAGTGTAAAGTAGTTTCTCGTGCAGATTTAGAAGGCGGTGAGTCAAATGAAAACTAGTGCATACGTTAAAGAGTTACAGGCACAGAGCGTAGAGCAGTTACAGGCACAGCTCGTTGATGCTAAAAAAGAACTTTTCAATTTAAGATTCCAGAATGCAACTAATCAGTTAGATAACACAGCAAGAATCAAAGAGGTTCGTAAGAACATCGCTAGAATTCAGACTGTGATCACTGCAAAAGTTGCTGAATAATTAATCCTATCAGAAAGGAGATTTAGACCGTGGAAGAAAGAAATCTTAGAAAAACACGTGTTGGTGTTGTTGTAAGCGATAAGATGGATAAGACAATCGTTGTAGCAGTTAGAGATAATGTAAGACATCCACTTTACAACAAGATCGTTAAGAAGACTTATAAATTAAAAGCTCATGACGAGAACAACGATGCAAAGATCGGTGATACAGTCAGAGTTATGGAAACAAGACCATTATCTAAAGATAAGAGATGGAGACTTGTAGAAATCATGGAAAGAGCAAAATAATAAAAGGAGGCTACAAGCATGGTACAGCAGGAAAGCAGACTCAAAGTTGCTGATAACACTGGCGCTAAAGAGTTACTTGTTATCCGCGTTATGGGTGGATCTACCAGAAGATATGCGAACATCGGTGATGTAATCGTTGCTACTGTTAAAGATGCAACACCAGGCGGTGTTGTTAAAAAAGGCGATGTAGTTAAAGCCGTAGTAGTTCGTTCAGTAAAAGGTGCTCGTCGTAAAGACGGATCTTATATTAAATTTGATGAGAACGCAGCAGTTATCATCAAAGATGACAAAACTCCAAAAGGAACACGTATATTTGGACCAGTAGCTCGTGAGCTTCGTGAGAAACAGTTCATGAAGATTGTTTCTCTGGCTCCAGAAGTATTATAGGAGGAACGTCGATGGCAACTATGAAAATCAAAAAAGGCGATCTTGTAAAAGTTATCGCTGGTAAAGACAAAGACAATGAGGGCAAGGTAATTGCCGTAAACGCAAAAAACAATACAGTTCTTGTTGAGGGCATCAACATGGTTACAAAGCATACAAAACCAAGCATGTCAAACCAGCAGGGCGGTATCGTTCATCAGGAAGCTCCAATCGATGCTTCTAATGTAATGCTCCTTCACGAAGGAAAAGCTACTCGCGTAGGTTTCAAAATGGATGGAGACAAAAAAGTACGTTTTGCTAAATCAACAGGCAAAGTTATCGACTAATTGAAGAGAGGAGGATTAAGACATTGAGTAGACTTAGAGAACAGTACGAAAATGAGATCAAAGACGCAATGATCAAAAAGTTCGGATACAAGAACGCAATGGAAATTCCAAAGCTTGACAAGATCGTAGTTAACATGGGTGTTGGTGAAGCTAAGGAAAACGCTAAGGTCCTTGAGGCAGCCGTAAAAGATATGGAAGCTATCACAGGACAGAAAGCAGTTACAACTAAAGCAAAGAATGCTATAGCTAACTTTAAAATCAGAGAAGGAATGCCAATCGGATGTAAGGTTACATTACGTGGTGAGAAGATGTACGAGTTTGCAGATCGTCTCATCAACTTAGCATTACCTCGTGTACGTGACTTCAGAGGTGTTAACCCTAACGCATTTGATGGCCGTGGAAATTATGCCCTTGGAATCAAAGAGCAGATCATCTTCCCTGAGATCGAGTATGATAAGGTAGATAAAGTTCGTGGTATGGACATTATCTTCGTTACTACTGCTAAGACAGACGAAGAGGCACGTGAGTTACTGGCACAGTTCAATATGCCATTCGCTAAATAATCGGAGGAATTCTAATGGCTAAGACAAGTATGAAAATCAAACAGCAGCGTGCACCAAAGTTCTCTACAAGAGCTTACACACGTTGTAGAATTTGTGGACGTCCACATTCAGTTTTAAAGAAATACGGAATCTGCAGAGTATGCTTCCGTGAGTTAGCATACAAGGGACAGATCCCAGGCGTTAAAAAAGCTAGCTGGTAAACCATGAACACTTGATGAGTGTACGCGTAAGCGTTACACGAGTCTAGTGAGAAGGTTGTTCTCTGAGATTAGTGAAAGCAAGTCGTAAGACGCAGCTTGAACTTAACGAAGAGAACTTCCTTAGGCAACCGCTGTTTTTTATAAATAACTATATTAATAAACATATTTAAGGAGGATATCGTTCATTATGATGATGACAAGTGATCCAATCGCAGATATGCTTACAAGAATTCGTAACGCAAATACTGCAAAACATGATACAGTAGACATCCCAGCTTCTAAGATTAAAGTAGCAATCGCTGGAATCCTTGTTGACGAGGGATTCATCGAGAAATACGACATCGTTGAAGATGGTAATTTCAAAACAATCCGTGTTACATTAAAATACGGTGCTGACAAAAACGAGAAAGTTATCACAGGAATTAAGAGAATTTCTAAGCCAGGTCTTCGTGTTTACGCTGGTAAAGATGAGATCCCTTCAGTTCTTGGTGGACTTGGAATCGCAATCCTTTCAACTAACCAGGGTATCGTAACAGATAAAGAGGCTAGAAAGCTTCAGGTTGGTGGCGAAGTATTAGCATTCGTTTGGTAGCCCGAAAGCAACTTAATGAACACAAGCGCGTGCGCGCTGTGTGAATTTAGTGCGAGGGCGTTCTCTGAGATTAGTGAAAGCAAGTCGTAAGACGCAGCTTGAACTTAGCGAAGAGAACATACCCCTAAAGATCTTAATTTTAATATTAAGTATATTTCATCACGTATCCATACTCGATGCATCATTGATGTATAGTAAGGATACAACAAGCAACAACCCAAAGTATAACCTGACCTCAAGGTCAGAAATACTATATAACTATTAACCTAATATCAAATATAGGAGGTACGGGCATGTCACGTATAGGAAGAATGCCAATCGCAGTTCCAGCTGGTGTAACAGTTGAGATTGCAGAAAATAATCATGTGACTGTAAAAGGTCCAAAGGGTACTCTTGAGAGAACTCTTCCATCAGAGATGGACATCAAATTAGAGGGTGAAGAAATCATAGTTACAAGACCTAATGATTTGAAAAAAATGAAATCTTTACATGGATTAACAAGAACACTCATCCACAATATGGTAGTTGGTGTTACAGAGGGATATACAAAGACTCTCGAGGTTAACGGTGTTGGTTACAGAGCTTCTAAGGCTGGAAAGAAACTTACTCTTAACTTAGGATATTCTCATCCGGTTGAGATGGAGGATCCTGAGGGACTTGAGTCAGAAGTTCAGGACAACAAGATCATTGTTAAAGGTATCGATAAAGAAAAAGTTGGCCAGTACGCAGCTGAGATCAGAGATAAGAGAAGACCAGAGCCATACAAGGGCAAAGGTATTAAATATGCTGATGAAGTTATTAGACGTAAAGTTGGTAAGACTGGTAAAAAATAATTAAAGGAGTGGACAAGTAATGGTTAGTAAGAAATCAAGAACAGAAGTTCGTGTAAAGAAACATAACAGAATGCGTAATCATCTTGCTGGTACAGCTCAGCGCCCACGTTTAGCTGTATTCAGAAGTAATAACCATATGTATGCTCAGATTATTGATGATACAGTTGGAAATACACTCGTTTCTGCATCAACACTTGACAAAGATGTAAAGGCAGAGCTCGAGAAGACTAATAACGTAGATGCAGCAGCAAAGCTTGGTACTGTAATCGCAAAGAAAGCATTAGATAAAGGTATTTCAACTGTTGTCTTCGATAGAGGCGGTTTTATTTACGCAGGAAAAGTTAAAGCATTAGCTGAAGCAGCTAGAGAAGCTGGCTTAGAGTTTTAGGAGGAGACAAACATGAAACGTGAAATCATTGACGCTAGTCAATTAGAATTAGTTGACCAGGTAGTTGACATCAAGCGTGTAACAAAAGTTGTTAAGGGTGGACGTAACATGCGATTCACAGCTCTCGTTGTTGTTGGTGACAAGAACGGCCATGTTGGTGCAGGTCTTGGAAAAGCAGCAGAAATTCCTGAAGCTATCCGCAAAGGTAAAGAAGACGCAATCAAGAGCATGGTTAGCGTTAAATTAGACGAGAACAATTCTATTACACATGATGTAACAGGAAAATATACAGGTGCTTCCGTATTATTAAAGAAGTCTCCTGAAGGTACTGGAATTATCGCTGGTGGTCCAGCTCGTTCAGTATGCGAGATCGCTGGTATCCAGAATATCCGTACAAAATCTTTAGGATCAAACAACAAGCAGAACGTAGTACTTGCTACTATCGAGGCTCTTAAGCAGTTAAGAAGCCCAGAAGAGGTTGCAAAACTTCGTGGTAAATCTGTAGAAGAGATCTTAGGTTAGGAGGAACGCAGAAATGGCAGATAGAGTTAAAGTTACATTAATCAAATCTACAATCGGTGCTGTTCCTAAGAACAAGAAGACTATAGAGGCTCTTGGTCTTACTAAGTTAGGAAAAACTGTAGAGTTACCAAATAACGCAGCTACACAGGGAGCTGTTCGTAAAGTAGCACCATACGTAAAAGTAGAAGAAGTTTAAGAATAAAATAAGGAGGTACCGTGATGGATTTATCTAATTTAAAGGCTGCTGAAGGTTCAGTGCACAGTGATAATTTCAGAAGAGGTCGTGGACACGGCTCAGGAAACGGTAAGACTGCTGGTAAGGGACACAAAGGTCAGAAAGCTCGTTCAGGAGCACCAAGACCAGGTTTCGAAGGTGGACAGATGCCATTATATAGAAGATTGCCTAAGAGAGGTTTCAAGAACAGAAACACTCTTACAATCGTACCTATAAATCTTTCAGCTCTTGAGAGATTCGATAACGATGCAGTAGTTTCAATTGAGACATTAATCGAGGCTGGAATCGTTAAGAACCCTAGAGATGGCGTAAAGATTCTTGGAAATGGAGAACTTACTAAGAAGCTTACAGTTCAGGCTAACGCTTTCAGTGCTAGTGCAAAAGAGAAAATCGAAGCTCTTGGTGGAAAAGCAGAGGTGATCTAATGCTTGAGACACTCCGTAATGCGTTTAAAATAAAGGATATTCGAAATAGAATCCTTTTCACATTCATGATGCTTATTGTCATCCGAATTGGAAGTGAGCTTCCAATTCCGGGTGTCAAGGGCTCCGTATTTCAGAGTTGGTTGAACAGTAAATCGACAGATGGTCTAGGTTTTGTCGATGCGATAACAGGTGGATCATTTTCGCAGATGTCAGTATTTGCACTGAATATTACACCATACATCACATCTTCAATCATTATGCAGTTGCTTACGATTGCAATTCCTAAGCTTGAAGAATTACAGCGCGACGGTGAGGAAGGCAGAAAGAAGATCGTTGAGATAACCCGTTATCTCACGATCGGATTAGCTCTTCTTGAGTCTGTCATGATGGTAGTAGGTTTCTATAGAAGCAATTACCTTACAGAAAAAACACCACTCATTGTTATTATGGTCGTTACTTCACTTACAGCAGGATCTGCTGTTCTTATGTGGATTGGTGAGCGTATTACAGAAAAAGGTGTAGGAAACGGAATATCAATAGTATTGACAATAAATATTATTTCACGTATTCCGGAAGATTTAAGTACTCTCTGGGAGCAGTTCATTGCTTCAGCTGCAAATGTACCAAAGGCAATCGTTGCAGGACTTATCATCGTTGCAATCATTGCTGCAATGGTGGTATTCGTAGTATTACTTCAGGGTGCTGAACGCAGAATTCCTGTACAGTACTCAAGTAAGATCAGAGGTAACAAGCAGATTGGCGGACAGCAGACAAATATTCCACTCAAGGTCAATACCAGTGGAGTTATTCCTGTAATCTTTGCACAGTCTCTTATGCAGACACCTGTTATCATTGCAAGTTTCCTCGGGAAAGGCAATGGAAACGGAATCGGTTCAAAGATTCTTAAAGGTCTTTCACAGTCTAACTGGTGTGATCCGAATGAACCAATCTATTCAATCGGGCTTGTAGTGTATATTGTACTTGTAATAGCATTTGCTTATTTCTATACAAATATTACATTCAATCCGCTTGAAATCGCAAACAACATGAAACGTTCAGGTGGTTTTATCCCAGGTATCAGACCTGGAAAACCTACAAGCGATTACTTAAATCAGATATTGAACTACATAGTATTCATTGGAGCCGTAGGACTTGCGTTTATAGCATTTGTGCCAATATTCTTTAATGGAGTATTTAACGCAGACGTATCTTTCGGTGGAACTTCAATTATCATCATTGTCGGAGTTGTTATTGAGACATTGAAACAGATTGAATCACAGATGAGAGTTCGATACTATAAAGGATTTTTAAATGACTAATTGTACATTGGAGATACTGTATTCAGTATCTCCATTCGTGCTATCAAACAGTGTTATCAAATAAGGAGAAAATTTTTATGAAGATCATCATGTTAGGGGCACCTGGTGCCGGCAAAGGTACACAGGCAAAGCAGATCGCAGCAAAATATTCTATTCCACATATCTCTACAGGAGATATCTTCCGTGCAAATATCAAGAACGGAACAGAGCTTGGAAAGAAAGCAAAAACTTATATGGATCAGGGAGCACTTGTTCCGGATGAACTCACATGTGACCTTGTAATGGACAGAATTCAGCAGGATGACTGCAAAAACGGATTCGTTTTAGATGGTTTCCCAAGAACTATCCCACAGGCAGAGGCACTTGATGCTGCACTCACAAAGATCGGACAGAAGATGGATTTCGCTATTGACGTTGATGTACCTGATGAGAACATCGTAAACCGTATGGGAGGAAGAAGAGCATGTCTTAACTGCGGTGCAACATATCATATCGTATTCAACCCGACAAAGGTTGAGGGCAAATGTGATGCATGCGGAAGTGACACAGTACTCAGAGATGATGATAAGCCTGAGACAGTTCAGAAACGTTTATCAGTATATCATGAGCAGACACAGCCACTTATCGAGTACTATGATAAGCAGGGTATCCTTAAATCAGTTGATGGAACACAACCGATGGATGAAGTATTTTCAGCTATCGTTGGCATCTTAGGTGAATAATAATGTCTGTAACTATCAAATCAGAGCATGAGATAGAGTTGATGAGGGAGGCCGGAAGGATACTTGCGGCCGTCCATCAACAGCTCGGTAAAGAAATCAAGCCGGGAATGTCCACAAAGGACGTAGACCGGTTGGGCGAAGAGATGATCCGTAGTTATGGATGTGAGCCGTCCTTTCTCAATTATTGTGGATATCCTGCCTCTATATGTGTTTCGGTAAACGAAGAGGTAGTGCATGGAATACCGAGTGATGAGCGTATCTTACAGGACGGTGATATCGTCAGTCTTGATGCCGGTGTTATCTATAAAGGATATCATTCAGATGCAGCAAGGACAGTTGGTGTTGGAGAGATTTCCGAGGAGGCAAGACATCTTATAGAAAGAACACGTCTTTGCTTTTTTGCCGGAATAAAAAATGCTGTTGCGGGGAAAAGGTTGTATGATATATCGGGTGCTATAGAACAGATGGCGCACCAGTTTGGCTACGGAGTCGTATATGACCTCGTAGGACATGGAATTGGAACACACCTCCATGAAGATCCGGAGGTGCCTAATTTCAGACCACAGGGCTTTAGAAAGGGCTTAAGACTTAAGCCGGGCATGACACTGGCTGTAGAGCCGATGATAAATGCAGGAAGTCCCGAGGTAGTCTGGATGGAGGATGAGTGGACGGTAGTGACCGAAGACCTGTCGCTGTCAGCACATTATGAGAATACCATACTGATAACCAATGGAAAACCGGAGATTCTTTCTCTGACAGAGGAGGAAAAAGCAGCCGGATTTTTGGAATTAATCTGATAATTAATCATAACAGAACCCAATAGATTTGTTTACAGGAGGAATTAAAATGTCAAAAGCAGATGTTATTGAAGTAGAAGGTGTTGTAGTTGAGAAATTACCTAATGCATTCTTCAAGGTTGAGCTTGAGAATGGACATCAGATCTTAGCAACTATAAGTGGTAAATTAAGAATGAACTTCATCAGAATTTTACCTGGAGATAAGGTAACAATCGAAATGTCACCATATGATCTCACAAAGGGTAGAATCATCTGGAGAGATAAATAAAATATCTCATAAAATGTTATAGAAAAAACAAAAAATATGTTGACTTCCCTAAGGTGTCCGTGTATAATGCTATCTGGACACTTTTGGAAAAGTACCTGAAAAGGACTTTTATAGAGAAAGGAGGATTTGCTGTGAAGGTAAGATCATCAGTTAAACCTATTTGCGAAAAGTGCAAAGTTATCAAGAGAAAAGGAAGCATCAGAATTATCTGTGAGAATCCAAAGCATAAGCAGAGACAGGGTTAATTAGTACAAATATTTGACCCTGTTATTTGTGCGTTTGGGTGATAACCCCTTTTTTCACATCATTATGTGCGGCTGCAGCGAGATAACATATCATCGCTGTTCATAATAAACAGAGGCATTCTGGTCTTATATTATAATACCGAGTGATATAAGACGAAAATGCAAATATGGGAATACATGTGTCTGCACACATTTCAGGACGTGCAACCGTAGCTGCAGAGTGTATGTATTTCGGAGAGTGTATATCGTGTTGCAGATATATCGTTACTATAGTAAATAACTAAAAATTATGGAGGTGTAAACACACATGGCTCGTATTGCAGGTGTAGATTTACCAAGAGAAAAACGTGTAGAAATCGGCTTAACTTACATCTACGGAATCGGTAGAGTAAGTGCTAATCGTATCCTTGAAGCAGCTAATGTTGATCCAAGTACTCGTGTTAGAGATCTTACAGATGACGAGGTTAAGAGAATCAGCGCAGTTATCGACGAGACAGCTACTGTTGAGGGTGATTTAAGAAGAGAGATCGCTTTAAATATTAAGAGACTTCAGGAAATTGGATGCTATCGTGGTATCCGTCATAGAAAAGGACTTCCTGTTCGTGGTCAGAAGACAAAGACAAACGCAAGAACAAGAAAAGGTCCTAAGAGAACTGTTGCAAACAAGAAAAAATAACATTTAATTTGAGAAAGTAGGTTAGTTTAAATATGGCTAAGAATGTTGCAAAGAAAACAACTAAAAAGCGTGTAAAGAAAAACGTTGAACGCGGACAGGCACATATCCAGGCATCTTTCAATAACACAATCGTTACTTTAACAGATGCAGAAGGAAACGCTTTATCATGGGCAAGTGCTGGTGGTCTTGGATTTAGAGGTTCAAAGAAATCTACTCCATATGCTGCACAGATGGCAGCTGAAACAGCTACAAAGGCAGCTTTAATCCACGGATTAAAGACAGTTGACGTATTCGTAAAAGGACCAGGTTCAGGAAGAGAGGCAGCTATCCGTGCCCTTTCAGCATGTGGTCTTGAGGTTACATCTATCAGAGACGTTACTCCGGTACCTCACAATGGATGTCGTCCACCAAAACGTAGAAGAGTCTAATCAGGAGGTATAGATTAAAATGGCAGTTAATAAAGTACCTGTACTTAAAAGATGCAGATCACTTGGTTTAGAGCCAAGTTATTTAGGATATGATAAGAAGTCTAGAAGAAACCTTACAAGAGCAAACAGAAAAGTTTCTGAGTACGGACTTCAGTTAAGAGAAAAACAGAAAGCTAAATTCATCTATGGTGTTTTAGAGAAACCTTTCCGTAACTACTACAAGAGAGCAGATCAGATGAGAGGATTAACAGGTCCAAACCTTATGACAATCCTTGAGTCAAGACTTGACAACGTAGTATTCCGTCTTGGTTTCGCCAGAACAAGAAAAGAAGCTAGACAGATCGTTGATCATAAATTCGTTACAGTAAACGGAAAAGTTGTTAACATCCCTTCATACCTTGTAAAAGCTGGTGATGTTATCGAAATTAAAGAGAGCAAAAAGAACATTCAGAGAATGAAAGACATCGTTGAAGTAGCCGGTGGAAGAATCGTTCCTGAGTGGTTAGACGTAGATGCTGAGAAATTACAGGGAACTGTAAAAGATTTACCTACACGTGAGCAGATTGATGTTCCTGTAGATGAGATGCTCATCGTCGAGTTATATTCTAAGTAAAATTAGGTTGATTTGCCGGGGATTTATTTCCCGGCTTATCCACTCTTTGATAACATATAACAACGATACCCGAGAAGGAGGGAATTTGTAGTGTTCGATTTTGAAAAACCAAGAATTGAAATCGCAGAAATTTCAGAAGACAAGACATATGGCAGATTTGTTGTAGAGCCATTAGAGAGAGGTTACGGTACAACACTTGGAAACTCTTTAAGACGTATCATGCTTTCTTCTTTACCTGGTGCTGCAGTAAGCCAGGTTAAGATCGATGGTGTTTTACATGAATTCAGCTCTATCCCAGGTGTTAAAGAAGATGTGACTGAGATCATCATGAATATCAAGAACCTTGCAATTCGCAATAATAGTTCTACAAATGAACCTAAAGTTGCTTATATCGAATTCGAAGGTGAAGGCGTTGTTACAGCAGCTGATATTCAGGTTGATTCAGATATCGAGATCATGAATCCTGAGTTAGAGATAGCTCACTTAAATGGTGGTGCTGATTCTAAATTATATATGGAGCTTACTATCACAAATGGTAGAGGATATGTAGGCGCAGACAAGAATAAGACAGAGGATACACCTATCGGAGTTCTTGCTGTTGATTCTATCTACACTCCAGTTGAGCGTGTAAACCTCACAGTAGAGAATACACGTGTAGGTCAGGTTACTGATTACGATAAGCTTACATTAGATGTATATACTAATGGTACATTAGAGCCAGACGAGGCTGTCAGCCTTGCTGCTAAAGTTTTAAGCGAGCATTTAAATCTTTTCATCGACCTTTCAGAAGCTGCACAGCAGGTTGACGTTATGATCGAGAAAGAGAATGACGCTCAGGAGAAAGTTCTTGAGATGAACATAGATGAGCTTGAGCTTTCTGTTCGTTCTTACAACTGCTTAAAGCGTGCAGGAATCAATACTGTTGCAGAGCTTATCAATAGAACACCTGAGGACATGATGAAGGTTCGTAACCTTGGTCGCAAGTCTTTAGAAGAAGTTTTAGCAAAATTAAAAGAATTAGGTTTACAGTTAAATCAGGGTGAGGAATAATCCTTATTGTGATTTGTGTAAATAGAGCGGTCATATGTGTCCGGTGATTTGAAATATTACAGGGTATCATCTGATTACGATGAGGATGATAATACATATGGCGGTATACTCATAAGGCAGTATCAGTAAGTCCAAAGAGCGTGGTAATGTCTGTTACATGAGTGGCAACTGATAGAAGTATGAGCTTATTGAAATTGAGCCTATGCGGATATCTCAACAAGATACGATGTCTGGCAGTAAGACCGAAGAGCGTGACCGGATGTCCCACAAATGGAGGAAAACAAAATGGCAAAATATCGTAAATTAAGCAGAACATCAAGCCAGAGAAAGGCTTTACTCAGAGGTCAGGTAACACAGCTTCTCGTTAACGGAAAGATCGTTACAACAGAGGCTAAGGCTAAAGAGGTTCGTAAGATCGCTGAGGGTCTTATCGCATTAGCAGTAAAAGAGAAAGATAACTTCGAAGAGGTTACTGTAACAGCTAAAGTTGCCCGCAAGGACAAAGATGGCAAGAGAGTAAAAGAAGTTGTAGACGGAAAGAAAGTTACTGTTTATGACGAAGTAGAGAAGACAATCAAGAAAGATTCTGCTTCACGTCTTCATGCAAGAAGACAGATGCTCAAAGTTCTTTACACAGCTAAAGAGTCTGACGGCACAAAGAAGGGAACAAAGACTATCGACGTAACAAACAAGTTATTCGATGAGATCGCTCCTAAGTATGCTGATCGTAACGGTGGATACACAAGAATCGTTAAGATCGGACAGCGTAAAGGTGATGGAGCTTTAGAGGTTCTCCTTGAGTTAGTTTAATATTTAATCGGTATAAATTTTAGACTTCATTAAATCCAGAGGTTAAGAGTACATGGTATTCTGATTCTCTGGATTTTTTGTGTCAAAAAAAGCCGTGTGAAAAATTATATTTCACACGGCTTTTAATATTTTATCTAGTTATTTTTAGCGGCAGCCTGCTCATCATTATATTTCTGAACACACTTCTTAATTCTGTCATATGGTGAGAGAAGATCACTGATAGAACAATCATGGTTCAAGGTATCGATGAGGTAAGCAATGTATTTACTCATATCACAACTGATGTAGTACTCTTTAGAGAGAAGCTCAGGTGACTGATAAATAAGGTTTGTTGTAACTACGCGGTAGATAAGGCCTTCCTCGTAAGCCTTGTCAAATGCAGCAAATCCATTTGTGAAAAGACCGAATGTAGATACTACAAAAATTCTCTTTGCATTACGTTTCTTAAGCTCACGTGCGGTATCGATCATACTCTCACCTGATGAGATCATATCATCGATAATGAGAACATCTTTTCCGTCAACGTTAGATCCAAGGAACTCATGTGCTACGATAGGGTTACGTCCGTCTACGATACGGCTGTAATCACGACGCTTGTAGAACATACCCATATCTACACCGAGTACATTTGCGAGGTAGATAGCACGGTTTGTGGCTCCCTCGTCAGGAGAGATGATCATAAGGTGATCTGCGTCAATGGTGATGTCTTTGACGTTCTTTAAGATACCTTTTATGAACTGATATGAAGGCATAACGTTTTCAAATCCGTTAAGAGGAATGGCATTTACAACACGTGGATCATGTGCATCAAATGTGATGATGTTGTCCACACCCATGCTTATAAGCTCCTGAAGGGCTAATGGGCAGTCGAGTGACTCACGTCCTGTACGTCTGTGCTGACGGCTCTCATAAAGGAAAGGCATGATAACAGTGATTCGTCTTGCTTTTCCTCCTACAGCTGCGATAACACGCTTTAAATCTGCGTAATGGTCATCAGGTGACATGTGGTTTGTCTGTCCGCATACAGAGTATGTGAGGCTGTAGTTTGTTACATCTACCATGATGTAAAGGTCATAGCCACGAACTGACTGATTGATAACACATTTTGCTTCGCCTGAACCGAATCTAGGTGTAGAAGGCTTGATGATATAGCTGTTCTTGTAATAATCCTTGAAAGCTATCTCATTAGCATGCTCATGCTCTCTGTGCTCTCTCCATCCCTGTAAGTAAGAGTCTACCTTTTCGGCAAGCCCTATACAGCTTTCTGTTGCAACAAGTCCAAGTGTACCTGTTGGCATAGTCTCCAAAATTCTCTCATCGTTTGGCATCGTTATTCCTCCATATAATAAACTAAATATATATAAAAAGCGCTATTTTAATGAACGCTTTTTAATGCGTATATCATCACCAAAAAGTTTAATAATAGTATAATTGCTGGAAATTCTAGACAGTGTTCGTTCAGAATAAACATCAACAATATGTCCTAAACTGAGGTTGGTAGAAATAATAGTAGATTTCTGCCGGAGTATCCTCTCATTTACGCATAGGAAAAGCTGTGATGTGGTGAACGAATTTGCAAGCTCTGTGCCGAGATCATCTATAATAAGAAGATCGCAGTCAAATATGTTCTGATGCGCTGCTATGGCATCGGCATCTTTCTCGAACACACCTTTGCTTAATATATCAAATAATTGAAATGCTGTAAAGTAGATAACTGAATAACCTGCATCTAATAAGTCTCTGGCGATACAATTTGATAAAAATGTCTTGCCGACACCGGTATCACCGTAGAAAAGCAGGTTTTTAGGTTTATCATTGAAATTGTCTATAAAATTGTGACATTCCGCTACTGCCTGTTTGGCAGTCTGCAGAGCTGAAAGCCCTGTGGCGGGATTTATCTGTGAATCTGAATAAAAATCATATGTGAGAGTGGAAAAATTCTCACGTTCTAAAATCTCCCGTATATTCGACTGGGAGTAAACTGTATTTATGATAGCCTGCTTGAAGCAGTGGCATTTCTGACCATCAACATATCCGGTATCATGACAATCCGGACACGTATAGATAGGATCAAAATAATCCTGTGGAAAACCGAGAGTGCCAAGCAGTGCGGCACGTTCCTCCTTGTAGTCCTCGATAGTGGCGCGCAGTACCGGCAGAGCTGATTTATCGCCATCCATAAGCCTGTATGCCTGCTGTACCGAGGCCGAGGCTATACCGTCATCTATCTCTTTTAGGCGAGGTGCTAGCTTGTAAGCGTTCTCGATGCGTTTGTCACGTATGTATTTGTTCTGAAGCTGACGTTTGTCGTAGCTTCGCATTATCTCATCATATTGAGCATTGGTAAGTGCCATGTTTCCTCCTGAGATGGTTGAGCATATATAATATGATATGAGGGTCAAAAGGTATTTTGCCCCTCATTTATGATTAATCAGATTACTACATGCTACCTTTTAACCCTTTAATCATAATATTCTACTACTGATAACTACGCGTATTCATTAGTGATATAGTTTGTTACATCATATATGTGCGTATTGGTGTTAAATATAAAATTTATACGGAAGAATTAAGAAACAGCTTCTCCAGTTTGTCATAGTCATGACTGCGCTGGTTGAAATTGTTGAACTTATTCTTCTTAGGATCGCCTGCATTAGCTTTAGAATCTGCTGCGGCTGACTGGGATTTACGGTTCTTGGCGAAGCTTTCATCCAGAACTTCTATATCCTTCTTTGAATGAACATTTTTCTTGCGCCAGTTGTTGAGTATAGAATCAGTATACTCAAAGCTTGGCTGATGTATGTTTGAGATCGTGCGTCCACATGCCTCTTTTATAAGCTCTATATCAAATCCGTATTCACCCGACCATTTGTTGATAAAGGTAATCTCTGAATCGACCAGATTGCGCCCTGTGATGCCGAGAGCCTTCATAACTGCATAATATATCTGTGAATGTGCTGCGGCATCGTCTTTTGCCTGCTCCACGGTCGAGATACCGGCATCTGCCCAGCCGAGTGCTACCTTGTCCATGTAACGAAGGCTTGAATGTCCCTTTGTGATACAGTATTCCACAAGATACTCGATCAGATCCGGAGCGAAATGAAGCTCGTCCAGCCAGTAAAGTACCAGATTGGTATCACTGGAAGAAAGTGTGTGCTTCAGATAAGTCTCTATAATAAAGAAAAGCTCCGAAACATCAGGATCGTTTCTGAATACCTTTATCTCATCGAGAGTGTATTCTTTGCGCTTCTCGATACGGGAAGCATTGACAGATTTTGAATTGTCAGCATTATTACTACCACTAGTAGTATTGTTACTATTATTACTATTATTACTTAGAGCAACATTTCTAGAAAGCAGACTGTCAGTGAAACCTACTGTTGTAGTAGCAGCACTGTTTGCGTTTGGTGTGGCTCCACTCATATTAACTGTTATAATATTACCTGTATTGCCAGCACTTTGCATATTGCCAGTTATAGTTGTGCCTGTATTATCGACACCATGCGCATTGGCAGTCATAACTCTGTCTGCACTACCGGCACCTTGCACATTCCCATTCATAGTCATATCAGTGCCACCAACATCAGCACCACCATTATCGGTAAGAACCGGTACATTAAGTGCCGTGATATTGCCCTGTGCATCCGTACTCAGCTTAAGTATACCCATTGATGCCCAGTAATTTAGTGCACGTATTACGTCATTTTCCGTGTTGCTGAAATGATCGGCTATATCGGAAATTGATGCCACGCCATTACCTGAGCCTATTGCGCGGAGCAGATAAAGGTAAACCTTTACGAACTCACCGTTTGCCTTTGGCATGTATCTATCTATAAAAATGTCTGACACAGTAGTGAATGATGTTGCTATGTCACTGCTTATGCTTATCGTTGCCATAATTTAAAAATCTCTCTTTCGAATTTAACCTGTGAGAAATTATAGCACAATAATCCACAGGTGTGAAGATGTAAAAAAGTGCCACAAACCCTGTAAAATCAACGAATAGTAATTAACAATTAATTGTGGATAATGTGGATAACTATCCAAAATATACGAAAATTACCAGTTACAGAGGGTATATAATGTGTTGACAATTTATTAAAAAATCCACACGCAAAATGAAAGTTGTTAACATTTTACATGTGGATAATGTGGATAACTTATTTGTTAAGCAGGTTTTCGCCTATTTCTACAACGTTTCCGGCACCCATCGTTATCAACAGGTCACCGTTTACACAATTTTCTGATAAAAATTTCTCAATTTCCTCGAACGATGGGAAATAGTGTGCATCAACACCTTTTTCCAGCAGCAGATCAAGTATATCCTTTGAGGAGATACCGAAGGTATTCTTCTCGCGGGCTGCGTATATATCAGCTAAAACTACAACATCTGCTATTGAGAGAACATCTGCAAAGTCATTTAAGAATGCTTTTGTTCTTGAATAAGTATGTGGCTGGAAGCAGAGTACCAGTCTGTCATGTGGATAATTCTGTGCGGCTGTGAGTGTTGCGCGGATCTCTGTCGGATGATGAGCGTAATCATCGATCACTGTGACTCCGTTTACCTTGCCCTTGTACTGGAAACGTCTGTCAGCACCACCGAATTTGTCGAGTCCTTTGAGTATTGCGTCATTCTCAAGGCCGAGTGTGGTGGATAACGCGATAGCGGCAAGTGCATTGCTGACGTTGTGTGCGCCCGGTACGGACAGCTTTACGTCGAAAAGTGCAGTACCTTGTCTCATAGCTGTAAAAGATGCACAAGCTTTATCATCATAGGTTATATTTTCCGGATAGAAGTCATATTTTGAATCAAAGCCATATGTTATGATCTTCTGAGGCAGTCCGGCAACAATCTCTTCGTAGTTGTCGATCTCTCCGTTGATGATCGTAGCACCGTCAGGGAGTGTGTTTGACGCATACTCGTGGAAAGAATGTCTGATATCGTTGATATCCTTGAAGAAATCAAGATGTTCTGCTTCCACATTTAAGATGATGCTGTAGCGTGGTCTGAAATTCAAAAAGCTGTTGGTATACTCGCAGGCCTCTGATATAAAGTACTCAGAATCACCAACGCGCAGGTTGCCGTGGATAGCTGACAAAATACCGCCTACAGAAATGGTAGGATCAGTGTCGGCCTCAAGGAGTACCTGGCTGATCATTGATGTGGTGGTGGTCTTTCCGTGAGTTCCGGCTACTGCAATGGAATAATCATAATTGTCCATGATCTGGCCAAGCAGTTCAGCACGCGTAAGCATTGGGATATCCTGTGCTTTTGCCTCGGCAAATTCAGGATTATCCTCGTGGATAGCTGCCGTGTATACAACAAGATCTATGCCCGGAATGATGTTTGCAGCACTCTGACCGTAGAATACCTTTACACCTTTTGCCTCAAGCCCTTTTGTGAGGTCTGATTCTTTTGAGTCTGAACCTGAGATGGTAAATCCCTCATCGAGAAGTATCTCAGCAAGTCCGCTCATGCTGATGCCTCCGATACCTATGAAATGCACATGTATTGGCTGTTTGAAATTTAATTTATACATTAATTTATACCTACCTGATCAAATTTTCTTTTCCTATTGATTATACATCTAAATGATATATTTGGAAAGAGAAAACAATTACGGATTTAAATTGTGCAAAATGCCAAAAAAATATGAAAATAGACAAAAAAATTGTGAATAATGTTGTACTAAAACAAGCGATGTGTTATAATTCTAGTAACAAAATTTCTGTTCTTATATTATAAGTACGTATTTGTACCGATGGAACAGTTAAAACAAAATTAGAACAGACGAGGAGTGATAACGTGATCAAGAAAGAAATGATAGCCATGCTTTTAGCAGGCGGTCAAGGCAGCAGACTTGGTGTTCTGACAGCGAACGTAGCAAAACCGGCAGTCTCATTCGGAGGAAAATACAGGATAATCGATTTTCCTTTGAGCAACTGCATTAATTCAGGCATTGATACAGTGGGTGTACTCACACAGTATCAGCCACTCCAGTTAAATGCCCATATCGGAATCGGTATTCCATGGGATCTCGACAGGAATAATGGAGGAGTGACTATACTGCCGCCTTATGAAAAGAGTGGAAACAGCGAGTGGTATACGGGTACAGCCAATGCTATCTACCAGAATATGAGGTACATTGATAGTTACGATCCGGATTATGTACTGGTCCTGTCAGGTGACCACATTTACAAGATGGACTATGAGGTGATGCTTGATTTCCATAAGGAGAACAATGCGGATGTCACAATAGCCACCATGCCCGTTCCTATCGAGGAGGCGAGCAGATTCGGAATCGTTATAGCGGATGATGACAAGCGTATACAGGAATTCGAGGAAAAGCCTGCGAATCCGCGCAGCAATCTGGCATCCATGGGTATATATATTTTCTCATGGTCGGTACTAAAGGAAGCTCTTTTGGAGCTTAAGGATCAAGAAAACTGTGACTTTGGAAAGCATATCATACCGTATTGCTTTGGCAATGACAGACGTATGTTTGCATATGAATTCAACGGTTACTGGAAGGATGTAGGTACACTCGGCTCTTACTGGGAGGCAAATATGGAGCTGGTGGATCTCATTCCTGAGTTTAACCTCTACGAGGAATATTGGAAGATCTACACCAAAAACGATGCGATCGAGCCACTTTACATAGCTGATGGGGGATATGTCGGACGAAGCATCGTGGGAGAAGGAACAGAGTGCTTCGGACATGTGGAGAACTGTGTTATCGGTGCAAATGTCAAGATCGGCAGAGGCGCGGTAATACGTGATTCCATCATAATGAGAGACACTGTCATAGGAGAAAATGTCACCATCGACAAATCCATCATAGCAGAAAACAGCAGGATTGGCCGTGACGTAGTATTGGGATTCGGAGATGAAAAACCGAATGTATTAAACGAGAGCATTTACTCATTCGGACTGGTTACGATCGGGGAAAATTCAGTGATACCGGATGGTGTCAAGATCGGAAAGAATACAGCCATAGCAGGTGTGACATGTGAGGGTGATTACACTGATGGAATACTGGAAGGTGGAGAAGTTATTATCAAGGCAGGTGACGGAAAATGAAGGCATTAGGTATAATTTTAGCTGGCGGAAATAATAATAGGATGAAGGAACTGACTCAGAAGCGTGCGGTAGCTGCACTTCCTATCGGGGGCAGCTTCAGAAGTATTGATTTTGCACTGAGCAGTATGACCAATTCCCACATCCAGACAGTTGCGGTGCTCACGCAGTACAATGCGCGTTCACTCAACGAGCACTTAAGCTCATCAAAATGGTGGAATTTCGGCAGAAAACAGGGAGGATTATTCCTCTTTACACCTACGGTTACAGCGGAAAACAGTGACTGGTACAGAGGCACTGCCGATGCGATGTATCAGAATATCGATTTCTTAAAGAAACGTCATGAGCCGTATGTCATCATAAGCAGCGGTGATTGTGTATACAAGATGGATTTCAACAAAGTGCTTGATTTCCACATCGAGAAAAAATCAGATATCACAGTTGTGTGCAAAGACATGATGGTAGACGATGATGTAAGCCGTTTCGGTGTGGTACGCATGGATGATGATTCAAGGATTACGGAGTTTGATGAGAAGCCTATCGAGGCTTCATCAAATACCATTTCCACAGGCATATATGTGGTAAGAAGACGTCAGCTTATAGAGCTTCTTGAAAATGCAGCGGAGGAAAATAGATACGATTTCGTAAATGACATCCTTGTGCGTTACAAGAGTGTAAAGAGGATCTATGGCTATAAGATTAATTCTTATTGGAACAACATCGCAGATATAGACGCATATTTCAAGACAAATATTGATTTCCTGCGTCCGGATGTAAGAAGTTACTTCTTCAAGGAAGAGCCAACCATCTGTTCAAAGGTGGACGATCTTCCACCGGCAAAGTTCAATGTCGGTTCACAGGTCGGAAACAGCCTGATATCAAGCGGATGTATCATAAACGGCAATGTCGAAGGCTCAGTCCTTTTCAAGCAGGTATTTGTGGGTAAGAATACAACAGTCAAAAACTGTGTCATTCTCAATGATGTATACATAGGAGATAACGTACATCTCGAGAATTGCATAGTGGAAAGCCGCGGCACGATCAATCCAAATACATACTACTGCGGTGAGGACGGTATCAGGATAGTAAAAGAAAAAAATGAAAGATATGTAATTTAACAACAGACGAGGGGGACAAAAATGCAGATTACAGACATCAGAATTCGCAAGGTTGAAAAAGAAGGCAAAATGAAAGCGGTTGTTTCTATAACGATCGACGATGAATTCGTAGTACATGACATCAAGGTGATCGAGGGAGAGAAAGGACTTTTTATCGCAATGCCAAGCCGCAAGGCAAATGACGGTGAGTACAGGGATATAGCTCATCCTATCAATTCTGTCACGCGTGAGAATATTCAGAACCTTATTCTTGAAAAATACAAAGCAGAGATTGAAACTGCTTAGTGATATGCACTATAATAAGGGCGGATGCTTTTGCATCTGCCCTTATTTTTTCGGCAATTATATAAGCTCGCAGGAGAAACAAATATGAAGATAGATAGAGAAAGAGTGCAAAACACATTTGCAGAATACACCGGCAGATACAACGCTGCCGATCCGAAAATAAAGCTGAAAATAGACCACACATACAGGGTGGCAGAGCTGTGTGAACTGATTGCAAAAGACATAAATCTGAATGAATACGAGACCGATGTAGCGTGGCTTACCGGCATGCTGCACGATGTCGGCAGATTTGAGCAGATAAAGCGTTACGGCACATTCAGCGATGCACAGTCGGTAGACCATGCGAATTTCGGAGCAGATCTGCTTTTTAAGGAAGGTCTTATAGATACATATGTGGATGATTTTTACGGGGATAAATACGGAGTGATAGTCGAGACTGCGATAAGAAATCACAGCGCATTCCGCATAGATGAAAACCTTGATGAGTATACGGTGATGTTCTGCAACATCATAAGGGACGCGGATAAGGTAGACATTTTCAGGGTGAATATAGATACACCGCCCGAGGAGATATACAATGTGACCACATATGAGCTGAAAAACTCTACGATCACACCGGAGGTCATGGCGGCATTTGATGAGAAGCATGCGGTGCTTCGCGCTTATAAAAAGACTGCTGTTGACAATCTGGCAGGACATATCGCACTGACGTTTGAGCTGGTTTATCCGATCAGTACGCGCATTGCAAAGGAACGCGGCTATCTGGATAAAATGATGGCTTTTGAGTCGGACAATGAGGTTACAAGGAAACAATTTGAAGAGATAAGAAGAAAGATTAACGAATATGTACAAAGCAAAGATAGATAATCTGGATCTAAAGCAGATCGCAGACAGCGGTCAGTGCTTCAGATGGAAAAATACAGGTGAAAACGAATATACGATAGTGGCTTTTGACAAAGCCATAAAGATCACACAGGATGGAAATGAATTTATATTTGACTGTGATGAGGATGAATGGAACAGTGTCTGGAGAGACTATCTTGATATGGATACCGACTATGCCGGGATCGCAAAGCTTATAGCTGATGGAACGGACGAACATCTGAAGGAGGCATATGCATACGGCAGTGGTGTGCGCATTTTAAAGCAGGATCTCTGGGAGATGATCGTTACGTTTATGATCTCGCAGAACAACAACATAAAAAGAATTACAAACAGCGTAGATCTGCTTTGCAGCAGGTGTGGCAGACCGATAGAAGGACATGAGGGCATGTATACATTCCCAAAGCCGGGAGAGGTCGCTGATGAGGTGTTTGAGGATCGCAGCATGGGCTTTGGCTACAGGGCATCATACTTAAAAGAGATATACAGCTATGGTCTGCAAAATCCCGACTGGCTTGATAAACTGCGCAAAATGAGCTATGATGAGGCAATGACCAGCCTGCTTGAGCGCAAGGGCATAGGTAAAAAGGTAGCAAATTGTATCTGCCTTTTCGGACTGCATCATGTTGATGCATTTCCTATAGATACGCATGTAAAGCAGCTTCTGGACAAATACTACAGTGACGGATTTGATTTCGAGCGTTACAACGGTGTAGCCGGAATTATCCAGCAGTATTTGTTTTACTTTGAATTGCAGTAGTATTCAGTACAGAAAACATATATAACTTTTTTAAATATAATCGGAAATATACAAAACAGGCAGGAGGAACTATGTTTGTAATAGTCGGACTTGGAAATCCGGATAAAAAATATGAGCACACAAGACACAATATCGGATTTGATGTTATAGATGCGCTCGCGGATAAATACAATATAAATGTGACGGACAAAAAGCATAAGGCACTTTGCGGCAGCGGTGTGATAGAGGGCATGAAGGTGCTCCTCGTAAAACCACAGACTTACATGAATTTAAGCGGTGAGTCGGTTGCAGAGGTCATGAATTTTTATAAGCTCGATCCTGATGAGGACATGATAGTCATATTTGATGACATCTCGCTTGAACCGGGACGCATCCGTATCAGGAAAAAGGGCAGTGCCGGAGGACACAACGGCATCAAAAATATCATTGCAATGACAGGTACTTCGGGCTTTAAGAGGATAAAGGTCGGTGTCGGTGAAAAGCCGGAGGGCTGGGATCTTGCAGACCATGTGCTCGGCAGATTTAACAGTGAGGACCGCGAAAAGGTTGAGGAAGCCATAGGTCATGCCATGGATGCGGCAGTCCTTATGATGCAGGATGAGACAGACAAGGCTATGAACATGTATAACTAAATTAACCATTTAGACTCACCGGAATTAAATAAAGACGTGAGTTGTGAGTTTAGAATAGACAGAAATGGAGACAAAAAAGTGAGAGCATTTGTAGAGCCTCTCCGCAGTCTTGCGGGCTTTGAGGAGATGACAAAGACAGCAGAAAAATCATCAGGACTCGTATCGATTACGGGGTGTATAGATGCGCAAAAATCACAAATGATATACGCTTTTGGAGGAAACGAAAGAAACAAGCTTATCGTGACCTTCAGCGAGCAAAAAGCAAAGGAACTGTACGAAGAGTACAGTTTTTTTGACACAAATATAGTGTACTATCCGTCAAAGGATGTGCTTTTCTATCAGTCGGATATCAGGGGAAATCTGCTCACCGCGGAGCGTATAAGAGCACTCAAGGCAATACGTGAGCAGGATACGGTGACAATGGTCACAACCTTTGATGCACTTATGAATACGATGGCACCTATCGAGAAGATGTGGGACAATGTCATCACCTTTGAGTCGGGACAGCTTATCGACCTTAAGGAAGTGACAGAGGCTCTTGTGAAAATGGGCTATGAAAAGGAATATCAGGTAGATACGATGGGACAGTTTTCTGTCAGGGGTGGAATACTTGATATTTTTCCACTCACGGAGGAAAATCCTATCCGTATCGAGCTGTGGGGCGATGAGATAGATACGATCAGGTTTTTCGACAGCGACAGCCAGAAATCCGTTGAGACGGTGGACGAGGTGACAGTATATCCGGCAGCGGAGATCGTACTTTCGGATGATGAAAAAGCGGCAGGAATAGAGCGGATGCAGGCAGAGGCAAAACGTGTGTCTGATAAGTTCAGAAAGCAGATGAAGACCGAGGAAGCATACCGCATAAGCTCCATGGCAGACGAGCTGGCAGAGGAATGGGGCGAGCTGTCCATGTATGCAGGCATGGACGCTTATTTGTCGTACTTTTTTGACAGCAGGGTAGGTCTGCTTGACTATTTTGCGGCAAAGGACAGTTTTATATTTTTTGATGAATTAAGCCGTTGCTGTGAGCAGGGAAGGCTTACCGAGATGGAGTTTTCGGAGAGCATGAAGCAGAGACTTGCCAAGGGCTATATACTTCCGGGGCAGATGTCAGGGATATTTACCGAAAAGGAGATCGTCGCAAAGCTTGAGAAGTATTCGTGCGTGGCTCTCGGTGCGCTCGATAACAAGGCAAACGGACTGCACCAGACAGGTCAGTACGGTATACACTGTCAGAGCGTAAGCCCGTATAATAACAGCTTTGAGCTGCTTATCAAAGACTTAAAACGTTTCAAAAAGAACGGCTACAAGGTAATCCTTTTATCCGGTTCGCGCACGAGGGCAAAACGTCTGGCGGAGGACATCACGGATCAGGAAATTACATGCTTTTATACTGAAAACTATGATCACGACCTTGAAGAGGGGCAGATCATGGTCTGCTACGGCAAGGTGCGCAAGGGCTTTGAGTATCCGATACTTAAGTTTGCGATAATCACGGAGTCGGATATTTTCGGTGCGCAGAAGAAGAAAAAGAAGCGTCACCGCACTTACGAGGGTGAGAAGATACAGAGCTTTACGGATCTGTCGGTAGGTGACTATGTCGTTCACGAAAATCACGGTCTTGGAGTCTACCGCGGTATCGAGAAGATCGAGGTGGACAAAAAAGTAAAGGACTACATCAAGATCGAGTATCAGGGTGGCTCAAATCTGTATATTCTGGCTACACAGCTTGACATGATACAGAAATATGCCGGAAAAGATGCCAGAAAGCCAAAGCTTAACAAGCTCGGTGGACAGGAGTGGAACAAGACAAAGAGCCGCGTAAGAGGTGCCGTAAAACAGATAGCAGGAGATCTTGTCAAACTGTATGCACAAAGAGAGCAGGAAAACGGCTTTGCTTTTGGCGAGGATACCGTATGGCAGAGAGAGTTTGAGGAGCTGTTTCCGTTTGATGAGACAGAGGATCAGATACTGGCGATCGAGGCTACAAAGGCTGATATGCAGAGCCACAAGATCATGGATCGACTGATCTGCGGTGATGTTGGCTACGGAAAGACAGAAGTAGCGATACGAGCCGCATTTAAGGCAGTGCAGGACGGCAAACAGGTGGCATATCTGGCACCTACGACTATCCTTGCTCAGCAGATATACAATACATTTTCACAGAGGATGAAGGATTTCCCTGTCAATGTGGATCTCATGTGTCGTTTCAGGAGTGCATCTGAGCAGAAAAAGACTATAGAAAAGCTCAAAAAAGGTCAGGTGGACATCGTTATAGGCACACACAGGATACTGTCAAAGGATGTGCAGTTTAAGGATCTGGGGCTTCTTGTGATAGACGAGGAGCAGCGTTTTGGAGTGGCTCACAAGGAAAAGATAAAGCAGCTAAAGGTCAACGTGGATGTGCTTACGCTGACAGCTACACCTATCCCTAGAACACTTCATATGAGCCTTATCGGAATAAGGGATATGAGCGTGCTCGAGGAACCGCCTATGGACAGAGTACCTATCCAAACCTATGTCATGGAATTTAACGAGGAGCTGGTGCGTGAAGCGATAAATAGGGAGCTTGCCAGAGACGGACAGGTATACTATGTATACAATAAGGTAAAGGATATTGCCGAGATGACCATGCGAATACAGGAGCTTGTGCCGGACGCAAACGTGGCTTTTGCACACGGACAGATGAAGGAAACGGAGCTTGAGAACATCATGTACCGCTTCATAAACGGTGAGATAGATGTGCTTGTATCGACAACCATCATAGAGACGGGACTCGATATCTCAAATGTAAATACGATGATCATACATGATGCAGACAACATGGGACTTTCGCAGCTTTATCAGCTTCGCGGGCGTGTCGGAAGATCAAACAGGACAGCATATGCCTTTCTTATGTATAGAAGAAACAAGATGTTAAAGGAGATCGCGGAGAAGAGACTTGCCGCAATAAAGGAGTACTCTGATCTGGGAAGCGGCTTTAAGATTGCCATGAGAGATCTTGAGATACGAGGTGCCGGAAACCTGCTCGGAGCGGAGCAGAGCGGACACATGGAGGCTGTCGGATATGATCTGTACTGCAAGATGTTAAGCGAAGCGGTAAAGGAGGCAAAGGGTATCGAAGATCCGCAGGAGAAATTCGATACGACTGTGGATATCTCGACTGATGCATATATTCCTGTAAGTTATATTTCCAACGAGTTTCAGAAACTCGATATATATAAGCGTGTGGCGGGCATTGAGACCGAAGAGGAAAAGGATGAGATGCTCGAGGAGCTTATAGACCGTTTCGGAGAGCCGCCAAAATCTGTGCTCAATCTCCTTCGTGTCGCAAGGTTAAAGGCAGCCGCCCATGCAGCCTATATCACAGAGATAAAGCAGACCGGGCAGCAGGTCAAGCTTACGATGTTTGAGCACGCAAGGATAAATCCTGAGAAAATACCTGAACTGGTCGGAAAATACAGGGCATCACTCAAATTTAACATTGCGGAAAATCCGTATTTTACAATTGATCTACAAAATGGCAGCACAGCAAAAAGGCGTGAGGTCATGGATGTGGTCGAGGAACTTGTCGCACAGATGAAGGAGGAGCTGGTGTAGTAATTGTTGCTGGTCACAATGTAAGGTGTGAACAGTAACATAATTTGGCAGATAGCATAGTTATGGCAGGTAGTTTTACACTAAATTGACGATATTTTACAAACTTTAGAAAATGCTTGCCAGTAAGGCGGAAAAGCTCTATAATATACAAGCGATGCTATGCAAAAATTTGGAGAGGACAAATTATGAAAGCAAAAAAAATAGTAGCAATATTATTAGCTGCAACATTATCAATTACATCTTTTACAGGATGTGCAATAAATAAAGACGCAACAGTTGCGACACTTGACAATGAGAATATCAAGCTTGGGCTTGTGAATTTTATAATAAGATACCAGGAAGCCGGATATGATGACATGTATATACAGTACATGGGCGAGGGCTACTGGGACAATACAGTTACAGGAACTGATACAGTGCTCGATACCTGGAAGAGCAATGCAATTGAGGAGGTTCATGAGCTTTACACATTAAAAGCACATGAGTCTGATTATGATGTAGAGATTACAGATGATGAGAAATCTGAGATAGAGGATGCTGCAAAGCAGTTCATGAAGGATAACTCAGACGATGCGATAGATGAGATGGGAGCTACAGAGGATATCATCAAAGAATACCTTGAGCTTCGCCTGATAAAGAACAAGATGTATGCTGCTATCATCAATGATGCGGATTCAGATGTGACCGATGAGGAGGCAAATATGTCTGCCTATACGGCAGTAAAGCTCGATTACAAAGGATATTATGATTCAAGCTACCAGTATCAGTCATATACAGACGATCAGGTAGCACAAATAAAGGCACAGGCAGATGCCATTGTCGATGCACTTGCACAGGGTTCAACACTTGAGGATGCAGCTTCGGCAGCAGGAACTTCTGCGACAACAGGAACATATGCTACATATGTTGATCCGGCACTGTCTGATTCATCAGACAGCAGTACAGACGGCACAGAGAGTGTTGATGATACAGAGTCAACAGAGTCTTCATCTGAGAGCAAGACAAGTGACAGTGTATACACTACCAACAACCTTGACCAAAGTGTGGTAGATGCGCTCAATTCCCTTGAGGAGGGACAGGTTTCAGATCTTATCACAACAGATGATTCATACTATATCGTCAGACTCGATAAGAGAACAGATGAGGAAGCCACAGAGACAAACCGAAAGACTGTAAAGAGCAATAAAGAGGATAAATACTACAATGAGATTCTTTCAGGATGGCAGGATGACGAGTCGTGGTCTGTAAAACAGAGCCAGCTCAATAAGATCAAGATCCACAACTACTTTACTACAACAACACAGAGCACCGAGGATACAGAGTCTACAGGTACTACTGAGAGTACAGAAACAACAGATAACACTGAGAATACTGAGGCTGTAGATGAAACAGAAAACTAATATTGTACTAATCGGCATGCCTGGAGTAGGAAAGAGCACAATAGGTGTTATCCTTGCAAAAATGCTAGGGTATCAGTTTTTGGATGCCGATCTGTTGATACAGGAGCAGGAGGGGAAACTCCTGCGTGAAATAATAGAAGAAAAAGGCACAGAAGGATTCATACAGGTGGAAAACCATGTGAATGCCTCTATTGAGGCTAAAAGGACCATTATAGCTACAGGCGGTTCAGTTATATACGGAAAGGAAGCCATGGAACATCTTAAGGAGATAGGCACAGTTGTTTATCTCAAAGTTTCCTATGCCGTTTTGGAAAAACGACTTGCAGATATAAAGGGGAGAGGTGTAGTATTAAAGGAAGGGCAGACACTTAAGACCCTTTTTGAAGAACGCTCAAAATTGTATGAGCAGTATGCAGACATGGAAGTTTCCGAGGAGGGGCTGAATGTCGAGCAGACAGTTGAAAAATTAGTGGAAATGTATAACAATTGTAAATTTTGCGAATAGTATATTAGGAGGTAGTTTGACTCCTGAATTCATAGAGGTGGAATATGGAACAGTACGTGATCAAGGGTGGAAATCCTTTATACGGTGAAGTTGAGATTGGTGGCGCTAAGAATGCTGCGCTTGCTATTTTAGCTGCTGCCATAATGACAGACGAGACTGTAACGATAGATAATTTGCCAAATGTAAGAGACATCAACGTCTTACTTCAGGCAATCGAGGAAATAGGCGCACATGTAGAGCGCGTGGACGTACACAAAGTAAAGATAAATGGTTCATTTATCAGGGGTGTGAACGTAGACAATGAATTTATCAGAAAAATAAGAGCATCATATTATCTTATCGGTGCATTACTTGGAAAATACAAACATGCAGAGGTAGCACTTCCGGGTGGATGTGATATAGGAAGCAGACCTATAGATCTCCATATGAAGGGCTTCAGATCAATGGGCGCAGAGGTGGACATCGCCCATGGTCTTGTAGTGGCAAAGGCACAGGAGCTTAAGGGGACACATATATACCTCGATAAAGTTTCAGTCGGAGCAACTATCAATATCATGATGGCGGCTGCCATGGCAGATGGCAAGACTGTCATTGAGAATGCTGCAAAAGAACCTCATGTAGTTGATGTGGCAAACTTCCTCAACAGCATGGGAGCAAATATCAGAGGTGCAGGAACAGACGTAATAAGGATCGTGGGTGTGGAGAAGCTACATGCCACAGAGTATTCTGTTATTCCTGATCAGATCGAGGCTGGTACATTTATGTTTGCGGTTGCGGCAGCAGGCGGTGACGTACTCGTAAAGGACGTTATACCGAAGCACCTTGAGGCTACAACAGCAAAGCTTTTAGAGGTAGGATGTAAGGTAGAAGAGTTTGATGATTCCGTAAGAGTTATCTCAGACGGAAAGCTCAGACACACACAGGTTACCACACTTCCATACCCGGGATTTCCTACAGATATGCAGCCACAGATGGCTGTACTGCTCGGTATAGCAGAGGGAACAAGCACTGTGACAGAGAGCATATTTGAAAACCGTTTCAAGTATGTTGACGAGCTTACCAGAATGGGAGCAGACATAAAGGTAGAGAGCAATATCGCTATCATCAGCGGTGTAAACAGATACACAGGCGCCAGAGTAAATGCACCGGATTTAAGAGCCGGAGCTGCACTTGTTATCGCTGGACTTGCTGCAGATGGTATCACAGTGGTAGATGATATCTACTACATCCAGAGAGGATATGAGGCTCTTGAGGAGAAGCTCACCAAGATCGGAGCGCAGATCGCGAAGGTTGAGGATGAGAAGGAATTACAGAAATTTATATTGAAGGTATCTTAAGGCGAAGAAAGATATAAAGAAAACCGGCTCGATCGAGTCGGTTTTTTGTGTACCTGATTTAAAATGTGTTTAATGTATAAAATATGATCTAACCCTATATACAGTAAAATCAAGCTTGTGATGTGTTAAGTGTTTTCTAATTGCTGTTACAATTACATAACAGATTTAATGAAAAGATCGCGACGCAGTGAGAGATCGACTACTTTGTTGTCATCAAACTGTACTATTGGGCGTGAAAGCTCATGAGGATGCATCATAACGATATTACAGCTTCTTCCGTCACTCAGTATGACACGGTTGTTCTGGTAAGCGGCTGCGAGCTTTTTAAGGAACACGAGAAGATACTGAGTATTGTATTTGGCAAAGCCCTCGTCCTCAAAGCTTGCAATGACCTGAAACGGACACAGTGGAGCACGGTAAAGTCTGGCTGCTGTCATGGCATCGTACACATCTGCTATACCTACTATCATGGCAAAATCATCTATCAGATCGCCATCGATATGTGAAGGGTATCCTGAACCGTCACAACGCTCGTGGTGCATAAGGGCAGCTCTCTTGATACGTGAGTCAATAGGCAGTTTTTTAAGCATATCATGACCGAATTTCGGATGCTGGCGGATAAGGGCAAATTCTTCATCGGTAAGTTTGCCAGGTTTATTTAAGATTTCCTCCGGAATCTTGCATTTGCCTACGTCATGGAGAAGTCCACTGATGGTAAGAGTGTTAAGATCACGTTTCTCAAGGCGAATCCAGCGTCCGATCATGCGAGAGATAAGCCCTACGTTGAGACTGTGCGAATAGAGTGGATCAGCTATGGAACGCATATTATAAAGCAAATCAAAAAGCTCCATTGTCGTGTGACAGGATGCAAAAAGATCAATAACGGATGAGAGCATTCTGACCTCATCGATCGAATCCTTTCCGTTACATATATCGTTGAAAGTATCCTTTATATTGTTGATACACGACAGGTATTTGAGCTGGAAATCCCTAAACTCGTCAGAGACAAGTATCTTCTGATTGTGAGTGATGCTCTCCTGTGCATGTGTTTTGGGAACAGGAGCAGGAGCTGGTTCAGAGGCGGCATTCGGATCGTCACCCTCTACCATAATATACTCGACCTTATACAATTTCATTTTGTTGATGAGCTGGCGCGTAAGCTCGGTGCCCGGTTCAGCAAGTACCTGTCCAAGAGGCGTTTTTACCTGAGCTGTTGTAAACATACCTGCTTGAGCCTCTTTTGGTGTGATTTTTCTCATTACGTTTCCCCCGATGGTTTCTGATGCAGCAGATAATTAAGTAATTAATATCTGGCGCATTAGTTCTAAATAACTAATTTTAAGTATATATGCATGAAAGCAGAAAGTCAACAAAATAGAGCTTGACATAGCAATAATAAGGTAGTAATATAGCTGTCGGAAGATTTGAAAACCGAATATTGTATTTTCTCTTATTCAGAGTGATGGAGATACAAAGGATCTATGAAGTCACGGCAACCCCGTTAGCAGACAGGAAGGTGCCAACCTGAGCGAGTAATCGAACAATAAGAGGATTTCTATTATCTTTAATTTTAATCCGCTTATCGTTATGATGAGCGTTTTTTTATGCGACAAAACATTAGCAGATTAAGCGAAAGGAGCTAAAATGGAAAAATTATTATTTACATCAGAGTCAGTAACAGAAGGACATCCTGACAAACTCTGTGATGCAGTATCAGATGCAATCCTTGATGCATGCATGGAGCAGGACCCAATGAGCCGTGTAGCATGTGAGACAGCAAGCTGTACAGGATTTATCCTCGTAACAGGTGAGATCACAACAAAAGCACAGCTTGATATCCCTGCAATCGTCAGAAAAACAGCACTTGAGATCGGATATGATGACGGAAAGAAAGGTCTTGACGGAAACTCATGTGCAGTAATGGTTTCAATAGATAAACAGTCTACAGATATCGCTATGGGCGTTGACAAGGCTCTCGAGGCAAAAGCCGGAGACCTCACAGATGACCTCGACACAGGTGCCGGAGATCAGGGTATGATGTTCGGATATGCAACAAACGAGACAGAGGAGTATATGCCATACCCTATCGCACTCGCTCACAAGCTTGCATTCCAGCTCACAAAGGTAAGAAAAGACGGAACACTTACATACCTTCGTCCGGACGGAAAGACACAGGTTTCTGTAGAGTATGATGAGGCAGGAAAGCCAAAGAGACTCGAGGCAGTTGTACTTTCAACACAGCATGACGAGGATGTTACCCAGGAGCAGATCCATGAGGATATCAAAAAATATGTATTTGATCCGATCCTTCCAAAGGAGCTTATCGATGATGAGACAAAATTCTTCATCAACCCGACAGGACGTTTCGTAATCGGTGGACCTCACGGTGATGCAGGTCTTACAGGACGTAAGATCATCGTAGACACTTACGGTGGATATGCCCGTCATGGCGGCGGAGCTTTCTCAGGAAAGGACTGCACAAAGGTAGACCGTTCAGCAGCATACGCAGCACGTTATGTAGCAAAGAACCTCGTAGCAGCAGGAATAGCTGACAAGTGCGAGATCCAGCTTTCATACGCTATCGGTGTTGCACAGCCAACATCTATTATGGTAGATACATTCGGCACAGGAAAACTTGCTGATGACAAGATCGTAGAGATCGTAAGAGAGAACTTTGACCTTCGTCCGGCAGGAATCATCAAGATGCTCGACCTCAGAAGACCAATTTACCGTCAGACAGCAGCTTACGGACATTTCGGACGTACAGATATCAAACTGCCTTGGGAGGCACTTGATAAGGTGGAGACACTCAAGAAATATTTATAAAATCATATAATAGAGGTGGGACTTCGCGCTTATAGGTTGTGGACACCGGATTACATACAGTATATTCCTCAGAAAAAATATGAAGTTAGCTACGGGTTTTCCGTATGGATAGTTTTATGGAATAGGGAAGATTAGCAAGTATATGTTGTTAATGGAACACCGTAGCAGTTCATATTGTTTTCTTCGGAACACACTGTATGATTACCGGTGATGAAGGGAAAAGAGCGCGAAGTCATTTTATGCTTTGAGAATTTTTTATATTTTGAAAATTATATAATAAAATGTTTAGAGAAAATTTAGACAGCATATATTAGATATATGATATAATTAAGCTATGGGACTGGTTTTATAAATCAGTTTCATGGCTTTTATTTATATGATTATGTGAGTGTTAATTAAAAATAGATTAAATTATTACAATAAATAATCTGTTGTAAGCTCTATTGATATAAAGTACCAATTCAATTTTCAGAATAAAATATTTTAATTTAACGATATGACATATTTTTCAGGAGGAACGTAGATGAGTAAAATTTTAATTGTAGAGGATGAAGTAGCGATTGCAGATCTTGAGAAGGATTACCTCGAGCTGAGCGGATTTGAGGTAGAGGTAGAGAATGACGGAACAAGCGGTCTGGCAAGGGCATTGGCTGAGGAGTTTGATCTGTTCATTCTAGATCTGATGCTGCCGGGAATAGATGGATTTGAGATCTGCAAACAGATTCGTGAGAAAAAGAACACACCTATACTTATGGTATCTGCTAAAAAGGACGATATCGACAAGATCAGGGGACTCGGACTCGGTGCTGATGATTATGTAACAAAACCATTCTCACCATCAGAGCTTGTTGCCAGAGTAAAGGCACATCTCGCAAGATACGAGCGTCTTATCGGAAGCGCGACACCTGAGAATGATATTGTAGAGATCCGTGGAATAAAGATCGACAAAACAGCCCGTCGTGTCTGGATAAACGGAGAAGAAAAGCAGTTCACTACAAAGGAATTTGATCTGCTCACATTCCTTGCTGAAAATCCAAATCATGTGTTTACAAAAGAGGAGCTTTTCAAGCAGATCTGGAATATGGATTCGGTCGGAGATATCGCAACCGTTACGGTGCATATCAAAAAGATCCGTGAGAAAATCGAGATGAACACTGCAAAGCCTCAGTATATTGAGACTATTTGGGGTGTGGGATATAGATTTAAGTTGTAGTGATTTATTTTATGTAAATAAACATCTTTATAAAAATTATAGTATATGTAAATTTTAAATATATGTTAACAACCTAATTTATCTTGAATAATATGAATGTAAGAAAAAAGGAGAATGACTATTCGTTAATGCAATGTCATTTCTCCTTTTTGGATTTTATAAGAGATTCTGTCGGCGATTGGTAGTATTAGGTTTAGGCGAATACAGAACATCAATTAAAAGAAATAAAAGTTTTGTTACCATAAAATTCATTACCACAATAGTAAAGAATCATACTACATTATTAATATGGTTATAAAAAATCAAAATTGATTATTGACAATCAAATTGCGGGGTGCTATATTCGATATAAGAAAAATGATTGTGGATAACCAAAGGAGGAAATGACCTTGAATATCTCATTTAAAGAGCTGAAAGAAAAAGAGGGCTCGAAAGTTGAAGAAATTAGTTGGAATATTTCAAATAGAATGAGGGAGTTTGGACTTGGAAATCCATCCATGTATGGAGGCTTTTGCTTAGCGTATGTGGCATATTTATCTTTAAAAAATAAGATAAATGATGTGTATCAGCTGATAAAATATGTGGAACTGACTTTTTCACCGGAAAGAGTCAGTTTCATAAAAGGAAATATTGAAAATTTATGGAACGTGGCAATAGAAATCGGAGAAACATATACGGAAGATACACTCTTAGCAGTAGTATTATGGTGGCCATTACAAGGAAATAAGCTTATGGGAGAATGTGAAACTC
The DNA here is from genome assembly GCA_963586665.1 of Acutalibacteraceae bacterium. GTDB lineage: Bacteria > Bacillota > Clostridia > Lachnospirales > Lachnospiraceae > Roseburia. The sequence goes on from CAVABC010000001.1 coordinate 117,247, forward strand.
CACAGAGTGTTGTAAAGTTGGCAAATGAGATCCTTCGAATTTCAAATGATAAGGTTGCTGATTTCTGTTGTGGAATTGGAACATTTCTAATGAGTATCATAGAAAAGAATCCAGAATCACAATTTTATGGAGTGGAGCTTGTAACTGATGTCAAAGAGGTAGCAGAGATTAGGACAGGATTGATTTTTGATAATGTGAAAATTGAGCGAAAATCAGTTCTGAGCATAGATGATAGCTTAATGTTTGATAAAATATTCTGTGATTATCCATGGGGCACAAGGGAAAAGGATAGCATTGGAAGCAGTGATGAATTAAAGGCAATATATGATGTTATACCAGAAGCACAGAAAGTAGCAGCGGGCGATTGGGTATTTATTATAAATGTCATGAATCATCTCAATAAAAATGGAAAAGCGGTTGTTTCAGTGAGCAATGGGGTTACCTGGAATGGCGGAAATAATACTGCAATTCGTGAAAAATTTGTAAAAAAAGGATTTGTTGAAGCGGTGATTGCACTCCCTTCCAATTTATACATGAATACAGGAATTGCATGTTCCCTACTGGTACTAAGCAGAAATAATAAAAATATAAGAATGATAGATGCAACGGAGATGGTATCTGTTGGACGAAGACAGAATGTCCTTAGTGATGAAAATATTTCTAAAATTATTGAATTGCTGAATACAGACAACGATAATTCAAAGCTGATTTCAGCTAAAGAGGTGGCAGAAAATGAATACATTCTTAATCCGTCAAGATATCTTCAAAAAGAGATGGTAATAAAAAACGGTGTACCATTTGAATCTGTGATAAAGAATATAACAAGAGGGGCACAGATTAAAGCATCGGTTTTGGATGAAATCGTATCAGATGAACCAACGAACATGCAGTATTTGATGCTGGCAAATTTACAGGATGGCATTATTAGTGAGGATCTTCCTTATTTAAAAGAAATAAATCCTAAATACGAAAAATATTGTATAAAAAATGGGAGTCTCGTAATTTCTAAAAATGTATCTCCAGTGAAAATGGCGATTGCGTCAGTAAAAGAGGGAAACAAGATTCTAGCGAATGGTAACCTTTATGTTATTGAGTTGGATGAAGATAAGATAAATCCTTACTTTTTGGAGGCATATTTGGAAAGTGAAAATGGAAAGGCATCCCTATCCAGAGTTGCAGTAGGGGCTACGTTGTTAAACCTGCCAGTTGAGGGACTGAAAAAAATAATAATTCCATTGCCGGATTTGGAAAGTCAGAAGATAATTGCAGATAAATATTATGCTAAGATAAATAAAATAAAAGAATTAAAATATAAGTTGGAAAAGGCAACAATAGAATTAGGACATATTTATACAGGGGAAAAATAAATGGATGAGAATAATAAATTTGATGTAGTTGGAACTAATATAGCAGAGAAAGCGACAGTGATCTGGAATGTAGCAGATATGCTTCGAGGACCTTTAAAACCGCATGAATATGGATTGGTAATTTTACCAATGACAGTGGTAAAAAGATTTCATGATTGTTTATTACCGACGCATAAAGCAGTATTAGAACAATATGAGAACGTGAAAAACTTCGCTGTCATTGATGGCTTTTTGACGAAAGCCTCCGGCTATCAGTTCTATAACATCAGCAAATATACATTCGAGTCTTTGCTGGCAGATCCGGAAAATATCGAAGCAAATTTTCGAGATTATCTAAATGGATTTTCAGCAAATGTTCAGGATGTGCTGTCAAAGTTTGATTTTGATAATATTATCCGCAGAATGGTAGAAAGTAATACATTGTATCTTGTTATAAAAGAATTTAATTCACAAAAAGGATATTTGGGACCAGATAAAATCAGTGCAGTAGACTGTGGATATATTTTTGAAGATCTGGTAAAAAGATTTTCAGAGTCTTTTGGAGAAGAGGCAGGAGCACATTTTACCAGCAGGGATATCATCTATTTAATGACGGATTTACTTTTATCAGATGCAGATCTGAGCAAGGGTGGAAATGTAACAGTGTATGATATGGCGATGGGAACATCTCAGATGCTTAGCTGTATGGAAGAAAGGATCCAGGAGCTGAATAAAGAGATTGGAGTTGGCAAATGCTATGATACATCAGGATCTGCAGCAAAGGGGTACAAATCCAATG
>CAVABC010000001.1:119413-146984 GCA_963586665.1 Acutalibacteraceae bacterium
TTGAGTTTTCAAATGCTGGTGCACCACTGGTAGCAATTGAAAGAATTGTAGATTCTGTGCCGGTGTCCAGAAACGAAAATATCGCTGGGTTTATGCATAAATGTGGTATTTGTGAGGAACGTGGCAGTGGTTATGATAAGATTATTGAGGCAACCGGTAAAAATGAATTACTTGCGCCAAGAATTGAGAATCAAAACAATCAATTTACAAAAGCAATACTGTTTGCAAAAGTACCGTTTGAATTAACTACAAAGGAAGATAGAATGAGAACTTGTTATATGCAGGCTTGTTTGGCATATGTTAATTTTGAAGGTATTTCTAATTCAGATATTCGAAAGATATTTGGACTGGGAGAAAAAGAGAAAGCTAAAGCATCGAGACTCCTTACAAACGCTGTTGAAGGTGGATACATTAAAGTAATGGATCCGGATACTGCACCAAGGTATAAAAAGTATATTCCTTATTGGGCATAATTTAAGTTTCGCTAAGTTTCACTTTTATAGGCAAATAATATGTAGAAAGCACTGAAAATCATTGGATTACTGATTTTACAGAGATTTTCTTTTTAACTAAATAAGAAAATACAATGAATTTAAGTTTTGCTAAGTTTCAGAGTATTTGCAGGAAATGTTGTAAAGATTAAATCCTCCATTTTTTAGAGAAAATTTAGATAGAGTTTTTCCACAATATGATATAATAAGCCATAGGATCGGCAACAGCTAATTAGCCTGATCCCGTGGCTTATTAAATTTATTTACATGGAGAAAACCTATGAAGATAAAGACAAAACTTACAATCTCATTCTGTATCATAATCTTTGTCCCGGTATTCCTGACATGTGCTGTATTATTTGGCTTCCGGAAGATCCAGATAAAAGCCATCAACGACACATACGGTATGGAGGATGCGGGTACGCTTGCCCTGACCAACACGATACAGTTTCTAAACAGGGTGACGGAGGGCAGTTATGATGACCTCGAAAAGACATCTATCATGGAGCCTGATACACTTTTGGACACAGAATATCTGGAGACGGTCAATAAAAAGCTCGAGCAGAAGTATTCGTATATCATTGTAAAACGTGGGCAGGAAATGATATACAATGGAGGTTCAGATAATGCCAATATTGTATACAAACTTCCGAGGATATCCAGCAAACAGGGCAGTTCTGATGTCAGCAGCTATATGGACAGCGATGACAAAGTACTGATAAAACAGCTCAATTTCAAGGACAGCGAAGGCAACAGTGCCATACTTTACATTATCACATCCACAGAGTGCGTGATCCCGGAGGTTAAGGCACTTTTGATAGAGGCAATAGTAGCGATTGTGATAATACTTCTGGTGACTGCGATCATGCTTACAGTGTGGATCTACCGTAGCATTATCACACCGATCAAGAAGCTGCGTATTGCGGCTGAGAATATCAAAGAGGGCAATTTGGATTTTGAGATAGAGACAAGTCCGAGTGATGGAGAGATTGGAGAGCTTTGTACTACATTTGAGCAGATGAGGGTGCGCCTTAAGAAAAATGCCGAGGAAAAGGTGTCAAATGAGGCTGAGAACCGCGTACTTATAAGCAATATCGCGCATGACCTGAAAACTCCTATCACAGCAGTAAAGGGCTATTCAGAGGGAATTCTTGACGGTGTGGCAAATACACCGGAGAAGGTCGATAAATACGTTAGAACTATCTACAACAAAGCGATAGAGATGGATACTCTCATCAATGAGCTGACGCTTTACTCAAAGATCGATACAAACAGGATACCTTACAATTTTGCCAAGATAAATGTTACGGATTATTTCAATGACTGTGTAGAGGAAATCGGACTTGATCTCGAGGCAAAAAATATCGAGCTGTCATATGAAAACCATGTTGAGGATGATGTGATGATCATTGCAGATCCTGAGCAGCTTCGCCGCGTGATAAACAATATAATCGGCAATTCAGTAAAATACATGAATAAGACGAGCAGCTTCATAGATATCAGGATAAATGATGTCGGAGATTTCATACAGGTGGAGATCGAGGACAACGGACGTGGTATCGATCAGAGGGATCTGCCGTATATTTTCGACAGATTTTACAGAGCGGATGCATCGCGAAATTCGGCTACCGGAGGCAGCGGCATAGGACTTTCCATCGTAAAGAAGATCATAGAGGATCATGGTGGCAAGATATGGGCAACCAGTAAAGAGGGCGATGGAACTACGATGTTCTTTGTTATCAGAAAGTATCAGGAAACACCGAATATGAACCAGCAGTAAATTTTTAACATAGTTAGATAGAACTTAACATCTCATTTATCTTCGCAAACATTTCGTCAACTGTATGTCTGCGTGAACGGGCGCATTCCTGAGCCTGACGATCGCAGATGATACATTTGCGGAATGTATTGCGGGATAATTTCTGACCATCAACATCGATGACATCTATATCGAAGAGCCGTCCGAAAGGATGGCTTTCTTCTATTTTTGTAGCAATATTTTTAAGCTGTTCTGCCGGAGCGGATGCAGAAAGAATAAGTTCATCACCGGTTTTTTCATGGATCTCGGTGGTAGCATTTACAGTAATATTTTCAGAGGAGAGTGCCGATAATATTGCTCTTTTTCCACTTTCAAATCCATGGAGTATATTGTCATTTGTCTTTACCGGTCCGGGAATGTTCATGCAGAAACTGATCACAGGGACAGAGTAATCATCTATATACTGCCGCTGCAAAAATGCACGGACTTCACGGCATTCCATCATATCCTGAATGGTTACAACAATGTCATTTTTTAATTTTCTTTCTGGTAAATTTTTTTTGATATTTTCTTTCATATTTTCTTCCATAGCAAATTCTCTCATAATATATTCTCAGTTAAATTCGTTTCTGGATCAATAATGTATAACATTATCTGCTTCCACTATTGCATTTCGCACCTCTGCTGAAACATCACTTGTAAAATAATCATATGTACTATCAGGCACAAGTTGTCGCAACAGCTTTTTATCATCATTTTTTATCGCAAGTCTCACGTCAGAGGCACTCACATATTTTCCGTTTATTGTAAGCCGTGGAACTTCAACGCAGTCGATTTCAAAGGTTGGAAGCTCCTGCTTTAAGATAGTATTATACCGTCCTGTGACATGGCTTTTCGGCTCGCTTCCTATGTAACGGCAGGAGATATTCAGATTTTTTGCTATCCGGCAGAATATGTGCGCATCAAGCAGGGCATGACCTGTTATGACACTGTCATCATCCTTCTGGAAATAGCTCGGAAACGTGGCAGAGCTTATCATATATGCATCGCTGTCATGGTAGATCACATTTGAAAAATCACGACAGCCGTCAATTATAAGCTTTTTTCTGACCTCATAAGGTATGAGGCTTGATTCATCACTAAGTCCGAATATGTGTACCAGATCATATTCCTTGGCTGCCTGTGATACGAGGTATCTGTGCCCTAAAGTAAACGGATTGGCATTCATGACTATGGCAGCGGAACGTATGCCACTACTGCGGGTATTCGGGCGGGCAGCAGAAACATTCTCATCCCTGCCCAGGACAAAATCCGAGACAGATTTACTTACACAGTAATCAGTCTCGTTTACAAGCCGGTGCACATAATTCTCAAATCCATTTTTTTTATTTTCCATAAACACGATCTGATCTTTTATTTTTTCTATAGTGTAAAATCCAAGACTTGCAAAAAAGTGCTCGGTTTCGCATTTGGTATACACGAAAAAATGCGTATTTCCAAGTTCAATCTGATGTTCCATGAGATGGCCGGCGATCATGTTTAAAAGACCTTCGCCCTGATGTTTTTTATCAACGGCAAAACAGCGAAGAGTGTTTTTAAAGCTGCTTCCGGTTGCTATCACATTCATATCATTATCAAATATGGCACAGGTGTAGTCAAGATTTTTATCTGGTTTTATTCCTTCGGAAAGCAATAGTGAATGTACTTTTTGAAGGCTTCTATTATCACTTTTTCCTATTTGTGTTACATAAAGATCCCCCATGAAATTCTCCTTTTTCTTAGATGATACCTTTTGACCCTTTAATCATTATATAAATCAGGCTCGGATAAGTACATATTTTACCCCATTCCTAAATGGAATAATGACATAGAAAATACGATTTTTACAAAGTGCCATACCCGTGCTTAAAATAAAAACAAGAACAGAATAATGTGATGTGGGAGGGAGAGTAATGGTAGAAAAAATTGCAGAATATGCAGTTGAAAGTATGTTGTATGAAGTAGCCGCCACTCCTAAACCGGGATTGGTGGATCGTGCAAATAATGGAGCACACAATGATATGGATTTTTTTACATTCATGTCATCTGCGGCAGCACTTCACGATACATTTGACCGGATGATAAAGCTCGGAATTCAGAAACAGTCATCACCGATACAGGAGCTTCTGCCGATGCTTAGAAAAGAGGGAAGATCGGCTGAGACAAAAATGTTTGAGGCTACAGGTGGTGTTAATACTCACAAAGGAATGATTTTTTCACTTGGAATACTTTGCGGCTGTTGTGGCTGGATACTCGGTCGCAATGATAAAGAGTACGGACTGTCATCTGACGGAGTGTGTGAGGCGGCAAAGCAGATGTGCAAAGGAATATGTGAGAGAGATTTTTCACATCTGGAAAGTGGAAAAGATATGACAAAAGGCGAGCAGATGTTTATAAGATACGGCTTCAAAGGTGTACGTGGAGTTGCAGAGAGCGGATATGAAGTGGTCAGAAACATATCGCTGCCGGTCTATCGGATGCTAAAGAGAATGGATATATCAGAAAATGCGGCACTTGCACACACTCTGCTGTATATAATGCGCGAGGTTGAGGATACCAATATCGCATCCAGACATGATCTGGATATGGTACATCTGGTAAAAAAAAGAGCAGCAAAAGCAATCGATGCAGGTGGAATGCTTTCACCAAAAGGCAGACAGATGGTGCTTGATATGGATGCAGAGCTTATAGATAAATACGTAAGTCCGGGAGGCTGTGCAGACCTGCTTGCGGTGACACATTTTCTCTACTGTGTGGATGAATTGTATAAGCAAAAGCAAACATGAAAAAAAGTTATCGGCACATTCAAATTGACAATTATACAAACTACATGGTTAGGATTTATCATTTAATCAGAGATAAAAACAGGATATCAAAGCGGAGGTAAAAAATGGAAATTAAAAAAGCAGCAGTTGCCGGAACACTCGAGTCCAGCGACGCAATGGTAACGATCGAGCCAAATGAAAACGGCATTGAATTTGAACTGGAGAGTACGGTGATAAACCAGTTCGGACACAGCATCAGAAAGTCGGTTTTAGAGACACTGGAAAGACTTGATGTAAAAAATGCAAAAATAAAAATAGTTGATAAAGGAGCACTTGACTGCACGCTTAAGGCGAGAGTCGAGGGAGCTGTATACAGGGCGCAGAACCAGAAAGAAAATCTGCCTTGGGGAGGTGCTATCAGATGAGTAATCCAAACAAAAAAAGACTTAGAAGAACAATGATGTTCTTAAACTGCCAGAAACCGGGACTTATCAAAGATCCATACATTTACAGACCGGATTCTATCATGTTAGACCTTGAGGATGCGGTTGCAGAAAAGGAAAAGGATGCAGCGAGATTTTCACTTTTCCATGCTTTAAAGGAAATCGATTACAGAGGTGTTGAGACTGTTGTAAGAATTAACGGACTTGACACACCGTACTGGAAAGAGGATATAAGATGTGCTGTTGCAGGTGGTGCTGAGTCTATCAGAATTCCGAAAACAGAGAGCGCGCAGGATGTAAAACTTGTAGAGCAGGAGATCATAAAGGCTGAAAAAGAGTTCGGAATTCCGGAGGGAAGAACTCTTATCATGGCTGCACTTGAGTCTGCTATGGGTATTTTAAAGGCACTTGAGATATGTAATGCATCAGAGAGGCTTTTCGGTATCGCACTTTCAGGTGGAGATTATACAAAGGATCTTCAGACACACATTACAGGAACAGGAATCGAGCTTATGGGCGCGAGACAGCAGATGATCATAGCTGCAAGAGCTGCAGGAGTACAGTGCTTTGATACGGTATACACAAACCTCGATGATATGGAGGGCTTTAGAAAGGATGTCGAGACAATACATCTCATGGGCTTTGATGGAAAATCTATCATCAATCCAAGACAGATATCCGTTGTGCATGACATTTTTACACCAAAGGAAAAGGATATCATTTTTGCTGAAAAAGTTGTAAAAGAGATCGATGAAAAGCGTGCTCTTGGAATTGGTGTATTTACAGTAGACGGAAAAATGATCGACATCGCATTCTATGACGGTGCAAAGAGAACAATAGAGCTTGCAAAAGCATCTGGTGTTTACCATGGGGATTTATAATTCAAAAGCCAAAAGTAAAGCGGGCGGAAAGGATATATAAAATGATCAATAAAGTTGGAAGAGATATACCGGAAGACATCATAAAAGCAACAGGCAAAGAAGTCTTTCAGGGAAATTTTTATAAAGACGGAACAGAATTTCACAAGCAGGGACCTATCACAAAGGTGGTCATGAACCATGACACGAGCAAGCTGGTCGATTCCATCCATGATGCACTCGTAAAATGCGGTGCGCATGACGGTATGACACTTGGTTTCCACCATCATTTCAGAGAGGGAGATCTCATTGTAAATATGGTCATGGAAGAGGTTCACAAGATGGGAATAAAGGATGTTACCATCTGTGCCAGCTCACTCGGAAAAGCGCATGATCCACTGCTTCCGATGATAGAGGACGGAACTATCACAAATATCCAGTCATCCGGTGTGAGAGGAAAGATCGGAGAGGCTATTTCGGAAGGAAAATTAAAAGGACTTGCCATCATGAGATCTCACGGAGGCAGAATCCGTGCCATCCAGACAGGCGAGACTACGATAGATATTTCATTTATCGGAGCACCTACCTGTGATGATTACGGCAACTGTAAGGGTGTCGGTGGAAAGAGCGACTGCGGTGTACTTTCGTATTCTTTTGTAGACGGAAACCATGCAAATAAAGTAGTAGCAGTTACAGATTGTCTCGTACCGTTTCCAAACTATCCGGCAGATATCAACTGCACAAAGGTGGACTACGTATGTGTCGTAGATCAGATTGGTATTCCAGAGAAGATCGCAACAGGGGCAGCAAAGCCTACAACAGATGTAAGAAAACTTATGATGGCTGATTACTGTACCAATTTTGTTATAAATACACCATATTTCAAGGACGGATTTTCATACCAGACAGGTGTTGGCGGAGCGTCTATCGCATCAGCAGTTTCGCTCGGAAAAGTAATGAAAGAGCGCGGCATTAAGATGGGATTTGCCGTTGGAGGAATGTCAAAGGGGATGTGTGATCTGCTCGATGAGGGGCTTGTAGGAAAGCTTCTCGACACACAGGATTTTGATACATCGGCAGTAGAGTCCGTTACAAGACCAAACCATCACAGGATCAGCGCAGGAGCATATGCAAACCCGTTCAACAAGGGAGCATTTGTAAACAAACTTGATTTTGTAATTCTCGGAGCACTCGAGGTGGATGTGAACTTTAATGTAAACGTAGTGGTCGGTTCTGACGGAGTCATCACAGGAGCACAGGGTGGACACCCGGATGCGGCAGCAGGTGCAAAATGTACTATTGTTATTTCACCACTTATTCAGGGAAGAATTCCTGCAATCTGCACAAATGTTACAACAGTCACAACACCGGGAGAGTCGGTGGATGTGGTTGTCACTGATTACGGTGTTGCGATAAATCCTGCAAGACAGGATCTTATAGAGTGCATGAAAGATGTCGAGGGTATTCCGTTTAAGACCATCGAGGAACTTCGTGACATTGCATACTCGATCACAGGAGAACCTGAGCCTGTGCAGTTTGGTGACAGGGTAGTAGGAATTATAGAGTCTCGTGACGGCACTATCATGGATGTGGTACGTCAGGTAAAAGAGTACGAATTTTAAACGTAAAGGGAGGATATTACATTGGGAAAATCATTAACGAGAAAAATCATTGAGGAACATTATGTATCCGGCAGCATGACACCGGGCGAGGAGGTTTTCATAAAGGTAGACCAGACACTCACTCATGATATCAATGCGGTTATGACATATCTTGCATTTGAGGCGATCGGACTTGACCGCGTCCGCACAGAGTGCAGTGTAAGCTACCTGGATCACAATCTGCTCTATGTAGATCACAAGACACCGGATGATCATATTTATCTCCAGTCAGCAGCAAAAAAATTCGGAGTACACGTATCAAGACCGGGAAACGGAATCTGCCATACAGTACACGTATCGAGATTTGGAGTACCGGGCAAGATCAGCATGGGAGGAGACAGCCACACACCACACGGTGGATCTATCGGAATGCTCTGTATCGGAGTAGGCGGCATGGACGTTGCAACCGCCATGACCGGAGTGCCGATGAGACTTAAGATGCCTCGTGTCATAAAGGTTAATCTGACAGGCGAGTTAAAAGCCGGAGTAAATGCAAAAGAAGTAATCCTTGAGATGCTCCGCAGAGTATCAATAAAGGGCGGACTTGGAAACGTATATGAGTATGTGGGAGAGGGTGCAGCAAAGCTTGAAGTACCTCAGAGAGCCACTATCACAAACATGGGTGCGGAGCTTGGTGCTACAACATCTATTTTCCCGGCAGACGAGCAGGTAAGAAAATTCTTAAAGGCACAGGGCAGGGAAGAGGATTACAGAGAGCTGCTTCCTGATGAGGATGCAGAGTATGATGATGAGATAAATATCAACTTAAGCGAACTTGAACCGCTCGTATCATGCCCTCACCAGCCTGATAATGTAAAGCTGTTAAAAGATATCGAGAAGCTTCCTGTACAGCAGGTATTTATCGGAAGCTGTACAAATACAAGCTATGCAGATGTAGCAAAAGCAGCTCTCGTATTTAAGGGACATCATGTAAATGAGAATGTTAGTTGTACCTGTGCCATTGCCTCAAAGCAGACTTACAAACAGCTTATGGAGGATGGCTACATCGGAATGCTCTTAGATGCTGGAGTAAGAATGCTTGAGGTGGCATGCGGACCTTGCTGTGCGATCGGACAGACACCGGCAACAGAGGGAATCGCAGTGCGTACATCAAACAGAAACTTCAAGGGACGTGCAGGAAACCCTAATGCAAAGATATATCTGGTAAGCCCTGAGAGTGCAGCCGCAACAGCCATAAAAGGAACATTTGCGACAGCGGATGAGATTCTCGGAGATGATATTGATATCTTATCTGATATCCACGAACCTGTTCAGTATGATATTGATGACTCTATGATAATTAAGCCTCTGCCTAAAGAGGAATCTAAAGAAGTGGAGATCGTCCGTGGACCAAACATCAAGTTTTTACCTATTCCGGATGTGCCACAGCAGCATCTTAAAGTGCCTGTAAGCCTAAAGGGAGGAGATAATATCTCAACAGATGATATCACTCCGGCAAGTGCAGAGTTTTCAAGCATGAGATCAAATATTCCGCTTATGTCACAGTACTGCTATCACAGATATGCACCTGATTTTGCGGCAAGGGCAAAGGAGCTTGGAAGCAGCATAATAATCGGTGGTGAAAACTACGGACAAGGCTCATCAAGAGAGCATGCGGCAATAAATCCTATGTATCTTGGAGTAAAATGCGTTATCGCAAAGAGCATTGCAAGAATACATAAGGGAAACCTCGTAAACCACGGAGTTATCCCTATGCTTTTTACAGATCCGGCTGATTATGACAGAATAGATCTGCTCGATGAACTTGAGATTGATGATCTTTTAGAGCAGATACAAAGAAGAAAAGTATACGTAAAGGATGTCACAAAGGGATTTGAGTTCAAGGTAAAACTCGATCTTTCAGATAATGAGGTTGAAGTAGTATTAAACGGTGGACAGCTTAGATATCTTAAAAACCAGCTTGAGAAACAGGAGGCGTAATATGAGTAAAATCAGTGAGAGCAGTGTAAAAGCAGCACAGGAAAAATTTGGAACTCTGATCGAGAACGAATCTGCAAGAATTGAGAGAATGAAACAGGGAAGCCTGCCTACAGATTTTTCAAAGAAAGAAAAGATCATAATCGGTGTGCTTCCGGGAGATGGTGTAGGACCTATCCTTATGGAACAGGCTATGCGTGTATTAGGCGAGCTTGTCGGAAAAGAGATCGCAGAAAAGAAGATCGAGATAAGAACTATAGAGGGTATGGATATTGCCACACGAGTTGCAAAGCTCCAGAGCCTGCCGGATGATGTAAAACCTAAGATCAAAGAGTGCGATGTACTCATCAAAGGACCTATGGTGACACCAAGAGCCGGAGATGGGCTTCCAAACCTTGTCAGTGCAAACAGTCTTCTGCGCAGAGAGCTTGAACTTTTTGCAGCAGTCCGCCCTATAAAGATCCCCGACAAAAATATCGACTGGACATTTTTCAGGGAGAATATCGAGGGAGAATACATCTGGGGCGATAAGGGTATTCAGGTGGATGATGATCTTGCAGTTGATTTCAAGGTACAGACAAAGCAGGGCAGTGAGAGAATTGCCAGAGCCGCATTTGAATTTGCAAGAAAAAATCATAAAAAGAACGTCACTATCGTTACAAAAGCCAATATCGTAAAACTTGTTGACGGAAACTTTATAAAAGCAGTAAGAAAGGTTGGCGAGGAGTATCCTGAGATCGAGATACAGGAGAGACTTGTTGACGCAATGTGTGCTAAAATGCTTGATCCTGATTTCAATCAGGGAATCGAGGTTGTTGTACTTCCAAATCTCTACGGAGATATCGTGACAGATGTGGCAGCAGAGCATGCCGGAGGACTTGGAAATGCCTGCTCATCAAATATCGGAAATAAATATGCACTTTTCGAGGCAATCCACGGAACTGCACCATATCTTATCGAGCACGACAGGGGCGAGTATGCAAATCCATGCAGTCTGATCCGTGCAGTAGGACAGCTCCTTATCCATATCGGTTATGCGGACAGAAACGATCTGCTTGAAAAAGCACTTGAGATCTGTACCGAGACTGAGAAAAAACTTGTTGTTACTACTTTCAGAGAGGATGCAAGTGCAGCAGAATTTACCGATTATCTGATCGAAACTATCGAGAAACTTAAAGCATAATAAAAGGGTTTCTTAATCCTTTCTATCAGTTACAAAATAAGGCAATATGTGATAAAGTATAGTTATCATATATTGTCTTATTACATGCGGATAAAGGAGAAAGATATGAAGGATACAGATTGGGAAATTCTATATGAATTATACAAAAATCCTAACATGACAAAGGTGGCAAATCTTTTGTATATCACACAGCCTTCACTGACTAAGAGGCTTCAGCATATGGAGGAAGAGTTTCAGGTCACAATAGTAAACCGTACTACAAAGGGGCTGGAATTTACAAAAGAGGGGGAATATCTTGCGCAACAGGCCAAAAAATATCTGGATTTCATAAACCAGACGAGAAATATATTAAAAGAGATAAAGGATACCTCAGAGAGCGAGATCATCATAGGCGCATCATACACTTTCAGTAAGTATACACTTTCTGATATTCTGCTGTCATACAGCCAGTCTCACCCACATACAAGGTTTTCGATAGTAAATGACCAGAGTAATATCCTTTTCAGAAAGATGTTTGAAGAGTCCATTGATGTCGGTTTCATAAGAGGTGACTATGACGGAGCTGTAAACCGCACGCTCATTGCGGTAAATAATGCGTATCTTGTGACACGTGAACCGGTAGATTTTGACGAGATAAGGGATATGCAGTTTATCGGTTACAAGACTAATGACAAGAGCCGCGAGATACTTGAAAACTGGTGGACCGAGAGATTTGCTACAGAGATGCCTACCGGAATGACAGTAGGATATGTTGATGTTGCATGGCAGGTGGTCGCAAAGGGACTTGGATATACGTTATGTTTTCTGCCGGATAATTATGAGAATGAGTATGGTCTGTGCCTAACTCCGCTTGTTGATAAAAACGGAGATCCGGTCACGAGAAATACATGGTTTTTGTATTCCAAAAATAAGCGCATGACTGCTGTTTTGGAGGAATTTGTAAGGTACATAGAAGAACACTGTAACTACAAAAAGAGGGCGAAGGATGAAGGAAATAGACTGGAAGATACTGATAGTCCTGTATGAGAAAAAGAGCATGACAAAGGCTGCTGAGGCACTTTTTATGACGCAGTCTGCACTCACAAAACGTGTCCGCTCGATAGAGAATGAATGGAATGTCGAGGTGGTTCACAGGACGAGTCAGGGAGTAACATTTACGGATGAGGGAAAATATCTTGTAAAAAAGGCAAATATCATGCTCGATTTTCTAAAGGAGATCGAGGCTCATTTTGCAGAGCATCACACCTCAAAAAAGCTGTTAAAGATAGGTGTGCCTAACTCGTTTGCGCGTATACATATGCCGGAGCTTTTAAAGGAATACTTTGAGAATTATAATGATCTTCAGATCCAGACGGTAAATAACCCAAGCGATATAATCATCAATCAACTTACTCAGGGGAGTATAAATATAGGAATCATATGTGGTGATTTTCCGTATCTGGGTGAGAAGGTATGCCTTTTCAGCGAGGAAATGTATATGATCACACCAAAGGGTGTAAAGATGGAGGATATAGAGCAGCTTCCTCTTGTAGAGTCATATTTTAATCCGATAGTGAAGCTTACGGTAACACAGTGGTGGAGAAACCATTTTAATACACTGCCTCATGAGACTCACAATGTGCCATATGCGGACATTGCCATTGAGATGGTGGAAAATGGTCTGGGAGTAACATTCGTATTTGGAGACAAGTGGAAAGTAAATGAAGACAAAGCCCAGAAACTTGCCGTATACGATGCCACCGGCAATCCTGTCAGCCGAAAGGTATGGATGATGGTGGGGGATGAATGTTTCCAAAGTCAGGAACTGACGGATTTTGTGTCTTTTGTTGAAAATTACTATAACGTAAATTAACTTTAAAAAAAGATATTCCAGTTTGGAATGGCTTTCATATTAGGTTTGTGAATTTCCTTTTGACACCGGGAGTTTCTATACTCGAAGTATAGAGATTACCGGTGTTTTTGATTGCAATGACAAAGACAACCGGGGAAAAGCGGAGGTAAAAAAATATGAGCATTGCGTATGTAGGATGCAGGACAACCAGAGAGCGAAATGCAAGAGGAAAGGGGTTAAAAGTTTATGAGATAAGTGACACTACAGGAGAATGGAAAGAGATACAGTGTTTTAAGACAGAGGAAAATCCGTCATATCAGACTATGGATAATGAGGAAAAATATCTCTATTCAGTACATGGGGATTTTACTATGGTCAGCAGCTATCGTATCAATGGGGATGGTACTTTAGAGCATATGAATACGATCGACATCGGAGGTAAAAATCCTGTATTTATCACAGTTGATAAGACGAACAGATATGTTGTTGTTGCCACATTACAGGGCGGTGCTGTATACGTGATAGAGAGAAAAGAGGACGGCACACTCGGAAGTATCGTAAGCAAAACCTGTATGGAAGGACAGTCTGAGGGCAAGATTTCTTTTGCACACCAGTGTATATGGGATCAGACAAAGACATACCTGTTTGTAGTCACACAGGCAAGACTTCAGGGCTATGGAATGGTAAAAGTATTCAGATTTAATGAAAATCTTGGAACACTTACAGAGACAGATACATATTATTCACGCACATATGATGAGCCAAGACATGTATCTATCCATCCAAACAACAGATTTGTATATCTGATAAATGAAAAAGGCAACAAGATGACTTTCCTTGAGTTTGATGAGAAAACAGGAAAGATCGCGGCAAGACAAAATCTTCCGTCACTTCCTGATACATATACAGGAGAGGGACAGGCAAGTGCTTCCGTGCTTGACAAAGAGGGAAAGATACTGATCGGTTCAAATCGTATACATGAGTCTATAGTGCTTTACCGTATAGATCAGAACACAGGCTATATGAAGGAGCTTGGCTACTATCCGGCACTTGGACTTACACCAAGATTTATCTGCTTTGATCCTGATTATGAGAAGTTTTATATGGCAAATGAGGACAGCGATACTATTGTCGAGATGAAGCTTGATCCGGACAGCGGAAAGATGGAATACACAGGACGCATCATTCAAACAGAGAGTCCGGTATGCATCACCTTTAAGAAGGAGGTGTAGCATATGAATCTGGGGGCAGTTTCACTTATATTACTTCTTGCGGCTATCGTGATAGGCTTTTGGAGAAAAGCAAATGTTGGAATACTCTGCATCGGTTTTTCGATGATACTTATGATAGCATACGGACTGGACAGCAAAGAAGTTATAGCTGGTTTTAGTTCATCACTTTTCATACAGATGGTCGGTATCACATATCTGTTTTCCATAATTAACGGAAACGGAACACTTGAACTTCTTGCAAAAAAGATGGTGGCTCTAGTTGGTAAAAAAAGACATCTGATACCGTTTGTCATGTATATTTTAGGATTTATAATCTGTGCAGTCGGACCGGGAGCAATCCCAAGTCTTGCGATCGTTCCGGTTATCGCTATTCCGGTAGCAATCTCAGCAGGCGTCAATCCGATCATGACAGCAGTTATCGGAGATCTCGGTGTTATGTCAGGCAGAATGAGTCCTCTTACACCGGAAAGTGCAGTAGTGCGTGAGCTTATGGAAGCACAGGGATTAAAAGGAAATACGATCCCTATCATGATAGGAATGATCATCACAGCACTCGTTGTAGCGGCACTTGTCTATGTATATTACAAGGGCTGGAAGGTAGATGAGAGTGTCAGCGTGTCAGAGGAAAAACTGGCAAAATTCAATGCCAGACAGTGGTTTTCACTTGCAGGACTTTTAGTACTTGCGATCGGTGCGCTTTTCTTCTCATGGAATGTCGGACTTACAGGATTTCTCGTGGGAACAGTACTTGTAGTACTTGGTGATGCGCAGGAGAAAAAGGCGATAGCGGGTATCCCATGGAACGTAATACTTATGGTAATGGGTGTTGGAATACTGATGAACATTATTTCAATTTCAGGCGGAATAGATATCATGGTAGCCGGACTTGAAAAAGTAATGGGACAGCACACCGCGGCAATGATCATGGCTATCGCAGCAGGAATCATGTCATTTTTCAGCTCAGGACTCGGAGTGGTATTCCCTACTCTTATTCCTACAGCAAGCGGACTTGCATCAGGTCTTGGCGTGAGCGCAGTACAGCTTGTGACAGTTATAGTAATTGGCGGTACGGTTTCAGGATTTACACCGATCTCAACAACCGGAGCACTTATCATGGCAGGTGTGGCACAGCAGGAAAATGCAGATGAGAGATTTCCTCAGAACCGCCTGTTCATCGAGCTTTTTGCAGTATCATTTATAGCACTCGGAGTACTTGCAATATTTGCATTACTCGGCATATACGGACTTTATATATAGTAATTTTGTAACTATTCAGTACAGAAATATGCGGTACCGCATATTTCGTAAGATAATGTGTATTATGTAGGAGCAAGCGCCCATCAGCGACGCTGATTCTAATGCGCTTGCGGCTCGCAACTGTGAAGGTACTGAACAGTTACGAAATTTTAAAGAGATAATTCAGGAGGAATTAAAATGGTAAAATTATATAATGAGGGTGTATTTCTCGTAAATGGAACACAGATCGTTCCTGAGTCAGAAGCAGCACCTGATATGAATAAAGACGAGGCAAAAAAAGGCACGATTGCATATTCTATATTAAAGGCACACAACACATCTGATGATATGGACAAGCTAAAGATCAAATTCGATGCCATGACCAGTCATGATATCACATTTGTCGGTATCATCCAGACTGCAAAGGCATCAGGTCTTGAGAAATTCCCGATACCATATGTGCTTACAAATTGCCACAATTCACTTTGCGCGGTAGGTGGAACAATAAACGAGGATGACCATGTATTCGGTCTTTCAGCGGCAAAAAAATATGGTGGAATTTTTGTACCACCACACGTAGCAGTAATTCACCAGTACATGAGAGAGACTATGGCAGGCTGCGGCAAGATGATCCTCGGATCTGACTCACACACCAGATACGGAGCACTCGGAACGATGGCTATCGGAGAGGGCGGTGGAGAGCTTGTAAAACAGCTCCTTTGCGATACATACGATGTGGCATATCCGGGTGTTATTGGAATTTACCTGACAGGTAAACCAAATCCGGGAGTCGGACCACAGGATATCGCACTTGCTATAATCGGTGCGGTTTACAAAAACGGATATGTAAAAAATAAGGTGATGGAGTTTGTCGGACCGGGTGTTGCTTCCATGACAACAGATTACAGAAACGGTGTCGATGTAATGACCACAGAAACAACCTGTCTTTCATCAATCTGGAGAACAGATGAGGATACAAAGCATTTCCTTACAGTACATGGAAGAGCAGGAGAGTATAAAGAGTTAAATCCGGCAGACTGCGCATACTATGATGGAATGGTATATGTCGATCTTTCTACAGTAAAACCTATGATCGCACTGCCATGCCATCCAAGCAATACATTTGAGATCGATGAGCTTAACGCAAACCTTCCTGATATATTACACGAAGCAGAGGAAAATGTGCGCGCACTCGCAGAAAAGAAGGACATCCCATTCAGTCTGACAGACAAGGTAAAGGACGGAAAGCTCCATGTACAGCAGGGAATAATCGCAGGCTGTGCAGGAGGAAACTATACAAATGTGATGGAGGCAGCCCACATTTTAAAGAACGCAAAGACAGGAAATGGAGAGTTCTCATTATCTGTTTATCCTTCATCAATGCCTGTATACTTAGACCTTGTGAAAAAAGGTGCTATATCAGAGCTTATGGCAGCAGGTGCAGTGCTTAAAACTGCTTTCTGCGGACCATGTTTTGGAGCAGGAGATACACCGGCAAATGACGCACTTTCGATCAGACATACCACAAGAAACTTCCCTAACAGAGAGGGATCAAAACCGGGTGTCGGACAGCTTTCCGCAGTGGCACTCATGGATGCAAGATCTATTGCAGCAACAGCTGCAAATGGCGGAGTACTCACATCAGCAGAAAAATATGCAGATGATTACGCTGTACCTGAGTATGAATATGATGACAGCACATATCAGTCAAGGATCTACAACGGCTTTGGTGCAGCAGATGAAAAGTCTGATCTGGTATACGGACCAAACATCAAGGACTGGCCACAGATGAGTCCGCTCGAGGACAATATCCTCTTAAAAGTCTGCTCAAAGATCATGGATCCTGTAACGACAACTGACGAGCTGATCCCATCAGGAGAGACATCATCCTACAGATCAAATCCTCTCGGACTGGCTGAGTTTGCTCTCTCAAGACGTGATCCGGAGTATGTCGGCAGATCAAAAGAAGTGGACAAGATAGAAAAAGCAAGAATTGCCGGAAAATCAGTTACAGAGGCAGAACCACAGTTAGAAGCCGTATATGCAAAACTCTCTGAAAAATTCGGAAAGATCGACATTCAAAAAACAGAGGTCGGCAGTATGATCTACTGTGTAAAACCGGGTGATGGTTCAGCGCGTGAGCAGGCCGCAAGCTGCCAGAGAGTGCTCGGTGGACTTGCAAATATATGCAGCGAGTATGCTACAAAACGTTACCGCTCAAATGTCATGAACTGGGGAATGATCCCATTCCAGATGAAACAGGAGCCACAGTTTGAGGTGGGTGACTACATCTATATCCCTGATATAAAAGCTGCACTTGATGGTGACATGCAGAATATAAAAGCATATGTAGTCGGAGATGACATAAAAGAAATCTCACTCTATATCGCACCGATGACAGAAGATGAAAAGAAAATCGTCCGTGCCGGATGTCTCATAAACTACAACAGATCACGCAGATAACTGACTGCTTAAAAACTTCCTTATAGAAAAATGTAATGACAGGATAGCCTTTTGGAATTGGAAACCAGAAGGCTATCTTGTTATACTTTAATCAGAAACAGGGAAACACAATGTTTACGGGATGTAACTTTAAAATTATTTAAGAGATTTAGCAGGGAGGCGGCACTATGATGGCAGCAAGACAGATCAATTACGGATCAATTTTCGGGGCATATGTAATGAAGGTACAGTATGAAAATGTCAGCAAAAAACTTCAGGAGAAAAGGGAGGCAAAGCACAAAGAACTTTTCGGAAAAGAAGTGTTAGAGGAAACGGTAGAGGACTATATCGAGCAGGCATAATGTTAAAAATTTGATAGCTGAATAATAAACAGGAGAGGTACATGATATGACCTCTCCTGTTTTGGGGTTATACAACAGCTTCAATGATTTTTTTATCATCTGCTACTATTTCATGTACACCGATCTGCTTATTTTTATTGAAGTTAAAGCTGAGCATATATCCGGTGGTGGCATGGTATGAGTCAAGGTAATCCGCTAATTGTTTTTCACCGCGATTATTGTATTCCTCGCCATGCCATATTTTCATTTCGATAATATATTGGTTACCAAGATAATCGACTATGATATCGGTTCTGCGAAGATCTCTTGTGTGGGATTCTATATAGTAGTTACCTGTACCGTTTATAATAGGGCGCAGATACAACAGAAAGTAACGTCTGCCTTCATCCTCCAGAAATCTATCATTCATATCACCAAAAATATCGTGGAAATGTATAACGAATTTTTCGAGGATATGCTTCATATCCAGATGTCCATTTATAATGAACTGGCTCTTGTCTTGCAAAGAAGCTTTGTAGATATCTGTCTTTTGCATTTCTGCGGTGGAAAGATATAAATTATAAAGCCATGTCTCAAAAATTCTGTTTGAAATCGCAAGTACTCCGTTATTATCTCTTACAAATCCAAACATTGTGGCAATGTTTATAGATTCTTCGTAATAATTATATACTATGGTTTTTCCTGTGAATAAAAGTGTTTTAAGCATATCAGCCAGCTTTGGATATGAATTGAGCTTTTCGCTTAGTGATTCAAATAAAGTGTTCTTTTCGGATAACAAAATTCTGATAGCAGAATTAAATCCATCGGAAGTCCAGATATCTTCTTTAGATGAATATTTCTCAGGCAGTTTTTCATCCATTATCTGACATATACGTGAAACCAGATACGGATATCCAGATGTATATGAATAAATCAGTCCAGATATTTGTTCAATATCCATACCGGTATGATTATCGTTTTCGTAGTCTGATAACATTCCATAGATATCCTTTTCTGAAAAACTCATGTCAACATTAAAATCTGCTGCAATATTCCATGGACTGTTGTATTTATGTTCATCCTCGTTTCTAAGCTTATGTTTTAGATTTTTTATGTCATAGACTCCGGCAAGGATTACCGACTTGAAAGTTGGATCTAAATCTCTGTCAATATATCCGGCTCTAAGCTGTGAAAGAAAATCTAAAAATACCTGATTGTTTGCGGCACTGTCAACTTCATCGATCATCAGCACGATTGGTTTGTCAGAAACTGAGCATATATCCTTTAAATCATTAAACAATATCCGCAAAGAAAAATTCTCATTTTGTGAGTCAATGGTCAGTTTGGATAGCGGGTTACCCGGATTATAAATATCAGGATCATCAATATCTATATCATTACGGAGAAATAACCTGACAAACGAATTTGCAAACGCACTTGCAAAAGTATGTTCAGACTCAAAATCAATACTTCCAAATGTTTGAAAATCCATCAGTACAACATAATATTCACTTTTTAAGTAGCGGTATAATGCACGTAAAGTCGTAGTTTTCCCATATTGTCGGGCACGATTGATGGTAAAATATTTATTTTCATCGACAAGTTGTTTTATCTGTTTTAAACGGCTGTCAATGTTTACCATGTAATGCTCGGATGGAATACACACCGCGGTTGTGTTAAACTTTTTTGACATGTTATTTCCTTCCTTAATGATTGAGAGGGTGGATATAATTCTATGGGATTATTATATCAGATAAAGTGGTATTTTAAATCAAAAATTTAAAGAACGAGTAAATTTAATCCCCACAAGATTTAAGACATACATCTTGTGGGGATTTAGTATTTTTAAAATAAATGCATGTATTAGAGGGTATTATGAGTTACTAGAAGAACTTCAAAATATCCTCAGGAGCTTTACGCTTTGGCTTTGCAGGCTCTGTCTTTCCGTATCCAACAGCGATAACTGCGACAACAGTCTCTGTCTCAGGGATGTCTAATTCCCTGCGGATAGCTTCTCCGTCGCGGATTCCCATGATAAGAGTATCGAGTCCAAGCTCTTTTGCCTTAAGGACAAAGTTCTCATTGTGGAGTCCGAGATCGTAGTATCCCCAGCCGTTTCCACACTCGTTATCAGGATTACCCTCGCGGTCAAAGCCTGAACGGTTTGAGACGAATGTTGTAACAACGAGGGCTGCTCCGTGAGAGCTGTTTGCGTTAAATTCAGGCAGACAGTCAGCGGAGAATTTTGCCTTTACTTCTTCACTTAATATGCAGTAATATCTTGCTGTCTGTGAGTTTTTCCAGGAAGGAGCCTGAATACCGGCTTCTACCAGTGCTTTTATCTGATCTTCGGTTACGACTTTTGTCTCATCAAAAGCACGTACACTTCTTCTTGCTTCAAGTAATGCTTCAAATTCCATGATTTTTCCTCCTATATTTCCGCCTATATTTGGTACAGTGTTGCAGATAACTGTAATGAATAGTTACGATGTAACTAAATATTGGTTAGCACTGACTAACATGCTACTTTAAATCTATCTTAAATGCGAGATTGTGTCAATATTAAATTATTCGTAACTGTTCAGTACTAGATGTTAAAATTGTTATCAGATTCTTATCAGATCATATTCATTTGTTCCAAGTCCGATTTTTACTGCGTGTTTGATACATGTTTTCCATTCGGCATCAGGATGTGTCATATGGAAATGATCGTGCTCGTCATGTGAATCATGGCTCAAGTCGGTGTGATTATGGGCCAGATTGCGCGCGAGTATACTTCCCTTTACTGGAGTCATCTGGTTGCACAGATCTGCGCAGGCCTGATCAAGTGCGACGGGATCAAATGATGCGAGCATTCCGACATTAGGGATGATCGGAATATCATTTTCTGCGTGGCAGTCACAGTTTGGTGAGACATCGCAGATGAGAGATACGTGGAAACAAGGACGATCCTTGCATACGGCGAGACTGTATTCAGCCATCTTGTAGTTGAGCATGGCAACCGAATCTGAGAAATCGGCAGCAATGGCATCCTTAGGGCAGACAGCCAGACAACGTCCACAACCGACGCATTTGTCATGATCAATATGTACTTTGCGGTTTTCCATGATAGGGGCACCGTGTGCACAGATCCTTTGGCATGAGCCACAGCCTACGCACTCTGCCTCATTTACGCTAGGTTTGCCGTCACAATGCTGCTCCATTTTTCCAGCGCGTGAACCGCAACCCATACCGATATTTTTAATAGTTCCACCGAAACCTGCCATCTCGTGACCCTTGAAATGAGTAAGTGAGATGAATACGTCGGCATCCATGATAGCATGTCCGATCTTTGCCTCTTTTACATATTCACCATTGATAGGAACGATAGTCTCATCAGTTCCCTTCAGACCGTCTGCGATAAGCACATGACAGCCTGTCTGGAGCGGTGAAAAACCGTTTACATATGCGGTGTCAAGATGGTCGAGTGCATTTTTACGGCTGCCGACATAGAGAGTATTGCAGTCGGTAAGGAATGGCTTGCCACCGAGTTCCTTAACATAATCGGCAACTACCCTTGCGTAGTTTGGACGAAGAAATGCGATGTTTCCGTATTCTCCGAAATGTATTTTGATAGCTGCATACTTGTCTGTGAAATCAATATTTTCAAAACCTGCCGTTTTCATAAGACGGTGCAGTTTTTGAAGCAGATTTTCATGTCCTGTAGCTTTAAAATCTGTGAAATAAACCTTTGATTTATCCATTATTTACCTCCATTTTCCTTTGTTAGTGTATCTGCTAATTTACTAGCTTAGTGTAGTAAATTGACCCTTTAATTATATTATAATCTTCTGATTGAAAAATCGCAAAATTTTTTTATATAATTGCGAAATTATTTGAAAATGAAGGTGTGGCATAGTAAACTATTAAGCATAGAGATATGCGAAGGGGAGAAAATATGCATAATTTTAGACAAAAATATATCGGAGACAGGGCATTTTATAAGAGGTATATGCTGCTTGCCATTCCGATGATAATACAGAATGCCATAACAAATCTGGTAAGTTTTCTGGACAACATAATGGTAGGACAGCTTGGGACAGAACAGATGTCGGGAGTGGCGATAGTAAACCAGTTGATATTTGTATACAATCTGGCAGTTTTTGGTGGCGTTTCGGCAGCGAGTATATTCGGAGCGCAGTACTTTGGAAAAGGTAATCACAAGGGGCACATGTATTCATTCAGGTTTAAACTGTATGCAGCGCTTCTGGTCACAGGTATTACTATACTTCTTTTTGTCACAAAAGGATCAGATCTGATATCGCTATATTTGACAGATACTGCCGGAAATGGTGCAACGGACGAGGCACTTAAATATGGAATGAAGTATATAAAGATCATGTTGATCGGACTTATTCCATTTGCCATAAATCAGGCGTATGCAACAAATATTAAAGAGACAGGACAGACACTTGTGCCTATGGTAGCAAGTTTTGCGGCAGTGGGAAGCAATGCTGTGCTGGATTTTCTGCTTATATTTGGAATAGGTCCGTTGCCACGGATGGGAGTGGCAGGTGCTGCGCTTGCGACAGTCATCTCAAGATATATAGAAGCAGTGATCGTAATTGGATGGGCACATAAAAATACTGACAAAAACAGATATCTGGCAGGTGCATACAGAGGAATAGGAATACCGGCTGATGAACTGAAAGCCATTACTGTCAAAGGACTTCCGCTGATGATGAATGAAGTGATATGGGCTGCAGGAATGACTGTAATTACACAGTGCTATTCAGTGAGAGGACTATCGGTTATAGCAGGATTAAATATTGCTTCGACAATTACAAATCTGTTCAATATAGTATTTATACAGCTTGGCTCATGCATAAGTATAGTCGTGGGACAATATCTTGGTGCTGGAGAACTTGAAAAAGCAAAAGATGCTGACAACAAGATGATAGTTTTTAGTGTATTCTGCTGTACAATTATGGCAGCACTTATGCTGCTTGTCGGAGGATTATTTCCAAGCATCTACAATACAACAGACGAGATTAAATCACTTGCGACAAGCTTTATCGGAGTATCAGCTATTATAATGCCGTTCTGCGCATTTACGCATGCATCTTATTTCACACTCAGATCAGGTGGCAAAACTGTCGTTACATTCCTGTTCGACTCGGTTTTTACGTGGGTGATTGTTGTGCCTGTGGCATTTTTGCTGGCAAAATATACCGGGCTAGGCATTGTGACAGTATATTTTCTGGTGCAGGCAACAGAACTCATAAAAGTGGTGATTGGATACTGCATGGTAAAAAGCAATGTATGGCTGGTGCAGATGGTGTAAGGAGGAGAATATGAGCGAAGAGGTACAGCACAAGCGTCGCGTGCGCTACAAGGGAAAATACCCTAAGAAATTCGAGGAAAAATATAAAGAATTAAATCCGGAAAAATACAAAGACACCATCGAGCATGTCATCAGCAAAGGAAATACCCCTGCCGGCATGCATATATCAATAATGGTAAAGGAAATCATAGATTTTTTGGACATAAAGCCAGGACAGGTTGGTTTTGATGCCACACTCGGATATGGTGGACATACTAAAGCAATGCTTGAAAAACTCAAGGGGCAGGGACATATGTACGCCACCGATGTAGATCCGATAGAGTCAGAGAAAACAAAAAAACGTCTGGCATATGCAGGATATGGAGAGGATATTCTCACCATAAAACTGCAGAATTTCTGCACGATAGATGAGATCGCAAAGGAAGTCGGTGGATTTGATTTTATACTTGCGGATCTTGGTGTATCATCAATGCAGATAGATAATCCTGAGCGTGGATTTTCATTCAAAGTGGACGGACCGCTGGATCTGCGACTTAATCCAAAAGCCGGTATCAGTGCAGCGGAGCGTCTTGACAACATCTCGTGTGAGGAACTTTGTGGCATGCTCTATGAAAACTCAGACGAGCCGTACTGCGAGGAGCTGGCAAAAGCGATAACAGATGAGATCAGAAAAGGCAACCGCATTGACACGACAACAAAGCTGCGCAATGTCATAGAGCAGACACTTGATTTTTTACCTGAAAAAGAGAAAAAGGATACTGTAAAAAAGACCTGCCAGCGCACATTTCAGGCACTTCGCATAGATGTAAACCGCGAATTTGAAGTGCTCTATGAGTTTATGGAGAAACTTCCGGGAGCATTAAAACCGGGTGGAAGAGCCGCCATACTTACCTTCCATTCAGGAGAGGACAAGCTGGTCAAAAAAGCACTCAAAGCAGGATACAAAGCAGGAATATACAGCGACTATTCAAAAGATGTGATACGTCCGTCGGCACAGGAATGTGCCAAGAATGGACGCGCCAGATCAACAAAAATGCGATGGGCGGTTCGTGCGGATTAGAATGTTTTATGCGTTTGGTATTAAAATATGCAAAATAGTTCTAAAACCCCATTGTGTTATTGAGAAAAATAGTCTATTATAAGAGTGTTATATGACTGACGGATAAGTGGGACAACCACATGAAATATAACAAAAAGAGCCGACCGTCTGGGCAATAAACCCGGACAGTTGGCTCTTTTTCGATATTGTCGTAAAGTAAGGATGAGGTGGGCTGCATAATGGTTCAGATGACGAATTCGAAGCTGCTTAGAGGCTGTAAGAATTATGTCAACTTGTAGCAATGCACGTGCATGGAAGCACGGGCAAGGCGTTCCGCGCCATAGAAGGCACGTAAAAGCCGGTTGCGTCCTGGTTATAAAAACAATCATCATAATTCCTACAGCGTCTTAGCCGCGTAGACCTGAGTCATCTGAACCATTATGCAGCCCACCTCATCCGAACTTAGAATGTAAAATGGGAATGTATCAAAATTTGAACATCAAAACATATTGACAAAAAAATAACGGTCAGTATATACTAACTACAGTCAGAAGCGACTAATAAGCGACAAAATTCGCGTAGCCTGTCTGATATAATTCATGGTAACAATTCAACTTTATAAAGCAGCACAAAGCTGTCTATTTTTAGGAGGATATCGCAATGATAGAAATGAAAGAGTGGGATGGATTTGAAGGACGTCTTTGGAAAGAAGAGATCAACGTTCGTCAGTTCATTCAGGACAACTACACTCCATATGACGGAGACGAGAGCTTTTTAGCAGATCCAACAGATGCTACAAACAAGCTGTGGGATGCTCTCCAGAAATTACAGAAAGAGGAGCGTGCCAAGGGTGGAGTTCTTGACATGGAGACAGAGGTTGTAACAGGAATCACAGCTTACGGCCCTGGATATATCGATGAGTCATTAAAAGATCTCGAGCAGATCGTAGGTCTTCAGACAGACAAGCCATTAAAGAGAGCATTCATGCCATATGGAGGAATCAAGATGGCAGTACAGGCCGCTGAGACATATGGCTATGAAGTAAGCGACAAGCTCAAAGAAATCTTCACAAAATACCATAAAACACACAACACAGCCGTATTCGATGCATACACACCTGAGATGATGAAGGTTCGTCACGCAAAGATCCTTACAGGACTTCCTGATACATACGGACGTGGACGTATCGTTGGTGATTACCGTCGAGTAGCATTATACGGACTTGACCACCTCATCGCAGAGAAAAAGAAAGACAAAGCAAACTGCGGATGCGGACAGATGACAGACGATGTTATCCGTTTAAGAGAAGAAATCGCAGAGCAGATCAAATGTCTTGAGGATATGAAGAAACTTGCAGAGATCTATGGATACGATATTTCAAGACCTGCAACAAACGCAAAAGAAGCAGTTCAGTGGTTATACTTCGGATACCTCGCAGCTATCAAGACACAGAACGGTGCAGCAATGTCAGTAGGACGTGTATCTACATTCCTCGACATCTACATCAAGAGAGATATGGACAAGGGTATCCTCACAGAGCAGGAGGCACAGGAGCTTATCGATCATTTTACAATGAAACTTCGTATGGTTAAATTTGCACGTATCCCTTCATACAACCAGTTATTCTCAGGTGATCCTGTATGGGCAACACTTGATGTAGCCGGAACAGGTGTGGATGGACGTTCAATGGTTACAAAGACAGATTTCCGTTTCCTCCATACATTAGAGAACATGGGACCAGCACCTGAGCCAAACCTTACAGTATTCTACTCATCAAAACTTCCTCAGACATTCAAGGATTACGCAGCACGTATCTCAATCGAGACAAGCTCAATCCAGTATGAGAACGACGATGCAATGAAGCCAGTATGGGGTGATGATTACGCAATCTGCTGCTGTGTATCTGCAACACAGACAGGTAAAGAGATGCAGTTCTTCGGCGCTCGTGCAAACCTTGCAAAATGTCTCCTTTACGCTATCAACGGTGGTGTTGATGAGAAATCAGGCGAGCAGATAGGACCAAACTACGCACCTATCACAGCAGAGTATCTTGATTATGACGAGGTAATGGCAAAATACGATAAGATGATGGACTGGTTAGTAGACATCTATGTAAATACATTAAACCTTATCCAGTACATGCATGACAAATACTACTATGAGGCAGCAGAGCTTTCACTCATGGATACAGATTTAAAGAGAACATTTGCAACAGGAATCGCAGGATTTTCACATGTAATCGATTCTCTTTCAGCAATCAAATATGCAAAGGTTAAAGTAGTACGTGACGAGAACGGACTTGCAAAAGACTTCGAGATCGAGGGAGACTTCCCTAAATACGGAAACGACGATGACCGCGCAGATGAGATCGGTGTATGGCTTCTTAAGACATTCATGGACAAATTAAAGAAGCATCACACATACCGTGATTCAGAGCCAACAACATCAATCCTTACAATTACATCAAACGTAGTATACGGAAAAGCTACAGGAGCAATGCCAGACGGACGTAAAGCGGGAGAGCCTCTTTCACCTGGAGCAAACCCATCATACGGTGCAGAGCAGAACGGACTTCTCGCATCTCTTAACTCACTTACAAAGCTTCCATATGAGTGGGCACTTGATGGAATTTCAAATACTCAGACAATCAACCCTGGCGCACTCGGAAATAACGAGGACGAGAGAGTTGACAACCTTGTAAACGTAATGGACGGATACTTCGATCAGGGTGCACATCACCTCAACGTAAATGTATTCGGAAAAGAAAAACTTATCGATGCAATGGAGCATCCTGAGAAAGAGGAGTACGCAAACTTCACAATCCGTGTATCAGGATACGCAGTAAAATTCATCGATCTTACAAGAGAGCAGCAGCTTGATGTAATCGCTCGTACATGCCACGAGAGAATGTAATAAAATTAAACCAGATACGACATACTAGAATGTGCAGGCTTCGTGCCTGCATATTCTAATTTGGCATACTTGACAGCA
>CAVABC010000002.1:0-114659 GCA_963586665.1 Acutalibacteraceae bacterium
TTTCACGTGAAACATTCCTCTTTTTCTACATTTATGATTATATCTATATTTATATTTATATCTATATCTACATTTATATCTTTATTTTTATCTTTATATCTTTCTATATTTATATAGTTATCTTTCTAGAAAGCTTTTTATTATATAGTGGTAAAATATACTTTTTTTGGCTCTCTACAAAAATCAGCATATCTGCTATCCAATACTCATAGGTACTCCGCTACTAAGAGTTTGTAAGAAATTACAGTATAGATTATGAGATTAGGACGCAGACACCTTTAACGCGCCATCCAGGCGCGGAACGGTTTGCCCATACATCCGTGTATGGGCACTGCTGTGTTTTGAGTAATTTCTAACATACTCTAAGTAGCTGCGTAAAATTCGTATTGGATAGCAGATATGCTGATTTTCTAAGGTTGTGGAAAACAAAGAAGAGGTATTAAAAAAATATATATAAATGTGTAAGTAAATGTATAAATATATGTATTAGATATAAATAAAGAGAGTAGTTATTTATAGAAAGTAAAAAGATTAATTTATTATTAGATGTAATATTTAAAGATAAAATATAGAGTGTAATTGGTTAAGTAAATAACGCAAATTTATATATTTTAAAATTTAATAAGATATAAATTATAGTGGATTGTATTATGAATATAATTAAATACCAAAATAACAATATCAATATAAAGAAAAAAGAGGTCTAATGTTTCACGTGAAACAGTTGTATGATATACTGATATTGATATGCTGGTCAAAAGAATAAACATATGGCATCAAGCAAAGAATATTTACAATTTATATTAAAAAAGTAACTGATTTGAAATATGTTGATAATGAAGAGTTTATGACAAGTCTTTTTAATGTAAGTTATTGTATGATAAATTGTCAATATTTAACATAAGAAAGAGAGTACGTTTATGAGTGAGATTAATTATAAAAGGACAAATAAAGATGATATTGAGGATTTAATGAAAGTCAGGTTGGAAATGTTAAGAGAAGTTAATGACTTACCGGATGATTATGAATACGATGAAGTTATTGTGAATGAGAGTAAAAAGTATTTTGAAACTGGTAATCAGACCACTATTCTTGCTTTTGATGGACAAAAGGTTGTGTTGGATGTGCCAGTTTATCATACATTTGGGTTATGCCGACTTTTTTACATCCTACAGGCAAAAGAGCGCATTTAATGAATGTATATACTCATAAACAGTACAGAAGAATAGGTATTTCAAAGAGAATGGTTGAATTGTTAATTAAGGAAGCTAAAGAAAACGGTGTAACAGAAATTAGTCTTGATGCAACGGCTATGGGACGTCCTTTGTATGAAGCATTAGGTTTTGCAGCATCTGACTCATGTATGGTAATGGAGTTATAATATTATGGAAACAGAAGATAAAATAGTACAGTATCTTATAGAGACATATAATCCGTATTCTATTATTATTTACGGATCATTTTCAAATGGAACTAATAATGAAAACAGCGATTTCGATGCTCTTATTATTACTGATAATATAAATAAGCATGATACTAATATTATAGACGATACAGTGCTGGATGTTTTTATATATCTTGTTGAATTGTTTGAAGGCAATTATGATCCACAGGATTTTGTTCAAGTTTATAATGGGAAAATTATTCTTGATAATAAGCAAATCGGACAGAAATTAATTGATGATGTAAGATATTATGTAGATAATATGCCTCGGAAAACAACTTCTGAGATTGAAGATGAGCTAAAATGGTGTGAGAAAATGCTTAATCGTATCGGTCATGAAGATGCAGAAGGGTATTATAGATGGCATTTACTTTTAGTGGAAAGCCTTGAAATATACTGTGATATCAATGGTTTATACTATTTCGGATCAAAAAATGTACTAAACACAATGAAATCTGAGGATAAACAATCTTATGAGATATATTTTTGTGCGTTAAGAGAATTAGATAGGTCACACTTAACAGAGTGGATAAGGAATTTGAGCAACCTATACAGTAAAAAGTATAAGAAAAGAATATAAGATGAAAATATATGATAATGGTATAAGGTAAAAATATAAGGCGAAATATATGATAATAGTATAAGATACAAATATAAGGTGAAAATGTATGATAATAGTATAAGATAAAAATATAAGGCGAAATATATGATAATGGTATAAGATACAAATATAAGGTGAAATATACGATAATAGTATAATATAAAATATAAGATAAGAAATAGAGGTATTAACACATGAATGAAATAATCAAGAGTTTATACAACAGAAAATCAGTAAGGATTTACGAGGATAAACCTATACCAGATGAGGCAAAACAAATTATTCTGAAAGCTGCAACACAAGCACCATCTGCCGGATGTCAGCAGCTATACACGATACTGGACATTACAGATCAGGAGCTGAAGGATAAACTGGCGGTAAGCTGTGATAATCAGCCTTTTATTGCTAAAGGCAAAATGGTTTTGATATTCTGCGCAGATTGCAAAAAATGGTATGATGCATTTATGGATACAGGCTGTGAACCTAGAAAACCGGGAGCAGGAGATCTGATGCTGGCTGTCAGTGATGCGGTGATCGCGGCTCAGAATGCGGTAGTGGCGGCTGAAAGTATGGGAATTGGCTCATGCTATATCGGAGATATTATGGAAAATTATGAGATACATAGGGAGCTACTCAATCTGCCGGATTATGTATTTCCGGCAGCTATGCTTGTGTTCGGTTATCCGACAGAACAGCTGAATGAGAGAAGCAAGTCTGAAAGATGTGATATGAAGTACATTGTCCACGAGAATGGATATAAAAGTATGAATGGTGAACAGCTACGCGATATGCTTCATAGAGAATACAGAAAGCAATCCTATGAAGACTGGTGCAAAGCTTTTTGCAATAGAAAGTACAATTCTGATTTTTCCAGAGAAATGTCACGTTCTGTAAATGAGTATCTAAAACTGTTTGAGTAAATGTTTCACGTGAAACATTTATACATGAGTCTATGAAACTATGGCACATGAAGTTCAAAAGTAGTAAACTATTTATTGTAAAGGACAGCGGACATAATTATTTTATGGATGCACCGGAAAAGGTAAATCATATCATACAATTATTCTGTGATGATTACCCAAAAGAGAACAATCAATAAATACATATATTACAGGGAGGATGTTATGAGCAAGGATCAAAGATTTGAGAAAGTTTATTCACAGGGGACAATGAATGTAACTGAAGTTCTAGTGGATAAAGTGACAGGAGTAAATTACTTATTTCGTCAGAGCGGATATGCAGGAGGTTTAACTCCGTTGCTTGACAGAGATGGCAAGCCTGTTGTTACTCCAATTCAGAATTAAAGTAATAAAAGTAGAAAATTGTTTCACGTGAAACATTGTTTTTGTGTAGTATTATGTAAAAAACAGTGATATAATAATTAAGCACACATTTTATGTGTGCTTATATTTTGAAAGTTAGCAACTATTCATAAAAAATAGTTATTGTCTGAACTGTAAAGTGGGAGCGGTAACGCAAAATAGTGTTGACTGGATAATTATGCTGGTTATTGATTTTTAATAGAAAGGGTAACTTACGGATAGTTGCGAAAGGATATATAATGGGCAGAATTATAGCAATAGCAAACCAAAAAGGTGGAGTTGGTAAGACAACTACGTCTATTAATCTGGCTTCATGTTTGGCTGAAAAAAAGAAAAAGGTTTTGGCAATAGATCTTGATCCGCAGGGCAATATGACAAGTGGACTTGGTGTTGATAAAGATGAGGTGGAAAACACAGTTTATAATCTGATGCTTGACGAGTGTTCTATAGCAGAGAGTATTCAGAAAACTGTTGTTGATAATCTTTCAGTCATTCCATCTAATGTCAATCTGGCAGGAGCGGAGATAGAGCTGCTCGGCATCAGTGACAAAGAGTACATATTAAAGACAGCAGTTGATTACATAAAAGATGATTACGATTTTATCATTATTGACTGTCCACCGTCACTTAATATGCTGACTGTCAATGCAATGACTACAGCCGATACTGTTTTGGTGCCTATCCAGTGTGAATATTACGCATTGGAGGGATTGAGCCAGCTTATTCATACTATAAATCTGGTTCAGGAGAGATTAAATCCCAATTTACAGATTGAAGGTGTGGTATTTACAATGTACGATGTCAGGACAAATCTTTCAAATCAGGTAGTTGATACGGTAAAGAAAAATCTCGACACCAAGATCTACAATACAATGATCCCAAGAAATATCAGATTGGCAGAAGCTCCTTCATATGGTATCCCAATCAATATGTATGACAGCAAATCTGCCGGAGCGGAAAGCTACAGAAATCTGGCTAAGGAAATTATTGATAGAAAGGATATTTAATATGGCAGCAAAAAAAGGATTAGGTAAGGGACTTGACTCTCTTATCACGGACAAGGTTTCAAAGCCTGTTAAGCCTAAGAGTGAGCATGCAGCCGATGCTGTTATGATGGATATAAAGAAGGTTGAGCCAAACAGGGACCAGCCGAGAAAGAAGTTTGATGAGGATGCTCTTATAGAACTTTCGGAGTCTATCAAACAGTTTGGTATTTTACAGCCGCTTCTGTGTCAGGAGAGAGATGATTACTACGAGATCATAGCCGGAGAGCGTCGCTGGAGAGCAGCAAAAATGGCAGGAGTAAAAGAAGTACCTGTTATCATAAAGAAGCTGACTGATCAGCAGATCATGGAGATTTCCCTTATAGAGAATATCCAGAGAGAGGACTTAAATCCTATTGAAGAGGCTCTTGCTTATAAGAGACTTATAGAAGAATTTAATCTGAAACAAGATGAAGTTGCTGAGCGTGTATCAAAGAGCAGAACAGCAGTGACAAATTCCATGAGATTATTGAAGCTCAATGAAAAAGTACAGCAGATGGTAATCGATGAAATGCTTACAACAGGCCATGCAAGAGCACTTCTGGGAATTGAAGATCAGGAATTGCAGTATACACTTGCACAGCAGATTTTTGATCAGAAACTCAGTGTAAGAGATACTGAAAAGCTTGTAAAATCTTTACAGAATAACAAGAAAAAGGCTAAAGCAGAGAAAACTGTTGATCCTCAGATGGAGGCAATTTACAAGGATCTCGAAGAAAGACTCAAAAAGACTATGGGAACAAAAGTTCTTATCAACAGAAAGAATGACAAGGCAGGTAAGATTGAGATAGAGTATTATTCTCATGAAGAACTTGATCGTATAATTGATCTCATAGGAACAATCCATACAGAAAATTAATTTCTAATTAAAATTAGGATCCTTGTGTGAAACTGGCACAAATAATAGTATAAATATACTATTTTTGTGAAAATTTACATATTTCTGTTTGAAATACAGTAAAATGAGTGAAAATAGGACAAAGAGACTATTTAAAAATTATGCAAAATGACCGACAATATAGATAGGAGTAAAAGATGATTTCTGAATATTTAGGATTCGATTCCGACTACATTATTTTAGGATTAGCAGGTGTTGTAATTATTTTACTCATACTGATCATCGTAAATATGGTACAGGTCGGAAAGCTCAAAAAAAGATATAAGGTGTTCATGAGTGGAAAGACAGCAAAGTCACTCGAGGATACAATACTTAAAAGACTGGATCAGGTAGATGATCTGATCGCGTCAAATTCAGCAAACGAAAAGAATATAGAAGAATTATTTACTAACATGAAAGGAACATTCCAGAAGATCGGACTTGTAAAATACGATGCATTTCATGAGATGGGTGGTAAGCTCAGTTTTTCACTTGCCATGTTAAATGGTCAGGATGATGGTTTCGTACTGAATGCAGTCCACAGCAGAGAGGGATGTTACACATACATCAAGGAGATTGTTGGTGGAAATTCCATTATTGTTTTAGCAGACGAAGAGCAGGAAGCGTTGAATATGGCTAAGGAGGCAAATAAACCTGCAGAAAAATAACAATGGGGTGTTTAGTCTATGAGGATAAAAGCAGTCAGCATATTGGTTGGCGGTGAGGTTTTAGCGGAGCCGATTTTAACAGATAAGAACGATGTTTTGATTCCAAGCGGAACTCAGATAAAAAGTGAATACATACCACTGATACAGTCTCTTGGAGTGGATTCGATAATGATAGAAGATCCTTATGAGAATTACGAGGATCCTAATCCTATCATTGATCCGGCTCGTTTTGACAAATATGTCCAGAAGGTGCGTAGACTCATGGAGGGACACATTTACCATGATGGCAAATCGCTCAAGGAGTTTGAGATCATTGCAAATGACATTGTAAGAGAAATAAATGAGATACCTGTGGACAGTATCGTGGATATAAAGGAGCGCGGTGCAAATCTTTATGAGCACACCGTCATGGTTACGCTTTTATCTGTTATGGTGGCACGCAAACTAAAGCTTGATGAAAAGCGGAAATATAATATAGCGGTTGGCTGTCTGCTTCATGACATAGGTCTGAGGTTCATAGTCACACCGTACAAAAACAGGGATTTTTCAAATGCAGATCCGGCAGAGATGTTTGAATACAAAAAGCATACGATACTCGGATATTCTGCGCTTGAAGAGGAAAACTGGATCGCTCCGATCTCAATGAAGATGGTTTTATCACATCACGAGAATATGGAGGGAACAGGATTCCCTATGAAGCAGAAAAATAAGGAATTGGAATGTAAGATAATACAGGCATGTGATGCATTTGACAGCCTGATATCAGGCATGGAGTGCAAACGCATGTCTGTTCAGGATGCATTAAAGGATATAGTAGAGTCAGCAGGCACAAAGTTTGAAAAAAAGGTAGTTAAAAACCTGTTATCGTCTGTTGCAAAATATCCGGTCGGTACTACGGTAAAGACAAATGCCGAAGAAGAAGGCGTGGTCATTTCACAGACCATTGATCCTGAAAATCCGATCATAATGATACTCGGTGCAAAGGACAACAACAGTTTAAAAATTCATGACAAGATGAATTTAATGCTCGAAAAGAACGTTTCAATCCTTCAGGTAATATGATGATAAAGAGGATATTATTCGGGAGATATAAATAATGCATAAGTTCCTTAGAACTATTGGATTTTCAGAGATTAACAAAAAAGATCTGGATGTACTCATCCAGAAGATAATCAACAAACCGGAGAAGATAAAGGTAACAAAGGATTCTGAGGGGAACGAGTTTGCGGAGCTGTCATGTGATGTGGCACCAAATATGGGCATCACAGTCAGGGGGATTTATAATGAGGATGACAGCTTTGATATGGATTACTATTATCCGTATTTTATAGGTACAGAAAAGACCACAGATGAGATCATAGATATCGAAAAACACTCAGAAAAGGAGTCGTACGCAGGTGTGTGTGACGATCCCAATCTCGGGGTGACACTTATATTCTATTTACAGAATGTTTGTGATTATCTGTCTGAAAAGGTATATTCCAAGTCGGTAGTGCGGTCAAAGGGTGCTGTGCTGTCAGGGCTTTCAGTGGACGGATGTGTACTGCTTCCTATAGAAGACAAAAAGGCAAAGACCACGAATGTCAATGCAAAAGACAGAAGCCAGCTCATAGCAGAGGCTAGAGAGGGCAATGAGGATGCTATAGAGAGTCTCACGCTTGACGATATGGATATGTATTCAATTTTATCAAGAAGGGTGATGAAAGAGGATATTTTATCAATAGTAAAGACATATTTCATGCCATATGGCATTGAAAGTGACCAGTATAGCGTGCTTGGAAACATTTTAGAGGTGGCAGAGGAAAAAAATATCATTACAAATGAAAATATGTATTGCATAAAGGTGTCATGTAATGATATTATATTTGATGTGTGTATAAACAAAAAAGACCTGATCGGTGAGCCGATGATCGGCAGACGTTTCAAAGGAAACATCTGGATGCAGGGTAGTATTTGTTTGTAAATACGGGTTCTCTTAGTTAAATGGATATAACGATAGCCTCCTAAGGTTCAATCATGGTTGAGACTTATGGAAGTTGAGAAGTGATAAGTCAGAGTTCGATTCCAACAGGGATTGACCTGAATGTCAAAATAAGATACAATGGAAATTCATCACAAGAGTGATTGAATTCATAGATATGGCAGCCGGAGCCAAAAGAGCTGAAAAGCCCGAAAATACGGCATTTGTCTCCTTAGTTAAATGGATATAACGGGGTCCTCCTAAGACATAACCATGGTTAAAGCCGTGAGTGAGTAAAAGGCGGTAACTAAGAGTTCGATTTGAACTGTGGCATATAGAAATGTCGAAATAAGAAAACAGATGATTCATCACAAAAGTGATTGAGTTCATAAAGAAGGTCACCGTAACCGAAACAGGCTTAAAAGCTTGAAAATACGGCATTTGTTCTCGTAGTTAAATGGATATAACAAGCGCCTCCTAAGCGCTAGTTGTGGGTTCAATTCCCGCCGGGAACATCGATTTTTTGCAACAATGATCGTGAAAATTCATTGTTGCATTTTTTATTTTATGGTGCTTGCGAGCACCGAAAAAATATAAAAATGAGTAATTGGAGCACCGAAAAGACAAAACGGGCACCGAGAACTAAATCTATCCAAGCACCCAATGGAGATAACTAAAGTGTAGGATAAGATTTAGGTTGTCAATGAATGTAAATATGGTTTTCTTGCTTGAAGAAAACAGGCCTGACGAAGCATCGCTCAGATTAGATTAAAAATTCTAGTCTGGGCGATTTTTTTCGTTCAGGGAAAAGGAGGAAATGTCATTGACAGAAAAGACGGATATCAGAGATTCGGATGAAAAAGTAGTAGAAATTGAAATGGAGCGGTTAAGAGCTTTTACGAATCATCCATTCAAGGTAATCGGTGACAGTCAGATGATTGAACTACAGGACAGTATCAAAAAATATGGAGTTCTGAATCCATTGATCGTCCGGCCGAGGAAAGAAGGTTATTATGAAATCATTTCAGGTCACAGAAGAAAATATGCAGCGGAGAGACTGGGGTATAAGAAAATTCCTGTGATAATCCGCATGATGCAGGATGATGAAGCAGTAGTGACTATGGTAGATTCCAACTTACAGAGAGAGCAGATTACACCAAGTGAGAAAGCCTATGCCTACAAAATGAAATATGATGCCATTAAAAAGAAAGCAGGCAGAAAGAATTGTGGTCAAGTTGACCACAATACGGGAAAGAGAAGTATTGATGTGATTGGAGAGCTTTGCGGAGACAGTGCAAAGCAAGTTCAGCGTTATATCAAAATGACAGAACTGATACCGGCTCTATTGGATAAGGTGGATGATGGAACAATGGGATTTACTCCAGCAGTGCAGTTATCTTATCTGAAAAAGAAAGAACAACAGGAAATTATTGATGCAATGGAGGCAACCCAGTGTACACCATCACTTTCGCAGGCAATCAGGATCAAAAAATTAAGTGAGGCTGGCAAACTTACAGAGAGCGAAGCGGAAGGAATACTTGGAGAGATAAAACAGAAGGAAGCAGACAGAGTAGTTTTTAAGAATGAACAGTTGTACAGATTCTTCCCATCAACCTATACATCGGAACAGATGCGGAGAGAAATATTGGAAATATTGAAATCATGGAGAAATAGTAACTGGATTTAGTAAAGGAGAAAAAATATGTGCAGAGTAATAGCAGTATCAAATCAAAAAGGCGGAGTAGGTAAAACAGTATCATGTGTAAATCTCGGAATAGGGCTGGCGCAGGAAGGAAAGAAAGTGCTTCTGATAGACGCTGATCCACAGGGAAGTCTTACAATCAGTCTGGGTTATGAGGAGCCTGATGAAATGGAGTATTCACTGGCAACACTGATGATGAACATTGTGAATGATGAAAAACTGAATATAGAAAAAACAATCTTACACCATAAGGAAGATGTAGATCTTATACCTGCCAACATTGAATTATCGGCGATTGAGGTCTCATTAGTAAATGCCATGAGTAGGGAACTGATTCTGAGGTCTATGGTAGACAGGCTGAGAGAATTTTATGATTACATCATTATTGATTGTATGCCTTCGCTTGGAATGATGACGATTAACGCATTGGCATGTGCGGATTCTGTACTGATACCAGTGCAGGCGGCATATCTTCCGGTCAAAGGTTTACAGCAGCTGATCAAGACAATCGGTAGGGTAAAGAAGCAGCTGAATCCAAAGCTCAAGATAGAGGGAATTCTTCTGACTATGGTTGATAACAGAACTAATTATGCCAGGGATATTTCCCTGATGGTGTATGATACCTATTCTGCATCAATCAAGGTATTTGGAACAGAGATACCAATGTCAGTCAGGGCATCAGAGGTCAGTGTGGAGGGTGGAAGCATCTATTCCTATGATCCAAAGGGAAAAGCAGCATTTGCATATATGGCATTAACTAAGGAAGTATTGAAGGAGGCAGAGTAATTATGGCATGCAGAGTAGCAGGAAAGATTAAATTACAGTCAGTAGATGAATTACTGGGAGTACCGGAGATTGCTGGTACTCAGGAAATAGAGATCGGAAGAATTCATGCGTTTCCTAATCATCCATTTAAGGTGATCGATGATGAAAAGATGGACACTCTAGTTGATAGTATCAGGGAAAATGGCATCCTGAACCCAGTAATTGTAAGACCGGATCAGAACGGAAATTATGAAATGATTTCTGGTCACAGGCGTTTACATGCTGCAGGAATTGTAGGATTACAAAGGATTCCGGCAATCGTGAAGGAAATGTCTGATGATGAAGCCATTATAAAAATGGTAGATGCAAATATTCAAAGGGAAGAGATACTTCCGAGTGAAAGAGCATTTAGCTTGAAAATGAAAATGGATGCTATGAGAAGGCAGGGGGCAAGGGTTGATATAGATGGAACTTGTGGCACTGAGTGCGACAAGTCAGGAAAGAAAACAGCATCTATAGTGGGAGAACAGGTAGGATTGAAAGCAAGACAAGTGCAGAAATATGTTCGCCTTACAGATTTGATACCTGAAATTATAGAATGCATTGATATAAAGAAAATAACTATTTCAATGGGAGTTGATCTTTCATACCTTGATGAACAGGTACAGAAATGGGTATATGAATATTTTAAGGAAAATGGATTTTTAAAGCCGGTACAGGTTGAAGCATTGAAGAATTATCCTAACTTATCCAATGCAACACAATTCAGTGTCATTTCTATAATGAATGACGCATTGCCGAAGAAGAGTAAGGATGCAAAGATATCTTTTTCTGCAAAGAAACTGGATAAATATTTTTCTTCACAGTATTCAACGAAAGAACGTGAAAATATAATCATTCAGCTTCTGGAACAGTGGAGTGCAGATCAGGTACAGTCAGAGTAGAAATATAAATAAGATGTTTCAGAAGTGTAGAAACTGCACTTCTGGAACAGGAAGGAGATTCAAATGGAAGACAGAATAAGACTATCCTATTTCTATGGAAAAGAAGCGGATCAGTTTTCATTTTATAAGATACCAAAGTTATTATTTACGGAAGCGTATTTCAAAAAAATATCAGTGGAGGCAAAGGTATTGTACGGACTGATGTTGGATAGGATGTCACTATCCATGAAAAATCAGTGGATGGATGAAGAAGGGAGAGCTTACATATATTATTCGCTTGAAGATATCATGGATGCGATGGGATGCAGCAACAAAAAGGCGATATCCATAATGAAAGAATTGGACACGGATGTTGGGATAGGTTTGATTGAAAAGAAGCGTCAGGGTCAGGGAAAACCAACTATGATTTATCTGAAACAGTTTATGGTGCAGGATGTTCAGAAGTGTAGAAATTTCACTTCTGAGCTAAAAAAGGGAGTTTCAGAAGTGAAAAAATTACATGTCTTGAAGTGTAAAAATGTCATGTCTAGAAGTGAAGAAATTACACTTCCAGAAGTGAAAAATATTCACACTAATAAGAATAATATAAATAATACTGAGTTTAGTAATACTGAATCTAATCTTATCGTATCAGAAAATGATGCGATAGGATCCGATGTACAGGCATATGCAGAACTTATCAGGGATAATCTTAATCTGGATATTCTGTTAGAGAGATATCCGTTTGACAAAGAGTTGCTTAATGGCATCTTTGATCTGATTTTGGAAACAGTGTTATGCAAGAACAATGAAATTGTAGTAGCATCCAACAAATATCCGGCTGAACTGGTCAGAAGTAAATTCCTGAAATTGACCAGTTCGCATATTGAATATGCAATGGGATGTATGAAATCAAACACTACAAAAGTGCATAATATCAAGAAATATCTGCTGGCTATATTGTTCAATGCACCAAGTACAATCAGTGGCTATTATCAGGCAGAGGTTAACCATGATTATCCCCAGTTTGCTGTAAGTGGCAAATAATGACTTGACGCATACGGATTCCGTGTATATAATCTAAATTGACAAATAGACACGGATTCCGTATATGGAGGCAGATATGGATAATTTTGAAAATTATGATTTTGTATTACCTGATGGAGTGGTAATCGAAAATGAAAAGTTTGATAAAGAAGGAAGGAAAAAAAGAATGTCTGCTATGTGTGTAAAGGTCCGTGAACAGACAAATATGAACAGAAAAGAATTTGCTGAATGGCTTGGAATTCCGTATAGAACGATGCAGGACTGGGAACGGGGTGTGAGTGAGATACCTGATTATGTTTTGAAATTGATAGATTACAAAGTAAAAAATGAGAAGAAGGAAGGGAGAATTGAATAATGTTTGTGTTAAAATTACTGGGAAAAATAATTGCATTACCAATGATTCTTGTATTAACCATTTTATTTTATGTGGTGACAATCTTATCGAGAATATATGGATTGGCGGCAATAGCATTTAATCTGACTATTATGTTATGTGCAATTATCGCATTAGTGTTACAGCAATGGAATAACTTTGGAATAGCGGTTGCTATTTTGGTGGTAAGTTATTTAATAATGGGTGCATGGGATATTATTGCAGGTATGTTTGTATGTGCAAGAGATTTTTTCACAAGAGTACTATTTGCGTAATGCAGAATGTGATGAAAAAATTACAGAGAAACACCCTTATGATAATATGTTTTGTAGTTACTGCGATACTTGGTTTGATATCGTGGAAAGGAATAAAAGCGCAGGAATCTGAATAACCGCGACGAACGACTACGGTTTGACTACTATTTTGTTACAAATGACTACGGTTTGACTACTATTTTGCCTCTTTTTTTCAGAATAAGGGTGTGATAATATTATCATAGACAAATGAGACATGAAACGCGAGAGCGGTCAGACATTTGTTTATCTTTTGCAAAAGAATATGGATCAAGAATGAAGCGTCAGCTCATTACCGGATTGGTGATGGGTATGGCGCTTTTTTGATGCCAAAAAACAGGTGACGACCTGAAAAATAAAATCAGGAGGAAATTGCATGGCATATGAATATGACCATGACTGTCCGTTTGAAGCCTACATCACTAATCTTGGAAAATACAACGAGGGTGAGCTGGTGGGCGAATGGGTGAAGTTTCCCACCACATCAGAAGAACTGCAAAAAGTATTTGAACGAATTGGAATCGGCTCAAAAGATGATTTCGGTAATCCTTATGAAGAATGGTTCATTAGTGATTATGACTGTTATGTTGATGGGCTGTATGAAAAGCTGGGAGAATATGAAAACCTGGATGAACTCAATTATCTGGCTTCCAAGCTCGATGAGCTGGATGATCATGATTATAACCATTTACAGGCGGCAATGCAGATCAGTGATTATACAGGCAGCATTAAAGATGTGATCAATCTTATTGATAACCTGGATAAGTATGAAATCTATCCGGGAGTAGAAAGCGATGCGGATCTGGGACGTTACTATATCGAAGAACTCGGTATGATGGAAGTTCCGGATTATCTGGCAGATTACATTGATTATGAGGCTTACGGCAGGGATGTGGCCATTAACGAAATGGGACAGTTTACAGATTATGGATATGTGAGAGATACACAGGAATCTTTTACAGAATATTACGATGGAGACCGTAAGAATATCCCGGATGAATACAGGGTTATGGATTTTACGGTTTCTGGTGAGAAGGAGAGGAAAACGATGGATTACGAAACATTTAAGCTGGAGTTTGCTGAGGATATCAAAGAAAAGCTCTATGAAAGAGGCTATGACGACGTAAGGATCATCTTCAATAATGTGGAGAAGACCAATCAGAATTATGAGGCTATGTCGGTTGTTCCGGAAGGCAGCAAT
The DNA here is from genome assembly GCA_963586665.1 of Acutalibacteraceae bacterium. Lineage (GTDB taxonomy): Bacteria > Bacillota > Clostridia > Lachnospirales > Lachnospiraceae > Roseburia. Next base: position 14,220 of record CAVABC010000002.1, read on the forward strand.
GTGGGAGTTAATTTCAATATTGAGAGTGCTTTTGCAAGCTATGAGCACACGGATGATTATGCCGGAGTGCTTGCCAGTGCAACAATGGTCATTGCTGATGGTCTTGACAGAGCCCCTTCTATTGATGTAAGTGCTCTTATGGATTATGAGAACATGAAAGAGAAACTTTCAGTAGAAGTCATTTCAGCGGATGCAAACGCTGATCTGCTTGCAAATGTACCGCATGACAGAATGGAGGATCTGGCAGTTGTATATCGTTTTGTAATGGAGAGCAGCGAAGATGGACGTGCATCTATTCTGGTCACCAATGATCTGATGGATCGTATGGGAGTTACCCATGAACAGCTCAGAGCAGATGCTTTGGAGAATTCACCGGAGATCAGACCGGTAGTGATCATGGGAATGAATGAGGTCATGAAAGAAATGATGGGACCGGAAGTATATGAGATACCAAACTGACAAGCATCAACACGCATTTTATGGAAAAGTATTATAAGGATCTTCTTAAAATGCCGGCGGTGAAGAGTACGAAGAATCCGGATGGGACAGGAACAATCACGGAAAGTACAGTAAATGAGATACATAAGGTATTAAGGAGCTGTTTCTGTCAAGCAGTAAAGTGGGATATGATGGAAAAGAACCCGGCTGTGGATGCAACCGTTCCGAAAGCAAAGAAGCAGGAGCGTGAGATCTGGACAGCAGAGATGCTTATGCAGGCATTGGAGGTCTGTGATAACAAAATGCTCAAAATAGCATTTCATCTTGCATTTATGGAAACACTCAGAATTGGGGAAGTGCTGGGGCTGACCTGGGATGCAATGGATATTTCAGAAGAGGCGATTGCTGCCAACCGGGCATATGTTTACATCAATAAGGAAGTAGAGCGTGTATCGAAACAGGCAGTGGAAGAGCTGAATTCCAAGGATATCATACTGATATTCCCAAGCCAGAAGAAAAATAATAAAACGGTCAGGGTGTTAAAATCACCAAAGACGGATAGCAGCAAGCGAAAGGTGTTCATTCCGAAATCGGTGGCACAATGTCTGATCGATCTGAAAAAGGATCAGGAAGAAATCATTGAAGCACTGGGGAATGAGTATCAGAATTATAATCTGGTCATGGCAACAACTTTTGGGTTTCCTATAGGAGACAGTTATCTGAGGACGAAGATGCAGGATATCATAGATGAGCTGGGACTGCCGGATGTCGTATTTCACAGTCTGCGTCATACCAGTGTCACCTACAAGCTGAAACTCAGTGGCGGAGATATTAAAGCAATCCAGGGAGATTCCGGTCATGCACAGGCGGACATGGTAACGGAAGTGTATGGCCATATCCTCGATGAAGACCGAAGGAAGAATGCGGAGCTTATGGAGAATGCCTTTTATAATAAGGAAAATCTCAATCCGCAGATGAAAGCTCAGGATGAAGGCAACAGTACGATTACAGTGCCTGATGGAGTGGATGCAGAGTTGTTGATGAAAGTGTTGGGAAATCCGGAGATGTCAGCGTTGCTTACATCATTGACAAAGACAATGAAGGTATAATAAGTGGATTTTGTGACACCATTGGTGACACAAATATGCAGTTAATTTGTTAATACAACTTGCGCAAATTTTGGTTATATAGTATATTGTGTCTATGAATTGCGGTGGACGTCTTCGGACAACACCTAGAAAGAGCTTGATGTGTCGGGCTCTTTTTTCAATGGCAATGCATATAATAAAGTATAGAATAGCTTTATACAAAGAAGAAAAATTCTTTGACTATTTGAGGGATAGGATGTATAATTAAAGTACAAAAAGAGATACTTATAAGGTCGGAACAGAGACCTTAAACCTGTTCCAGTGGTCGGGATGGAGACCGAAAACCCATTCCCATTGCAGAATAAACTGTGAAAAATTAGTAGAAGGATGACTGCGAGGTCATCCTTCTATTTTACTATATGGAGGTTTAATGGAAGAACAAAAGAGCTTTTCGCAACGCGTAAAAGAAACCGTTATTCAATGTGCAGATTTATATAAGAAATATTATGTTGAATATGAATATTTACTATGTTCTAAAGCGTTTGAAAAAAGTGAATATTATATAGTAAGTGCACATGAGGACAATTATCTGCATCTTACAGGATTACATACAAAGCTGGATGCAGCCACATTTTTTGAGAAGTGTTATAAGGGTTCCTTGGAAGAAAACGATTTTGATTTTTGCAAAAGGGGACAGAATGAAAAAGAAGTAAAAGGTTCTGTTAGGAGAAAATTGAAAAGAATAGAATACGATGCTCATTAGCTGCGGGTAATGTTAGTGCTACTTTAGGATTTTTTGTCGCGGGTAACGCAAAGCCAATGACATTGTTAAAAGGAAATGAATTGAATTTATCGAAAGCAAAGAATTTGGATTTGGTATTAAGAAGAAGGCCTGGAGAAACAAAATTTTCTGAGATAATTGTTGGATCATGTGAACAATTATTGGAACACAAGTCAGCATTGAATGCATTATTATCAGATGAGTTATGTATGCTGATATCAGAAGATAAATCTGAGTAAGAATATTTTAATAATGGTCAAAAATCCATCGACATACGACCTCGCACACGTTATAATATAAGTAATCTAATAAGAAAACAGTGTTATCATTACCGCATACAGAGTGAGAATGGTAGCCATAAATATGAATTCGCAGGAACGGAATAGTTGAACCCTCAGGGTGACAGTGTCACTCATTTGTCAGCGAGAGGTGCTTAACTTGGATGATTTTCAGTTTTCTTATTTTGACATGGATTTACAGGAAAGTCAGTAAAATCAAGTCTTTCCTTGACTTATATTGACGCAGAAAAACATATATTTTCTGTAGGAACTTGAACTCCTAAGCTATAATTGTGGGTTCGATTCCCACAGGGAACAGTTGTTCGAGTGGTAATGATAAGACAGTCGTTACCACTTTTTTTATTGCTTTTTCTGCTAACAAAATGCGCTCGTGTACGTACGAGGGCACTGCTTGCCAACTTGCGGTTTTAGCGAACACGAACAAAGATTCGATGAACAAGAGAGGATTTATGGACTCGTAATTTGTAATAATAGAATCATCCTAAGAACGTCAGGGATTACTCTGATTTATCTAAGCAGAAAGGCGGGAGATTCGTATGAGAAAGAATTCATTTGGTCAGAACCTGTTAGCAGTTTTTGTGGTAATTGGTATTATGGCTGTAATCGGTGCAATTGATGAAGCAAGTGAACCGAGATGTATAAAAACCGGATGTGATAATAAGCAGGCTCCAAACAGTAGTTATTGCTATCTGCATAAGCCATATACCGGAAGCAGCTCTTCACATAGCAGTTCATCATATAGCGGCGGAACAAAGAGTAACAGCAATAAGAGCAACTCAAAGAAAAGTTCTTCATATAAATCTTATGATGATGGTTATGACGACATCTATATGGATGGCGATTATGACGATAAGAGATATAAGACCGATAAGGACTACGCAGACGGTGTAGATGACGCCATGGACGAATTCGATGAGGACTGGTAACATGAAGAAACAACAATATACTATTTCAACCTGCATCTGTCCTGATTGTGGATTGAAGTTTCCAATTCCAAGAAAGAAATCAGGGGCAAGAGAAAAAGGACATCAAAAATATATCTGGTGTCCGAATTGTAGGAAAAAGAAAAACTTCGTGGAACATAGGTTCAATGATTTTGAGTCATACATTAAATAGTATACTGAGTGATAAGCGATAAGGACAACAACAAATAGCAAGACCGATTTTATGGACTACCAAACATCCGACAACTCTGATATAATATTGACAACAAAGGTATCGGGGGTGTTGCTATGGCAGAGAATATGGAAATCCAGGTGGAGGTTCAGAGACGTGGGGCGAGAAGCAATCAGAAGCTCAAGATCCTATATTTAGCAAAAATACTGTTGGAAAATACAGATGCTGAGCATGACATTACGCTGCAGGAAATTATTGATAAGCTGTCGGCAAATAATGTAACAGCAGAGAGAAAAAGTCTCTATGATGACATTGCACAGCTTGATGATTTCGGAATTAAAATCAAGAAAACCCAGTATGGAAAGACCTATCATTATCAGGTTGTAAATCGCGATTTTGAAATAGCAGAGCTTAAGCTCTTAGCTGATTCTGTGGCATCGGCAAAATTTATCACAGAGAAGAAATCCAATGAACTGATAAAAAAGATTGAGCACTTGGCAAGCAAACATGATGCATCAAAGCTCCAGCGTCAGGTATATGTGGCTGGACGAGTGAAATCCATGAACAATGATATCATGGAAAATGTAGATGCAATCCACAATGCAATCTCACAGAATCTAAAGATATCATTTCAGTATTTTCAGTGGAATATCAAGAAGCAGCCGGAGCTGCGTAAAGGTGGAGCCAGATATGTGATCAGTCCCTGGGGACTTTCCTGGGAGGACGAAAATTATTATCTGGTAGGCTACGACTCTGATGCAGATATTGCGTATGGTTGGGATGTTGCCGTGTATTCCTCGATTGAGCATATTTACGGATATGATTATGTTACTTCCTGCTATAAGGATAATCCGCATGATTCCTGGAAGCAGATAACGGACTATATGCATGAGATGTATCCGAGGACAACGGATAAGCTAATCAGGAAGGTATTGAAATAATATGAAACCGAAATCACCAAAGAGCCTTGAATTATATGATATTATGCTTAAACGGGGATACCCGGAGGAGTTCTGCGACCAGATTACTAAAAATCTTAATACCGACTGGACAGCGCAGAGGATGATCGGTTATCTGTCTCACTACAAGAAGCTGCCGCTGGAGGAAATCGTAGATGAGATGCTTGCGATCCTTAGCGACCGCGATAGAATTATGCAGAAGCATGAACTGGAAGAGAGCAATGCCAAATGGAATGAATATTTGAACAGCTGAGGAAGGAGATTTTATGGCAGTCAATTTTAATTCAAACAGTGTATTTAATTTAAAACCGATTAACAAGGAATCTGTGAGAGGGGAGGTTAATGGACTTCTTATCGGAGGAGAAGAGGTAATGTTTGCCTTCCAGACGGTAAGAGATCAACTGGTATTTACCAACAAGAGAATCATTTCAATTGATGTTCAGGGCATCACAGGCAAGAGAAAATCATTCGCAACAATGCCTTATTCTAAAATACAATATTTTTCAATACAGACACCGGGATTTGCTGAATTATTTCCGGATTCTGAGCTATTTGTTATGTTTTCAAGCGGATTTACCGCAGAATTTGAATTCAAGGGACAGGTTGATATTGGAGCAATCGGAAGAATGATTTCTGAGTATGTATTGTAGACTTAGTAATAAAGTAGGAGAGAATCGGTAATAATGGCAAAATGTGTCTGTCCTAAATGCAAATCCGACAATATTATTCCAATTGTATATGGATATCCGGCTAAAGAAACCATGGAGTTGGCAGATGCAGGGAAAGTAAAACTTGGAGGCTGTCAAGTTTATATTGATGGTTGCCAAATACATACATTGCAGAAGTTAGATTGGATAGAGGAACTTCTAGGGAACATACAATTGGCATAAGCCATAGTGGTCGGCCCTACCACTAATTGGGATTTGATGTGTCTGCCATAAAAATGTAAAGGAAAAATATAGACATGCAAAAAAAGGTTTCTTTCAGAGAAAAAATGAATATGTATGACAAGGAGTCGCTTAAATGTTTTGCCGGCAATCTTTGGCTTACCAAGTGCTCGCAGCTAAAAAAGGCGGATCTGATCGAACGGATCGCCGAGGAGTTTTTGAATCCCGAGAAGCTGTTTTACAGGCTGGCGATCCTTGATGATACTGCAATGAAGATATTCCAAACAGGAAGCAAAGGTTATGTTGATGCTCCTGAAGACCGCGATGATTTCGAGGTCGTTTATGTTTTGAATGAGACGGATCTTGTCATTTTGTCAGAAGACAGAAGATACATGACTCTATCAGATGCCTGGGAGATCTATGAAAAGAATATCGCCGGAGAGAAGTTTGAAGCGTATAGGGCTAGGGCATCCTGGGTATGGAAGTGTCTGCACTGGGTAGAGAATATGTATGCTTTTGCACCCGAGGATATCTTTCTTAAGGTGATCAATGGCAAAAAGAAGATGCACATGACTTCCGAGGAACTTCGGGAGATATTTGAAAACTTTCCGTGTGACCGCGTTAATACGCTTAGATTGGATGATTTTTATATTGAAAACATCTTTCTTCATAACAAGAATGCTGCAGATAATCTGCGCCGTGCCCAGGCTGACAAGGATTTCTATATTCCGATACCGGATGAGGTGGAAGAGTATTTCAAAACTGGCGCATTGCTTTCTAAAAAGCCGTATCAGGATATGCGTAACTTCCTGATAAAGGATATGAAGATGGACAGTGAAGAAGCAGATGATATGCTGATAGATCTCTGGGACAAGCTCACTATGGAGGATGATCCTCATGGCGTTATGCAGTGGTTCTGGGCTCAGTTTGAGTTTGAAAATGATGCCCAGGTCAATAAAGTGGTTTTCATATACATGCCGCTTACAAATAGCACCAATCTTTTGGTGAACAGAGGCTATGCTCCTGCAGATATGCCGAGACCTGCCCTGAAACCGGGGCAGATGCCGACTATCGTTCCGGGAAGCAGCAATGCGGCAAAGTTGCTTTCCGAGGCTATGCCGGAACTTCAGAAGATGGGCTTTGGTGTGGATCTTGAATCCAACGCAACGACGATTCCCGTTCTTGGTATGCCAAACGGATTGAACGGTCCCGTGCAGGCCGGACAGAAGAAGATATATCCCAACGATTCTTGCCCTTGCGGATCCGGTAAGAAATATAAGAAGTGCTGCGGAAGGAATTGATGTACTGATGATGGATTTCAAGGCGTTGATGAACACAAGTAAATACGAATTCTTAAGGAAGAATGAGTGCCTGGGTAATCGAGACTACAGTGGTCAGAGCCTTGAATTATATGACATTATGCTTAAGCGCGGATACCCGGAGGAGTTCTGCAATCAGATAACGAAAAATCTTAATACGGACTGGACAGCCCAGAGGATGATCGGTTATCTGTCATATTATAAGAAGCAGCCACTGGAGGAAATCGTGGATGAGATGCTTGCGATTCTTAGCGACCGCAACAGAATTATGCAAAAACATGAATTGGAAGAGACAAATGCAAAATGGAATGAATATTTGAACAGATAAAATGCCAAAAATTAAGGAGAACGAGACAATGAACGAAACACTTAAGGTTCTCAATTGCCTCAATTGCCTTATTGTGAGACTAAAAAATATACGAATTGTGTTACAACATATTGCTATTCGCACACAATAGGGTTATAATATACGCAGAACGAATATAGAAAGGAGATGATTCATATGGCACAGACGACCATCACTGCTCGCGTTGATTCTTCTGATAAAAGTCAATTTGACAGCTTTTGTTCCAATGTAGGAATCAACACATCTACTGCTATCAATATGTTTGTGAAAGCAGTTCTTCGTGAGAACCGTATTCCTTTTGAGATTACACAGACATCTGATCCATTTTTTTCTGAAAGCAATATGGTTCATGTCAGAAAATCCGTTCAGGAGCTGCGTGCCGGTAAAGGTACCGTCCACGAACTGATCGAGGTCGACGATGAGTGAAAAAATATGGTCTGATGAGGCCTGGGAAGATTACCTGTATTGGCAGTTACAGGATAAAAAAACTCTGAAGCGCATCAACCAACTCGTCAAAGACATTGAGCGCAATGGATGCATGGATGGAATTGGAAAACCAGAGCCTTTGTCCGGAGATCTGCAAGGTGAATTCAGTCGTCGAATAGATGACAAAAACCGCCTTGTGTATCACATGGAAGAAGACCGCATCTATATTGCGCATTGTCGTGGACATTATGGAGACAAATAGTCTGAAAGGGTCACTGCAAAAGTGGCTCTTTCCATTTAGAACAAATCAAAACCCTTCTGCACTGGTATCCTGCAAAAATCTTCCGGATGTTCATTTCGCCGCATTTCCGTATCGAAATCTACAGCGATGGTCTGAAAGTTCAAGGATTTATTATTCATGGTTTTTCACATCCTTTGCCGGAGTCTTGGAGTCTTGGGCGTAGCCAAACAGCTGCTCTACATTGCAGGAAAAATAGCTTGCCAGTCTCATGGCGTAAATCAGAGACGGCACTTGTGTGCCGTTTTCAATTCTCATAATAGTTCTTGTACTGATATTGGTTGCAGAGGAAAGCGCTTTCTGGGTGATTCCGTAATCCGTTCTTACCTCACTTAACCTGTTTGTGATTATTTCAGCAGACATCCTTAAAATTCCCCCTTTTGGTCTGAAGTTACCGCGGATTATGTCATACCTCTCGATATCAAAATACCAGCTTGCTGCGGACTTCACATTTGCCTGGAATCATCATATCAAAATACGAGTCCTAAAATCAGGACTCATGATAAAACGCGGCCGAAAATTTTGAAGGAACTGTTTTCCGTTACCGGAATAGGGTCGTATCTCTTATTCAGAGAAATAAGGTAAGTGCCTAGCCGGTTATTCTGGAATCTTTTCACATAGGAATTGCCATCCAGATAGAAGATGCCGTATTCACCATCTTCCAACTGTTCTGTCTGCTCAATCCAGATCAAATCTTTATCGTGATAGCGGGGCTCCATACTGTCTCCGCTTACATGTACTCCAAAAGTGGCTGCTTCCGGAATGTCGGCCGAAGAGTACATTTCAAAGTCATCACTATCCAGGAATAGGCCGGTACCTGCGGAAACAGTGGAATAGAAGACCTTTCTTTCCCGGATGACATGCAGGGGAATGATGTCTGCGGTTTTATATTCTCCGCTTTTTTCATTTTTTATGTCTAAAAGTCTATTCCCACTATACCACGGGTCTATTATTTGGGGAACGATTTTTACTCCGTATTTATCTACAATAATTCTTGTAAACAAGAGTAAACGTACGAAAGCTCGGAACCGTAGATATAAAAGGAGTACAACGCAATGCAGATCCGGAATGATTATGACAAGGAAGTATTTAACTCAACACAAACGGCTACTCGTGTTGTTCAGTTGTTTCCATTTTGGCGGTATCATTAAGCCATCAAATGAAGGAGGCAATAAATTATGAATACAGACAAAATTTATGCAGAACAGCTCGCAAACGAATATGCACCAAAGGATACCTCTAAGGTGGTAGCACTCAGAAAGCTTGACGCAAGAGCAAAGCTTCCCGCTACAATTTTCACTTACACATTAGGTGTCATTGCAGCACTTATAACAGGTGTGGGAATGTGTCTTTCGATGAATGTTATCGGAAGTGGCACAACTGCAATGTTCGTTCTCGGAGTAATCGTTGGAATTATCGGTTTTATAGGAATGGGCGTTAATTACCCAATCTACAAAAAGCTGCTTGCTAAAGGCAAACAAAAATACGCTTTTGAGATTATGGAACTGGCAAAAGAAATCAGCGAGAGATAATATATGAAATGGACGAAGAACTTTTTAAGAAAGTTTCTGTATCCGTCTAAGTGGGTATTGATTTTAGTGCCACTGATTTCCTTTACAGCACTTATTCTCATATTTGCGTTTCAAGGAACAAGGAGTGCATTGACATACTTGATTTACTGTATGTCGGCGTACTCTCTTGTGATATGGGTTGTGGCACTTCCAAAGCTGATAAAGAGGACAAAAGCTGTTATTCCGGACAGTCGGATTGCAAGAAAGCTTAACAGTTCAAAAATTACAGGCAGGTATATAAATGACCTTGCTTTTCGTGGTAGTATCAGTATTTATCAGGGAATGGCAGTTAATATTTTCTATGTGTTATTCCGAATTGCTGCCGGTATCCGATATGCTTCGACCTGGTTTATCTCTATTGCACTTTACTATCTGGTACTCGGTGGTTTGAGGGCATATATGATTGTCTGTTATCGCCATCGCAGACATGATGTCAATTCTTGGTTTGCAGACAGCTATGATTTCACGTTTTTCCGAAAACGGAGAAAGTTACCGAAAAATGATGAATTCTATCACGGGAGGATTTGTCTACATTATTGTTATATTGATTGCCATTATCATGCTGCTTCATAGCAGAAAAATAAGAAAGAAGGTGGAGTCCATTGAATAAATCAGAAAGTAAATATTTTGCCACTGCTGTAAGAATGGATGAAGCCTTTCTTGGCATTCTGGAAAAGAAGGACTTATCCTACATTACGGTAAAAGAAATCTGCGAGAAGGCAGGCGTCAATCGTTCCACTTTTTATCTGCACTATGAGACTATAGCTGACCTGTTGTCTGAAAGCGTCAGCTACATGAACGAGCATTTTCTTACTTATATGAAAAAGGACTCCTCAGCTTTTATCCTAAAGCTGAGGACTTGTCCCATTGATGAATTATATCTCATAACACCGGAGTACCTGACGCCTTATCTTAATTATGTCAAGGAAAATCGAAGGCTTTTCCGTACCGCTCTTGAAAATGCGGCGGTTTTGCAGCTTGAAGACAGCTATAATGGACTTTTTCAGCACATTATAGAACCGATTCTTGAACGCTTTGGTGTTGCTGAACATGACAGAACGTATCTGATGGCTTTTTACATTAAAGGGCTGATGGCGATTATCTCAGAATGGCTGAAAAAAGATTGTGCTGATTCCGTTGATTATGTTGTAGATGTAATTCAGAGATGTGCGAAAAAACGATCGGAGGAAGAATGAAAGCCGGTATATATTTAGGTAAAGAACAAATTGAAATCAAGGAGTTGCCGCTTCCTGAGGTCGGAGACAATGATGTGTTGATACAGAATCTCTATTCAAGCGTATGTGGCACGGATGTGGCAGTGTTTAATCACGGATCCAATACAGGTCATAAGGTTACAGTCGGCGGAGAATTCGGACATGAGACGGTTTCCCGTATTGTGGAGGTCGGAAAGAATGTCACAGAATTTACAGTTGGAGAAAGGGTTTATCCATATCCTCGGTATGCTAAAGGAGACACAAGACGAGCCGGAACTATAGGAGGTTTTTCGGAATACATTCTTGTGCCGAATGCCAAACGCAATCATTCCCTTTACTCTGTCGATGAGGGTATATCCGATAAGTTAGCAAGTCTGATTGAACCTTTTACGGTTGGTTGTAGGGCTGCCCGTCGTGGAATGATTCCAAATGGTGAGAGAAAGTATATTTCAGGACAGAATGCCGTGGTATTTGGATGCGGAACTATAGGAATTGCCGGAGCAGTTGCACTTAAACATTTTGGAATGGAAAAGGTAATGATATGTGACCGCTCGGATTTCCGTTTGGAATTGGCCGCGAAGCTTGGCTATGAAATCTGTAATACGGATAAAGAAAAATTTGAAGAAAAAGCAGTCGCCTACTATGGCAGTGCTCCATCATTAGGCGGCACAACAGCCAATATAGATTGTTGGCTCGATGCCGCAGGTGCAGAGAGTATTTTGGATGATTTCTTAAAGATTGGCAAAATTGAGAGCCGTTTTGTATCAGTAGCTGTCAACAACAAGCCACGCACTATCGACCTTCTGCATATGACCTATGCACAGCAGAGCATAATCGGTTCGGGTGGATATATGCCGGAGGATGTATGGGATGTGCAGGAAATTATGGCAAGCGGGAAATGGGATTTGGAAAGCATAATTACTCATGAATTCCCTTTGAGTGAATTGGAGCAAGCAATTCGCATGGCAAGTGATGTAAACCATGCCGGAAATGTAGTTGTAAAAATGAAAGAATAATGCAGTTTTATAGATTGATTTAGCACCATAAAAGCGTAAAGGAGGGCAGACTATGGGCTATCAGGACAAACACCAATACGACGACATGAATATTTGAACAGATAAAATGATAACAAAGGAAAGAGAATTACGTATATTACATCAAATAAGGTGTGCCTAGGAAATGCCATGTGGAAGGAGAATCCACGTTATTTATTGAATTCATGCTGGCTCAAATAGATAATGCAGAAAAGTGTGTTTATAAGCCTCTTAAAAACCTAGAAAAATGTGTTAAATTGGTATTATAAATTTAAGAAAAATGTGTTATATTATAATCACCACTTGGAAAGGTTGGTGATTTACTTGAAACGTAATGCAATTTCAGAATTGATTCAATGGAAAGACAGCCCTGAACGCAAACCCATGGTGCTTAAAGGAGCAAGACAGGTTGGCAAGACTTGGTTGATGAAAGAATTTGGGCAAACCTATTATGATAATTTCGCCTATTTCAACTTTGACGAGGAAGATGAACTGAAGTCCATCTTCGAGGCAAACAAAAATCCCCAGCGTATCATTGAACTACTCTCTATGATTGAGGGTGAGAAGATTGAGCCGGAGAAAACCTTGATTATCTTTGATGAAATTCAAGAGTGCCCCGAAGCGCTGAATACCTTAAAATACTTCAAAGAGAAAGCAAACGAATATCATGTAATTGCCGCAGGCAGTCTTCTGGGAACGCTTTTGGCAAAGCCGAAGTCCTATCCTGTGGGTATGGTGAACCTTTTGGACATCTACCCGCTGACCTTTGATGAGTTTCTGGAGGCTACCGATTCTGGTCTATATGCCTTTTATGAAAGTATTCAAAAAAATCAGTCTATCGAGGAGATTTTCCACAATCGCCTGCTGGAAGCCTACAACTATTACCTCATCATCGGCGGTATGCCAGAATGTGTATCCTCTTGGGTCAAGTACAAAGACCCTGCCAAGGTATCGCAGATTCAGCGAGAGCTGATTGAAGTATATGAAAATGACTTTTCCAAGCACAACGGCAAGGTCAACAAGGGGCGCATACTTATGGTGTTCCGTAGTATTGTGGCACAGCTTGCAAAGCCGAATGAAAAGTTCATGTACGGTGCTGTTCGTGAGGGCGGCAGAGCCAGAGATTTTGAAGAAGCGATTGAATGGCTGGTTTCAGCAGGGATGTTGAACCGTGTCTACAATGTATCCAAGATGGAGCATCCGCTGTCTGCTTTTGATAAGTTGGATCAGTTCAAGCTTTTTGTCTTTGATACCGGACTTCTCAAACATATGGCAGGCATTGATAATGCTGCTATTCTGCTGAAATCGGACTATCAGTTCAAGGGTCCGTTGACGGAAAACTATGTTTTGCAACAGCTTCGCGGACAGTTCGAGGTAGAGCCTCGATACTACTCCGACAAAAGCGGTGAGATTGATTTCGTATTACAAAACGGTATGGAAATCATCCCTATTGAAGCCAAGGGCGGCGAAGATAAATCCGCTCCTTCCTTCAAGAAATATATTGCAGATCACAAACCAAAACATGCCTTCCGTTTCTCCAAGCGTGGCTATCGTAAAGATGGAGATTTCACAAATTTTCCCCTTTACCTTGCTCGGAAAACCAGAGAGCTATTGTAATCGCATTTGTGTCAATCATCAGTTGAAGAGGATACACATACGGAGACATGTTATTGGTAGAACTTGAAAAATTAATAGAAGGATGACCATAGACATGATAACAAGTGCTGATTTAAGGAATCTGTTTTATGCAGATTCCTTTTTTAGGTTTGCGCGCCATGGGCGCGCTCTAACTGGTGAAAGTCCCGAACACGCCCAGATAGTGGGAAGCGTATAGCCGAACAGCAAGGGTTGTAAATTGCCAGGTTGGGCTTCGAGGTTATCTTGTCTGCCGTATTCTGGCACAGTATGGCTTTACCTGCTTTAATCTTTCCGGTGGCTATAAGTTTTATCAGGCTATAAAACAGGAACAAGAGCTTGGACAAAGTGCTTACCCATGTGGAATAGAGAAAATATAAGAGATATAAGATGTGTTCGTATCCAAGTTACAAAATTTGTAAAAAGAACGAACAAGGAACATAAATATCACAGCTAAGGAACGCAGAACTTTTATACTTGATGATATAATGATTAATAACAAGCAGTCAGGTCATGGGAGTGCTTGTTTAAGGAAAATACCCATGCGTGTTCTTTGAAGGGCTATTTTTAGAATTATGTTAAATAAAAGTTGGCTAGCAAAAAATGCGATTTGCTAACAGTTGAAAATCATCCGTTTCATGTTGAGATAGACGGTCAGATGAAGGAGCTACAGGACAGCATCAAGAAGTGTGGAATCATTACACAAATCATTGTCAGACCGAGAAAGGAAGGATTTTATGAAATCATATCCGGTCACAGGAGAAGATACTTCCGAGTGAAAAAGCATTTGCTTACAAGATGAAATATGATGTATTATAATGACAGGGGGATGATGTCTATGAACGATTATTCAAAGTTAAATAAGGTCAGCTTAGAAATCAGGAAACAGGTGGAAAAAAGGGAACATTTTCATCAAGATATAGAACTGATCTACGTCTTAGATGGTTCTATGGCAGTGAAAGTGGAGGAGCAAAAAAGTGAATTGAAAGCTGATGATGTTTTGGTGATTAATGCCAACAAAAAACATCTTCTGGAGACTCAGGACAAGAACCTGTTATATATTAGACTTGGTATTGCATATCCTATTGTCAGTGACATTTTTCAAAGTGTGGATATCATTTTCTGGTGTGATTCCTCCAAAGAAAATGATCAAAGATATGATGAGGTACGTAAAGCATTAAAAGAACTGGTGGGGACATATTTAAAAAGTGGACAGACGGAGATCGCCTTTGGATATATTTCCAAGTGCTATAAAGTTCTAGAGATTATGGCGTTACATTTCTTGGTACAGACCGGCGATAAGGAAAATATTACAGACAAAGATAGGTATGAAGATCGAATTTTACAGATTAATAATTACATAAGATCCAATTATACCCAAGATATTAGTTTGAAAGACTTGTCAGAAAAGCTGTTTCTTTCTATTGGATATTTATCAAGATTTTTTAAAAAGAACTATGGAATGAGTTTTGCAGAATATTTGACTAATATCAGATTGTATCATGCAGTAGATGATTTGCTTTATACCAATGTGCCGATTACCCACGTAGCTTATGATAATGGATTTACTAATGCTGCGGTATTTAACAAAGCTTTTAAAAAAGCATATGGGGAGACACCATCTTCTTTCCGCAAGAAAGCTGTCAGTGAGAAAGAAGAATCGGAGCCAAAAACATATGATGAAAAGACACAACTGCGCATTATGAGCATCTTAAGAGACGGTGTAGCAGAGGAAAAAAATCCAGAGGAAGAGACAGAACACATTGTAGTAAAGGAATCTGTAAAGACACAGGAGCGACTATATCCTATCTGGAATAAATTAATGAACATAGGATCTGCCAGTGACCTGCTTCGGTCGGAAATCAGAGAGCATGTAATCTTGTTGAAAGAAGCATTGAAACTCGAATATATAAGGTTCTGGAATATTTTTTCTGATGACATGTTGCTTAATTTGTCAGAGGAAGCGGAATATAATTTTTCTAAGTTGGATTCTATATTAGATTTTTTGTTGCAAAATGATATAAAACCCCATATAGAATTGGGGGCAAAGCCTAGATATGTCCAGAAAAATGTTCAGATTAGGATTATGGAAGCGGATGAGAAAATGGAAGATGTGGACATTGAACTGTGGAAAAATTTTATGAAAGCCTTTATGAAGCACCTGGTTTTAAGATATGGACAAGAACAGACCAACCAGTGGAGAATGGAACTATGGTGGGACGAGAGTGTTGAGCGAACTCTGGAAAATAAGAAGAAATATATACAAAAATTCAATGATACTTATAATATCATAAAAAAATACAGCCCTCTTATGGAAATCGGTGGATACGGTCTAAGGGGAAATTTTTTGGGTGAGGAAGGTTTTTTAGAGCTTTGGAAAGATGAAAATGTAAAGCCTGATTTTCTATCTATTATTATGTATGCGTATGTTAAGGGGACAGAAGAAGAGGGAGTATTTTCTAAGCGCAATACAGATACGGAGGCTATGAAAAATACGGTATTAGCTGTTCGTGAATATATGGAAGAAGCGGGGATGAAGGATACAAAACTATATGTAACGGAATGGAATTTGACGATCTCAGATCGAAATTATATAAATGACACCTGTTTTAAAGGTGCATACATTATAAAAAATTATTTGGATTTATATGGAACTACCCAAATGGCGGCCTATTATGCGGGAACAGACAGAATGTCAGAATATTATGATTCCAATGAATTGTTATTTGGTGGAAGAGGAGTGCTTACAAAAGATGGCATATGGAAACCGGCATTCTATGCCTTTGAGTTTCTAAATCGGCTGTATTCTTATTTTGTGGGGAAAGGGGAGAATTATCTGATATCTGCCAATGGCCATGGTTCCTATGGAATCATCTGTCATAATATGCGTAAGTTAAATTATAATTACTACTTTTCCAAAGAAGATGAGTTAAAAAAAGAGGAGATGTGGAAATATATAGAAGATCAAAACCAGCTGGATTTAAAAATAGAATTGGAGGATGTAGAAGCAGGGGAGTATCAATTAAAGATTTATAGAATTAATTATTATAATGGAAACATACTGGGAATATGGAGCGAGATGGGGTTCATAAAAGACATGGACAGGGAAGATATAAAGTATTTTCGAAGGGTATGTGAACCTAAGATGATGATTGGCAATATCAACGTTACAGACCATGAAATTCCCCTACACCTTACACTAGAATCAAATGAAATAACATTTGTGCAGATTAGAAAAATTGGATAAAAAAATTAAGTACATAATAAGAGAGGTCAAAATTATACCTATTAATTTTGACCTCTTTTTTTGTGGGAAAATTATCAGGGAGCAAAAGTGTTAAAAAATGATGGATAAGAAGTATGGATTCAGGAAGTGAAGATCTTAGAAAATGTGCATTTACAAATGATATGATCTCACGGAGCCTGTCATTGGACTGTCCGGTGCCGGTGGTTGTCCCAGGCATGGAATATACAGAAAAATAGCGAATTAAATCTGCAAGCATCAGCAATGCCGTGCCGTCTGAACGCATGGCGCTGGTGCTTTTGCTTTCTATATTGGTTCGTGTCAGATCGTGTGCAAGCTGGCAGATATGGATATATCTGGTAGAATTTGGATCATCCAAAGGGATCGGGCGACACTTTATATGATACATTTCCAGGTCTGGACAGTAGGCTGAAAGCTGTTTTTTGTCGACATGGATACAAAGAAACATATATAAGCTGGAATCGGAATGTATTGAATGCACTTCTTTGGAATCAAAAACAATTAACTGATTTCGTTGAAGTGTAATGTGTTCATGTTCAATATGAATACGGACAGAGCCGTTCAGGCAGAATAAGATCTCCATAGCTTCATGCCAGTGCGCAGGAATATGAATATTTTCTAGTGCTGCCATTGACACCTGAATGCCAAGATGACCAAGTGGATGAAGAGCCTCGTGATATGCTTTTGCCATAATATTCTCCTTTTTACAAATAATTAATCTATTTTAAAATGATAGTTGATGTCAATATTGTCGTAAAACAAGTTAATTATAACACTGGTTTTAAAATTAAAACAGGGCTAAAATACAGGATATAAACGAAGAATAAATATAAAACATATATAGATAGTAGAATGGAGAGATCAATATGAATACAGTAGCAGTTAAGAATACGATGGCAATGAATAATGAAGACAAACAAATCAGCATAGTAGAGCGTTTTAAGAAATATCTTGTGGATAATGCAGAATATTTTTCAGCAAGTGCTGCAGTAATATCTGGAAATGGTTATGCAGCAACGCAGATTATGAGAAATGCAAGGAAGGTTGCAAATACTGACAAATAAGAAGAGTTTGTGAAAACAACAGAGTAAAGATGTGAGAAAATAAACGAAGGATTGTGTCTGTAATAAAGCAGATGCAGTCTTTTTTTGGCTAATGTGACTTAGTCACAGAAAGTCTCTTTTATGAGAGATATGATGAAAAAGAATTAATACACGCAAAAAGAAAATAAGTAGAAGAAAGGTTGCGCGAACCACTATAAAAATGTATAATTAAGAGTAATGAATTTCATATTAAATGAAATTGGAGGTACTCATGTCACAGTCGGTTACGATAAAGAGTAATAAATATGGAATCAATCTTGTTTTAAACCCAGATATAGCATTCAATGATCTAAAGACGGATATAATTGATAAATTCAAAGCTTCTGCAGGATTCTTTAAAAATGCGAAGCTTGCCATCTCATTTGAGGGACGATTACTCTCAGATGACGAAGAGCAGCAGATCATAGAAGCAATTGAGAACAATACAACGATCAGAATTTTGTGTATAGTCGAGAACGGATCAAAACAGGAAGCTGTCATGAAAGAGCAGATTGATGCTTTTTACGAGGAAGTGCAGCAGCAGAGTATACAGCAAAACCTGCAGGCAGCGCAAGTTATGCCGCAACAGATTATATCAGAGGTTGCCATACCTGATCAGTTCTATCGAGGAACACTCAGATCTGGACAGGTTATTTCGAGTGAATCGAGTGTCACGATCATAGGTGATGTAAATCCGGGAGCAAAGATTATAGCACAGGGCAATATAGTTATCCTTGGAGCTTTAAAGGGAAATGCTCATGCAGGATGTACGGGAGACAGGAGCTGTTTTATTTTTGCATTGAATATGCAGCCGATCCAGATCCAGATTGGTGACCTGATAGCCAAGAGTCCGGACAAGCCTGAGCCGAAACGTCGTATGCGCCGCAAAGAAAAGACATCAGAAGTAGAAGCACAGATTGCCATTGCAAAAGATGGATACATTTACATCGAACCAATTACCAAAAATATTTTAAATAACATTTAGGAACGTAGGAGGAAAAAAATTAATGAGCGAAGTAATCGTTATAACATCAGGAAAGGGTGGAGTTGGTAAGACTACTACCACAGCAAATATTGGTACAGGTCTTGCACAGTTAAATAAAAAGGTTGTTATGATCGATACAGATATCGGACTGCGTAACCTGGATGTAGTTATGGGACTTGAAAATCGTATTGTATACAATCTTGTGGATGTAGTTGAGGGAAAATGCCGCATCCGTCAGGCTCTTATCAAGGATAAAAAATATCCTGAGCTTTGCCTGCTTCCATCAGCACAGACGAGAGATAAAGATGCTGTAACACCAGAGCAGATGATCGAGCTTATCAATGAGCTTCGTGAGGAGTTTGATTATATTTTACTTGACTGCCCGGCTGGTATCGAGCAGGGATTTAAAAATGCCGTTGCAGGAGCTGACCGTGCACTCGTTGTTACAACACCTGAGGTATCTGCTATCCGTGATGCAGACCGTATTGTAGGTCTTCTTGAGGCAAATGAGATGAAGCGTATCGACCTCATTGTAAACCGTCTGCGTGTAGATATGGTAAAACGTGGAGATATGATGAATGTAGATGATGTTACTGAGATACTTGCAGTTAATCTGATCGGTGCTGTACCTGATGATGAGCAGATCGTTGTTTCTACAAACCGTGGTGAGCCACTTGTTGGAACAGATTGTCTTGCTGGAAAAGCATACATGAATATATGTCATCGTATATTGGGCGAAGAAATTCCATTATTGGATTTAAATCAAAAACATGGAGTATTCGAGAAACTGAAAGATATGTTTAAGAAAAATTAAAGGGGGATACTTATTGTGGGCATAATGGATTTATTTAAAAAGAAGTCTTCGGGCAATGTCGCAAAAGACCGCTTGAAGCTGGTGCTGGTTTCTGACCGTGCCAACTGCTCTTCAGAAATGATGGAGATGATGAAAAAGGATATCATCGAGGTTATTTCCCGCTATATGGATATTGATGCGGAAGCACTTGACGTAAAGATCACAGAGACAGAGTCTGATTCTAATAACGGAATGGTTCCAGCTCTTGTGGCTAATATTCCTATCCGTGATATGAAGCATCGTCCAGATCCTAGATAAAAATAAAACGTATATTGTAGGAGAAAAATCCTATGAAATGCAAACTTATACCTAAGCTGTCCTCCGATGACTGGAAAGACTTTTGCAGCCGTTTCCATTTTCATTCGGAGGATTTATCATATATAAAAGCAATCTACACGGCATTTTTACCGCTGGTGGAAGCTTATGCGTATTACTCATCCGATCAGGATATCAAAGAAATTTCATATAAACACTATGCATATGGGTTTGTGACGCTTGGAAAAGGGATTGATGAATTATCAGAACTTTACCTTAATCATGAGCAGATTGAGGCAGCGTATATTGTGGACTGTATCAGTCTCATGCTGCTAACGAAAGCATATGAAGAATTTGCTGATATAATAGAAGAACAAACCGGGCTGCATCTGGTGGAACTGTCTTTTCTGGGGGATAATTATTCCCTTGATCTGCTTCCACAGATTTATGGTAAGCTAGTGCCTGATGAAATACAGCTTACAGAGGGCATGATGCTTCGTCCACTTAAAACAGCGACACTCATACTGCATCTGGATACCGAAAAACACTCGGATATCAAACAGCTATGCAATACATGTGCCACTTGCAAGAACTTTTCCTGCCCTTCGCGAAAAGCTCCCGCTCCGGCATTGCTGCATACATATGGTGCAATGCAGATTTTCCGTAACAATCCTGTAAAATAGCAATCTTACCAAAGTGTAAGATTGTACCCTTCAAATGCAAGGCAATTCGATGGCAGCACAATTCACATTTCTTCCTGACATTGATAAAATCGAGCTTAACCTCTTACATTTTGGTCATAAAACTAAGAAAGTGGCTTGCTAAATTTAAAATAATAATAATAATAAATAGCAAACAAAGGTATTGTATTGTTTATATAATAATAGTAGTTCCGATTTTTACAATTTTTTGATAGAAAATCTGTATACAATACAGGAAAAGAAGATAACACATAATTATCAGACAAAGACGTCTTGCAGATAAAAATCTGTATAGACGTCTTTTACTGTATAAAAAAATTTACACGAAAGGGAGCGTTGATTATGGCAGAGAGAATAAAAGAGCACCCGATACTCGGCGTCCAGGAAAAGGGAGCGGCTGTCAAATTTACATTTGACGGAAAAGAGATTGAAGGAATGGAAGGAGAACCAATTGCAGCAGCATTAAAGGCGGCAGGTGTAATGGTTCACCGATATACAAAAAAAGAGCATAAACCACGTGGAATCTTTTGTGCAATTGGAAGATGCACCGATTGCGTTATGGTAGTTGACGGAGTACCGAATGTACGTACATGTATTACACCATTAAAGGCTGGAATGGATGTCAGGACACAATATGGTGTTAGTGATAAACCATTTGAGGAGCAGTAAAGTTCACAAATAAGGAGGACACTAGGATGAAAAGATATGATTTGATTATTGTTGGAGCTGGTCCTTCCGGCTTGTCAGCTGCTATTGAAGCGGCAAAAAGAGGACTGAAAGTTGTTGTATTTGATGAAAATGAAAAACCGGGTGGACAGTTATTTAAACAGATACATAAGTTCTTTGGATCAAAAGAGCATCGTGCGAAAGTAAGAGGATTTGTTATAGGTCAGCAGCTTTTGGATGAAGCAGATGAAGTAGGAGTTGAGGTAGAACTTAATGCAACTGTCATTGGTCTGTATCAGGATAAAGAAATTGTTGTTAAAGAAGGAGATGAGATAAAGCATTTTAAAGGCGATGCAATTATTATTGCAACAGGTGCAGCGGAGAATATGGTTACATTTCCGGGCTGGACACTTCCGGGAGTTATAGGAGCCGGAGCAGCACAGACCATGATGAACTTGCATGGTATTTTGCCTGGAAAGAAAGTACTTATGCTTGGTTCAGGAAATGTTGGTCTTGTTGTATCATTTCAGTTGATGCAATGCGGATGTGAGGTTGTAGCACTTGTTGATGCGGCACCAAGAGTAGGTGGATATGGTGTACATGCTGCAAAAGTAGCAAGAACAGGAGTTCCTTTTTATCTGTCACATACAATTGTTAAGGCGGAAGGTGAGGAATGTGTTACCGGAGTAACTATTGCAGAAGTGGATTCAAGTTTTAAGTTTATTCCGGGAACAGAAAAACATTTTGATGTTGATACGATATGTCTTGCAGTTGGACTTTCACCAATGTCTCAGCTTTTGAAGATGGCAGGATGTAAAATGGAGGATAATCCAAAACGAGGTGGTCAGGTTCCGATCTGTGACGAATATGGAAGAACTTCTATTCCAGGAGTATTTGTAGCGGGAGATGTATCAGGAATTGAGGAGGCATCTTCAGCCATGATAGAAGGTCGTATGGCAGGAATTGCCGCATCTGAATATTTGGGATATATAGAAAAAACAGAGATGAATGAGGAACTTGAATCTCTTGATAAAGCACTTGATGGTTTACGTCAGGGTATGTTTGCACCTAAAAACAGAGGAAAAGCAATAGAGAAGACAGAAGAAGGAATACCGATTTCAACTAATTTATTAAAAAATGGATATGTTGCAGATGATGAAATTGAGCGTTTCCCGGGAGTAACACATAAAGTAGGTGTACATCCGGTTATGGAATGTACACAGAATATTCCATGTAATCCTTGTCAGGATGCGTGTCCAAAGGGTTGTATTTCTATAGGATCTAATATTACATCGTTGCCGATTGTTGTAGAAAGTTCACAGTGTATTAATTGTGGAATGTGTGTTGCAAGCTGTTCAGGACAGGCGATTTTTCTTGTTGATGAGGACTGTGGAGATGATACAGCAACGGTTACGATTCCGTATGAGTTTCTTCCTCTTCCAGAGGCAGGTACAAAAGGTATGGCACTTGGAAGAAATGGACAGAAAGTATGTGAGGCAGAGATCGTTTCAGTAAAGCAAAATAGAGCATACGACAAAACAAACCTGCTTACCATGCGTGTTCCGAAAGAATATGCTATGAAAGCAAGATTCTTTAAGGTAGGTTAGACAGGAGGAAAGATATATGAATGCAGTAAATGATAGATCAAGAGATATAGGTCCATTTGTTCCGGGACCGGATGATGATATGTTAATATGCCGATGTGAGGAGATTACTAAAGGAGAGATACGTAAAGCTGTCCACGAAGGTATGTGGACTATTACAGAAATAAGAAGATATTTAAGAACGGGAATGGGACTTTGCCAGGGACAGACATGTGCTAAGCTGGTAAAAGGAATTGTGGCAAGGGAACTTGGAGTATCACCGGCAGAGTTGGAACCTGCAACCTCGAGAGTTCCTATGAGACCAATTGAAATGCATATATTTGCAAATGAGGCAAAGGAGGATGGCGAGCATGAATAAAACAGCGGAAGTAGTAGTTATTGGCGGTGGAATTATCGGCTGCGCCATCAGTTATTATCTTGCAAAGCGTGGTGTTGACGTAATTTGTCTTGAGGGTTCTGATCATTTTGGAGATGGTGGTTCAAGTAGAAATGGTGGTGGCGTAAGACAGTCAGGACGAGATCCAAGGGAACTTCCACTTGTTATGTATGGTATTAAGAATTTCTGGCCAACACTTTCTGAGGAGCTTGAAGTAGATTGTGAATATCATCAGGATGGAAACCTTCGTCTTGGAAAAACAGAAAAACATAAGCAGATTCTGACAGGATTAACAGAGCGTGCAGTGAAGGTTGGATTAGATGTAAAAATGATAGATGGAGATGAGGTACGAAGTATAAATCCGTATCTTTCAGATGAAGTGACTTGTGCAAGCTGGTGTCCTACGGATGGACACGCAAATCCACTGACAACTACATTAGGATATTACAAAACAGCAAGAAAGCTTGGTGTACATTTTATATCAGGAGAAGAAGTTGTAGAACTTAAAATGATCAGAGGAAAACTTCGTAGAGTTATATGTGCATCCGGTGATGTATTTGAAGGTGAAACGGTTGTACTGGCAGCAGGATATGAATCCAGGGCAATTGCAGGAACTATAGGCATTGATATTCCTATGCAAAAAGCAATGCTTGAGGCTCTTGTAACAGAAGCTGAACCTCATATGTTCGACCAGATGCTTGGAACGGCAGAGGCGGATTTCTATGGACACCAGACAAAACATGGTTCGTTTGTATTTGGAGGATCTTCAGGACTTGAGGGATATACAAAGGATAATGGAACACCAATCTGTTATTCGAAGACAGCTCCATGTATATGTCGTGGAATTATGAAATATTTCCCGGATCTTGCTGATGCAAAAATTGTTCGTACATGGGCAGGATGGATGGATCGTTGTGCAGATGGTGTTCCTGTTCTTGGAAAGGTTGAGGAAGTACCAGGCTTAATACTTGCCTGTGGATTTTCAGGTCATGGTTTTGGTATAGCTCCGGGAGCAGCAGATCAGTTAGCGGAATTGATTACAACCGGTAAGACAACAGTGGATTTAAGTGACTTGCACTATGACAGGTTTAAAGCTAAAATATGATAAAAACTTGATTATTTTAGGAGATAATTTATGATCTGGAAAAAGGACCGACTCCGTCCGACACAGCCTTACTTTGTGTTTGATACATTGAATTTTTGTCAGGAGATATATCTAAAACAGGGAATATCACATTTTTACAGTTGCAATATTGCTGAAAATGTTCCCCTAAGAACGGTTCCTGATGGTTGCATTGATTTGTTTTTTGAGTATGAAAAAAATCATATGCAAGGATATGTGTGTGGAACACCATTAATGTATACATGCGAAGAATGGAAAGGTAAGGAGGAAGTTTTTGGAATACGGTTTATGCCGGGAGTCCAGCCGGAATTGATCTCATGTACAATGAGGGAGCTGTTAGGAAAGAAAATTCCTATTGAATCAGTTCTTACAGGTAATATAGAATGGTTGAAAGAACTGGAAGTAGAAAAAGATTTTTACCAAAGAATTCGTATATTCATTGAAGCGTATACAAAAGCTGAAAAAAAGCGGGAAAAACCATTTGGAAAGAAGGAAATGGTACAGTCCATCAAACAGATGGTATATGAATCGGATGGTAAAATAAAGGTCAATGAAATGCAGGCTAGAACAGGATATTCCGTTCGTTACATAAATAAAGCATTTATTGATGAAATGGGATTTTCACCAAAAATATTCTGTAAGATCATTCAGTTTCAGAGAGCTTTAGAATTTTTAAATTATGGAGCACCGGATAAAATGACGGATGCAGCAGTTTTTCTGGGATATTATGATCAATCTCAGTTTATACATGATTTTTCCAAATATGCAGGAATTACTCCAAAAAAATATTTAAAACTTGTAGAAGAACAGAATTATAAAAACAAAATCATACAAAAATAATAATCAATTGACAAAGGCGTCTGACAGATATGTCAGGCGTCTTTTTGCTTTTAAGGAGGAAACAATATGGGATTTTCACAAATTGAAGTAGTTACATCAATGAATCGACTGGGAAATCTGAAAGCAGCATTAAGTGAATTGGGTGTTAGCGGAATGACTGTAGTACAGGCAATTGGCTGTGGAGTTCAGAAAGGAACTTTTGAGTATGAAGCTGAGCAGAATAAGGAAATGGAGCTGTTACCAAAACAGATGATTTTCATTGTGGTCAAAGATGAAATCATTGATAAAGTTGTGGAGACAATAAAAAAAGAATTGTATACAGGGCATATCGGTGATGGAAAAATTTTTGTTGCTCCATTGACAAATATTATTCGTGTTAGGACTGGAGAGGAAGGAGAAGATGCTCTGTAAGCAGCATTTTTATTGATGATCCTTAGATAAGGAGGTATTCATATGGATGATAAAAAATTAGGTTTGCCAAGTGTTGTATCTACAGGTGTCGGGCTGATCGTTGCAACAAGCTGCCTTATGTCACTTGGACAAGGAGCAGGAGCACTTGGCACTGGATTTATAATTTCTATGATTTTGGCATGTGCTATCAATATATGTACAGCACTTTCTATGGCTGAGTTAAATGCTCTTATGCCAAATCTTACAGGTGGACTGGCACAATATACACTTGCCGGTATCGGTCCGTTTGTTACCATTGTGACAATGGTAGGTGGATATATTGTATGCCAGTCAATAGCGGGCTCTGTTGAATGTGCAATGTTTGGAAATGCCATTAATTCGGTATTTCATACAGGGATACCATCCAGTGCATTCTGTATTATTTTGTTAATTGTTTTGATAATTGCAAATTTACTTGGAATTGATATGTTTGCAAAAATACAAAATATTGTAGTTTACGGACTTATTATTTCGCTTGTTGCAATGGGATTACTTGGAATATTTGGCCTGGGCACAGGAGAGAAAGTACAGCAGTCTATGAATCTTGCGGGATCATTTTCGGATACTTTTTCATTGTTGGGACTTGCATTTTTTCTATTTATTGGAAGTGAGTTTGTTATACCGATTTCAAGAAATGTAAAAAATGAACGAAAAAATGTTCCCCTTGGAATGGTAATGAGTCTTTTGATCATACTTGTGATGCAAATTCTTGTTGTTTGTGGAATGGGACGATATTGCAAGTGGGAAGACCTGGCAAACAGTGCTTCACCACATATTTTATACGGATCATCTCTTTTGGGGTATGCAGGATCATTGTGGATGATCGCTGTTTCGGTATTTGCAGTAATAAGCACAGTAAATTCTGCAATCAGTTTTTTATCCTATATGTGTGCTGGTATGGCAAAAATCGGATTAATGCCAGAATTCTTTTTAAAGAAAAATAAAAGAGATTCATATTATGTAGGAATATTAATGATAGGAACCATTATGATCTTTGTAAATGCAACAGGACTTTCTACAAGTGATTCACTTTCATTTATGATCACTCTGGCAATAGTATTCTGGATGGTGTCATATGTGATCGCAAATTGTAATGTACTTATTTTTAGAAAAAAATTACCAAAGGCACCAAGAACATTTAAGGTTCCATTTGGACCGGTTATTCCAATAATAGGGATTATAGGAAATATTTTTATGATTTGGAATATTGATGGAAATCCTAGTGTCAGGACAAAAATATTTATGATTGATGGTGTGATATTCATTGTACTTGCTGTTTATGCGGTACTTTGGTGCAAATACAAATTGAAGAAACCAATGTTCAGACCAATTGAATTGCATGAAGTAATGGCAATGGAAAATGCACTATATCTTACAGCTCATAAGAAAAGCAATAAATAATAAATTTATGGAGGAAAAACAAATGGAATATCCAAAGATTGATTTTTTATATTTAAGTGAAGACGATATGATTGCAGCTGGTGTAAAGGACATGAAAAGCTGTGTAGAGGCAATGGAAGAAATGTTTAAACTTATGAAAGTTGGAGATTATCGTATGGGAGGAGCTAATGGTAACTCTCACGGAAGTATGGTAATGTTTCCAGAAAAATCGCCATTTCCAGAGATGCCTGTAGATGGTCCGGATCGTAGATTTATGGCAATGCCAGCTTATCTTGGCGGTAAATTTGATATGGCTGGAATGAAATGGTATGGATCGAATGCAGCAAACAAAGAGAAAGGTCTGCCAAGATCAATTCTCATGCTTACACTAAATGATAAAGATACAGGAGCACCGCTTGCATTTATGTCTGCAAATATTTTATCTGCTTATCGTACAGGTGCAGTACCTGGTGTAGGCTTTAAATATTTTGCAAAAGAGGATGCTGATACTATTGGAATAGTAGGACCTGGTGTTATGAGTAAGACAGCCTTGGCAGCAGCAATAGCAGTAAGACCTACAATCAAAAATGTTAAAGTAAAGGGAAGAGGAAAAGCTTCTCTTGAAAAGTTTATTGATCATGCAAAGAAAGAATATCCGGAATTAAATATATATGCAGTGGATACAATAGAAGAAGCTGTAAGGGATTCGGATATAGTTTCTGTATCGACATCATCTCCAACAGGTGATCCATCGCTGTATCCTTATATTGCAGAAGAGTGGATAAAACCGGGAGCAATAATTGAGTCAACAGCGGCATTACGTTTTGACGATGATTTTATTATTAACCGTGCGCGTACAGTGACAGATAATATAATGCTATATGAGGCATGGGAAGAAGAAATGAAACCTAACGCATATAATACTATTCCAATTCCGGCAGTACGTGTAGAAGATTTAATTGCAGAGGGTAAGATGAAACCGGAGCAGATTGATGATCTTGGAGATGTTTTACTTGGAAATATACCTGTACATAGAAAAGAGGATGAGATTGTCATTTATTCTGTAGGCGGTATGCCGACAGAAGATGTGGCATGGGGCAGCATGGTATACAGGAATGCTTTGGAAAAAGGAATTGGAACAAAGCTTAATCTTTGGAATGCTCCAAAAATGGTTGTATAGAAGTATATAGTAATAAAAACTACATCTCATAGAAAACAATATAATTTAATCTTGACATAATTACCACAAAGAATTATTCTATATATGTTTGATAATCAAATAATTAGAAAAGCAAACATATATGAAATTGTGGAGGAATAATTATGCTTAAAGAACTTAGAATTGGAGATATGGTTGCAAAGCTCCCTATTATACAGGGCGGAATGGGAGTCGGAGTGAGCCTCAGCAGACTGGCGGGAGCTGTCGCAAAAGAGGGCGGAGTCGGTGTGATCTCTACAGCTCAGATCGGATTTGAAGAAAAGAATTTTGAACAGGATCAGGCAGAAGCCAACCTTACAGCTATCCGCAGACATATAAAAAAAGCGAAGGAACTGGCATGCGGTAACGGCTTAGTGGGGGTAAATATTATGGTGGCGCTCAAACATTACAGGGATCATGTGAAGGCTGCAGTTGAAGCTGGCGCTGATGTGATAATAAGTGGTGCGGGACTTCCTATGGATCTGCCGGCACTGGTGAGCGAGAAAGTACATACGAAGATTGCCCCGATAGTTTCTTCAAAAAGGGCTGCAAATCTGATACTCAAGATGTGGTCAAGAAAATATGACAGGACAGCAGATTTTATCGTGATTGAAGGTCCAAAAGCTGGAGGGCATCTTGGATTTTCAAACGAGCAGTTGTGTGATATGGAACATTTTGATTATGATGCGGAGATAAAAGATATAATTGACTGCACAAAGACTTATGAGGAAAAATATCACAGACACATCCCTGTGATCGTGGCTGGTGGCGTGTTCGACCATGGCGATATAGAGCATATGATGGGGCTTGGCGCAGACGGAGTCCAGATTGCAAGCCGATTTGTGGCAACAGAGGAGTGTGATGCGTCTGACGCATACAAAAAAGCCTATATTGATGCCTCTTCATCGGATGTAAAAATCATACAGAGTCCGGTCGGAATGCCGGGACGCGCGATAAGAAATGAGTTTATCAAAGGACTTGAGAAGGCAAAGAAACCTATTTCAAAGTGTTATAACTGCCTTGAAAAGTGCAATCCTGCAAAAGTGCCTTATTGCATCACAAAAGCTCTTATCGCTGCGGTAAAGGGTGATCTGGAAAACGGTCTGATATTCTGTGGTGCGAATGTCGGACGCATCGACCGCATAACTACGGTTCATGAGCTTATGAGAGAGCTCATATCCTGAAAATAAAAAGCGTTATTACATAGAAAACTATGTAGTAGCGCTTTTTTTATGCCTTATTCAAATTCTCTGGTAATATTTTTAGTCCAGTTTCCTTTTTTGTAATGATGGAAAACTACCGGCATTTTCTCAAATTCGTCCAGTGTCATTACAAAATATACCCAGATAGGAGGAAGCTTTATAATATATGCAGCGATCCAGGTAAGAGGCACGGCGATAACCCACATGCACAGAGTATCCGTGATCATGCCGAATTTTGCATCACCGCCACCGCGGAAACATCCACAGATGAGACATGTATTGATACCCTCACCAAGCAGACGCCAGGTGGTCATAAGCATTATGCTTCCGAGATATGAAAGTGCAGTAGCACTGAGTTTATCACTGTAAAAACTTATCATAAACGGTCGTATTGCAATGATTATGGCACTTCCTATAAGAGCAACGATTATTGTGATACGAAGCATTCGTCTGCCGTATTCTTTTGCATTTTCAATATGACTCTGACCGAGTTCCTGACTGATTATTATCGTTGTGGCATTTGAAAATCCGCGACAAGCGATCGCACCGATATTTACAACCATTATGGCAACAGCATTGGCGGCAACCATGTCATCACCTATATGTCCGAGAATAGAAGCAAAAGCAGAGCTTGCAAGGCTCCATGCAACATCGTTTATCACAGATGGAGCTGCTATTTTTAGAAAATCATTAAACAGCACACCAGCTTTTGCAAACATATATCTGAAACGGAATCTGATATCTTTGCTAAAAGCAGAGTAGCCCAGGCATATCAGGACTTCAACGATACGTGCGATTACAGTTCCAAGAGCCACACCTGTCACACCAAGCTTTGGAAGACCAAATAGTCCAAAAATAAAAGAGGCATTGCACAGCACATTTACGCATAATGAGACTATGTATACCGCAGTAGGCAGAGCAATTTTTCCCACACTGCGGAGCGCACTCATGAAAACTTGTGAAAATCCCATGAACATGAATGAAAATGATACAACACGTAGATACTCGCTTCCGGCTGCAATTGTATCAGGACTGTTCGTGAATATTTTCATGATCATAGATGGAAATGAGAATGATACAGCGAAGAAAACAATTGATACCATTACAGACATACGCTCTGCAAGTCCGAGTATTTTCTCAACTGTTTTCGTATCACCCTTGCCATAGTATTGCGCACAAAGAACAGATGTGCCGATGGAAAGCCCATAGTACAGGCAGAACAGCACAACCGTATATTGGTTTGCAAGTGATGATGCAGACATGGCTGTCTGACTCACATATCCAAGCATGACAGTGTCAGCCATATTTACAAGTGTGCTGATTAAATTTTGTATCATAATGGGAAACGCCAGTTTTGAGGCATGCTTTAAGAAATCTCTTTTATCTAACATAAATAATCTCCCGAAAAGTTGTAAAAATAGGCTTATAAAACCAATATAGCAGGATGACAAAGAAAGTCAATCGTTGTTTTTACTTATATAAAAATTAAGGGAGAGACAAAGGTCATTGAAGCGAAGATGAAGATGTTATAAAATGATTAAAGAATCAAAAGGTATACATAGAAATTATTCAGTACAGATATGTGCGTAAGAGCATATTTTGTATATAATGGAATATGGAGAGAATAACATGACAAAAGAACAATTAATTGCATTACCGAAAATAGAATTACACTGCCACCTGGACGGCTCACTGAGCCGCGAGTTTATAGAAAAAAGCCTCAAAAGAACTGTAAAACAGGAAGAACTCAGCGTATCAGATGACTGCACGAGCCTTGCGGAGTATCTGAAAAAATTTGACCTTCCACTACAGTGTATTGCAGATGAAGAGGGGCTTGAAGGAGCCGGATATGATGTGCTTTGCAGTATGAGCAGTGAAAATGTCCGCTATGCGGAGATCAGATTTGCACCGCTTTCTTCTGAAAATGAATCTCTTAAATGTGACAGGATAATCGAGGCTGTTTTAAGAGGGCTGGAGCGTGGAAGAAAAGATTTTGGGCTGGAATTTGGCCTCATAACATGCGCGATGAGACATCATAGCGAAGAAGAAAATATGCATATGATCCGCACGGCTAGAGAATATCTGGGACAGGGAGTGTGTGCAGCAGATCTGGCAGGCGCGGAAGCATCCTACCCTATGAGTGAGTTTATGAACCTATTTGCTGAGGTAAAAAGACTCGGAATGCCTTATACACTTCATGCAGGGGAGTGTGGCAATGCCCAGAATATCGCAGATGCGATAGAGGTTGGAGCAGCAAGAGTTGGTCATGGAATAGCAATGAGAGGAAATCAGGATCTTATAAAGATGGCTTTGGCAAATGGTACAGGCATTGAAATGTGTCCTATCAGCAATATGCAGACCAAGGCGGTTGCAAACATGAGTGAGTATCCTATCAGGGAATTTCTTGATGCAGGGCTTAAGGTTACGATAAATACCGACAACAGGACTGTAAGCAACACAGATCTGACAGAAGAGCTTGCCTTTATACAGGAAAATTACGGTATTGCTGATGAAGAGATTGTAGCCATGATGAGGAATGCTGCTGATGTGGCATTTACCGGAGATGATGTAAAAAATCGTCTGATGAAGTATTACGATAACTATTCTGTATAGCAATAGTGAATATATACATACATGTGTACAATATAGTGAATGTAATAATAGTGCAATATATTGTACAATACAGACGCGTATTTTGCACCACATCAATGCGGTTACAGATACAAACCCTTGAAAATACAGCGTTTTACATTAAAAATAAAAATAAAATAATTTACTATTGACATATTATATTGAACGGATTAATATATAACTGTACAAAATATTAAACGAAATTTTAGAGCAAAGAAGCTTACCGGTGAAGCACTTTGCTCTTTTTTATATTTATTTTTATATTTGTTTGATTTAAGGAGGCTATATATTATGAGATTAAAAGACACAGGATTAACAGCACAGGACATCAAAGACAAAGTAAAGAAGTATATGATCGAGACATATGAGCGTTTCGATTTCATCGCAGAGACAGCAGAGGGTATGTACTTATATGATGAGAACGGAACACCTTACCTTGATTTTTATGCAGGTATCGCAGTAAACAATGCAGGAAGCCGAAATCCTAAAGTTGTTGCCGCTGTTAAGGATCAGGTTGATGATATCATGCATACATTCAACTATCCATACACAATTCCACAGGCACTGCTTGCTGAGAAAGTATGTGAAACACTTGGAATGGATAAGATCTTCTACCAGAACTCAGGAACAGAGGCAAACGAGGCAATGATCAAAATGGCTCGTAAATATGGTATCGAAAAATATGGCCCAAACAGATATCACATTGTAACTGCAAAGGATGGTTTCCATGGAAGAACATTCGGTGCTATGTCAGCAACTGGTCAGCCGGGAAATGGATGCCAGGTAGGTTTCGGACCAATGACATATGGCTTCTCATATGCTCCATTCAATGATCTTAAAGCTTTTAAGGATGCATGTACAGAGAACACAATCGCTATTATGATCGAGCCAGTACAGGGCGAGGGTGGTGTACATCCTGCAACACCTGAGTTCATGAAAGGACTCCGTGAGTTCTGTGATGAGAAGGGTATGCTTCTCCTTATAGATGAGGTTCAGACAGGATGGGGCAGAACAGGTTCTGTTATGAGCTACATGAACTATGGAATCAAACCAGATATCGTATCAATGGCAAAAGGACTTGGTGGTGGAATGCCAATCGGAGC
Organism: Acutalibacteraceae bacterium; assembly: GCA_963586665.1. Taxonomy (GTDB): domain Bacteria; phylum Bacillota; class Clostridia; order Lachnospirales; family Lachnospiraceae; genus Roseburia. Next base: position 47,345 of record CAVABC010000002.1, read on the forward strand.
AATCTGTGCAACTGAAGAGGTTTCAAAAGCATTCTCAGCAGGTTCACATGGAACAACATTTGGTGGACATCCAGTATGTTGTGCAGCAGCACTTGCAGAGGTAAACGAGCTTCTCGACAGAGACCTTGCTGGAAATGCAAAGAAAGTCGGAGATTATTTTGCTGCTAAGCTTGAGAAACTTCCTCATGTTAAAGAAGTAAGACATCAGGGACTTCTCGTAGGTGTTGAGTTTGATGATACAATCTCAGGTGTAGATGTTAAACATGGTGCGTTTGACAGAAAGATGCTTATCACAGCAATCGGAGCACATATCATCCGCATGGTTCCACCACTTATCGTAAGTGAGGAAGAGTGTGACAAGGCATTTGAGATCTTAGAGGATACACTTAAATCACTCTAATAGTTAATACGGATAGATCATACGATCAATCATAAGATTATGAAGACAAGGGCGTCACGAATATAATTCGTGCGCTCTTTTTTAGTGATCAAAGGAGTACAATGGAACATGCGTATCTGCATGCTTGCATGCAAGGACGCATGTGAACATTGGACACCGTAACATATAGCAAAAATTGTAGTAGCGTAAGCTACGGAGAAGCCACGAAGTGGCGAATTTGAGCTGTATGTAGCGGTATTTGATCAAATCAAAATAGAAAAGGAAGGGGAAATTATATGGCACATCTTGTTATTACAATAGGATGCGAATACGGCGCAAAAGGAAATCAGATCGGCAGAAAAGTTGCTGAAGATCTGGGAATCAAATTTTATGACCGCAATACCGTAGATGAAATCATTAAAGAAGTTGGAATACCAAATGATATTATGGAGAAAGTAGAGGAAGGTATCACAATTGCAGGAAAAGGTGCAGAAGGTGATGTCAGGGGCTCATTTTCAAAATATGCAGATCTTACGGAGCGTGCTATCCACGTCCAGAAAACAATTATCAGAAAATTATCTGACCGTGAATCGTGTGTGATCATCGGTCGTTCAGCAGATTATATATTAAAGGAACACAAACCTATCTTACGTATTTTCATATATTCACCAGACGAAGTAAGAATCAAAAATGTTATGGAAAGTCATAATATGACAGAAGAGGATGCAAAATTATTTATCAAAGAAAAAGATAAACGATATCACAAGAGACATATGGCTCTGACAGGAAGCAACCGTGGTGACCGCCATAACAGAGATGTACTGATAGACAGCAGCCTCTTAGGTGTTGATGGAACAGCAGAGCTTATCGAGGCACTTGCCAAAAAAGTAGCAGATATGTAAGGAGGTAAATAACTATGGAACAGAAAAAATCAGAATTTGACAAAGTCCTGAATTCCTGGGACATTTTAGTAATTGCATTTGGAGCTATGATCGGTTGGGGCTGGGTAGTCTCAAGCGGTGGATGGATACAGAAGGGTGGAGTAATCGGAGCTGCGATCGGATTCGTGCTCGGAGGAATTATGATATTCTTCGTTGGACTGACTTATGCTGAGCTTACAGCGGCAATGCCACAGTGTGGTGGAGAACATGTATTTAGTTATCGTGCCATGGGAGCCACCGGTTCATTTATATGTACGTGGATGATCGTCTTAGGATATGTCAGTGTTGCGTGTTTTGAGGCATGTGCTTTCCCAACAATTATCACATATCTGTGGCCAGGTTTTTTGAAAGGATATCTGTATACGATAGCTGGATTTGATGTATATGCATCATGGCTGGCTGTTGCAATTGTAGTAGCGTTCCTGATCATGATAATAAACATAATAGGTGCAAAAACAGCGGCTATATTGCAGACAGTGCTTACATGTATTATCGGCGGTGCTGGAATATTGCTTATCATTGCATCTGTTATAAATGGTACAGTAGACAATCTCGATGGACAGGTTTTTGCAAGTGCAACAAATACAGGATTAAATATCAAATCAATCATCGGTGTTGCAGCATTATCACCATTCTATTTTATTGGATTTGATGTAATCCCTCAGGCAGCAGAGGAAATCAACGTCCCAGCTAAAAAAATTGGAAAGATTCTTATTTTATCAGTTGTTATGGCTGTAATATTCTACGCACTTGTTATTGTGGCAGTAGGTCTTGTAATGGATCCACAGTCTATAGTAGCTTCGGAGAGTGCGACAGGACTTGTAACAGCAGATGCCATGGCAGCAGCATTTAACACAAAAATAATGGCAAAAGTTATTATCGTTGGTGGTATGTGTGGAATCGTTACATCATGGAACTCATTCCTTCTTGGAGGTTCCCGTGCAATGTACTCTATGGCAGAATCATATATGATTCCAAAGTTTTTCGCAAAATTACATCCGAAATACAAAACACCAATCAACGCACTTATACTGATCGGTGCGCTCACAATGCTTGCACCATTTGCAGGAAGAAAGATGCTTGTATGGATCAGCGATGCCGGAAACTTCGGATGTTGTCTTGCATATTGTATGGTTGCACTTTCATTTATGATCTTAAGAAAAAAAGAGCCTGATATGCCAAGACCATACAAGGTTCCTGCATACAAATTCTTTGGAACAATGGCGGTAGTCATGTCAGGATTTATGGTAGCTATGTACTGCATTCCGGGAAGCGGTGGAACACTTATTACTCAGGAGTGGGGCATAGTAATTGCATGGTGTGCACTCGGTGTTGTATTCTACGTATTTTGTAAGAAGAAATACAAAGAGTCATTCGGTATTCTTGTTGAGCTTATCTCTGATGAGGATGCAGCAACACTTATGCCTGAGGCAGATGATGTCGAGATTGATAAGGTAATTGACGCAGCAATAGATCGTGTACTTGCAAAGAAAGCATGTTAAGAATAGAAAGGACGGCATGAAAAGATGGAAACATTCAATTTTTCAGTTCCACAGGATATTACAGTAGGAAAGGGCAGCCTCACAAAGCTGCCTGAGATAGCTAAAAAGCTGGGCGGTTCACACGCACTTATTATTTCAGGACCACATCTGGAGAAGATGGGACTTGTTAAAAAGGCAGCAGATTATTTAACCTCTGTAGATATAGAAGTGGATACATTTACAGATATAGAGGCAAATCCTTCTGTAACTACGGTAGAAAAAGCTACAGAAAAATTTAAAGCATCAGGTGCTGATTTTATCGTAGCATTTGGTGGCGGCTCACCGATGGATGTGGCAAAGGCAGTAGGTGTTGTAGCAAAATACGGTGGAAGTATTACAGATTATGAGGGAGCTCACAAGGTTCCTGGACCAATAATTCCTCTTATTGCAATCCCTACAACAGCCGGTACAGGATCAGAGGTAACCGCATTTTCAGTAATTACAGATCATAGCAGGGATTACAAACTTACAGTGTTCAGCTATGAGATACTTCCTAAATATGCTATACTTGATGCAGAACTCATCACAACAGCTCCTGCGAGCGTGGCAGCAGCCTGCGGAATAGATGCATTTATTCATGCGGAGGAAGCTTATATTTCAACGGCAGCTTCACCATTCTCAGATGCCATGTCAGAAAAAGCAATGGCTCTTATCGGTAAAAATATACGCAGATTTGTTGCAAACAGAGCCGATATCGAGGCAGCAGAGGCTATGATGGTAGGTTCACTCTTTGCGGGAATTGCATTCTCATTCGCACGACTTGGAAATGTGCATGCAATGAGCCATCCTGTAAGCGCATTTTTCGATGTGCCTCATGGAGTAGCAAATGCAGTATTACTTCCGGTTATAGCCGAGTACAATGCACTTGCCGACCATGGCAAATATCTGACTATATACAATGATATCAGCCAGATTCCTGCATATGAGGATGAGTTTGAGCCTATGATGCTCGTAGATGCAATAAGAGAGCTTTGCGATGACATTGGAATTCCTGAAAATCTTACAATTGCCATAAACAATGCCAGCAAGACAGGCAAAGTGACAAAGGAAGAGATCGAGAGCAAGATAGAGGCTATGGCTGTAGATGCAATGAAGAGCGGAAATATTGCAGTTAATCCGAGATCATCTCGCCAGAGCGATATTGAAATGCTGTATCGCAAGGCATTGTAAAAAAACAAAATAATTGAGTATCGGAGATGTGAGTATGGATTATCTGTCACATAATGTATCTGAAAATTTAAAGCGGATACGCCAGTCAAAAGGCATGAGTCTTGATCAGGTCGCAGAGCAGACCGGTGTCAGTAAGAGTATGCTTGCACAGATAGAAAAAGGTACAGCAAATCCATCGCTCGGTGTACTCGGAAAGATAACAAGTGGTCTTAGAATAGAGTTTCAGACACTCATAGATCCACCAAGACAGGATTATTGTATTGTCACACCAGAGTCACTTGTGCCGACAAAGGAGATCGAAGCACAGTATAGGGTGTGGACCTGCTTCCCATTTGAGGATTCGCAGTCGGTTGAGGTATATCGTATCGATGTGGAACCCGGTGGGGTCTATACAAGTGGAAGTCATGGAGAGAAAACCCGAGAGTACATATCCGTCATAGATGGCACGCTGACAGTGGATTGTTACGATCATGTGCAGCAGATCAAAAAGGGACAGGTCTATAAGTTCGAGACAGATCAGCCTCACATATACAGAAATGATGGGGTCAGAAAGGCAAGCTGTGTGTGTTTCTTCTTGGACTATACGAATATAAGATGATGGGAATGTGATCCCCCTGCTTAAGGCAGGGGGATTGTATGTTTCAATAATAGATGACTCCTTCCGCTACAGGGAGGGGAACAAATAAGTTTCGGTCGGAAATTGTGGTGTGTCAGCTGCCGCAGACCAGTGGTTCGCAGCAAGATTCGCTAGCGAATCTTGATCATGTCTTCAAGCATAAATCCAAGACTTAAAATTAGCCGTGAATTTAGTAGCGACAGATCAAGTCCGAGAATTTCTGAAACCTTAGAAAGCTTATAATTTATAGTGTTTCTATGTACAAACAATTCATCAGAAGTTTCTTTCACACTTCCGTTATGTTTTAAATAAGAGCGTAGCACGATCGCAAGATCAGAATCATTTTTAATATCATATTCTATAAGCGGTAATATGGTTTTTTCATAGTATTCTTCTAATATTTCGTGATCTTCAATACCCATTAAAAGTTTATATATTCCCATATCTGAATAAAAAATAACAGGATTGTCTAGCTTTGAGTTGTTTTGCAAGCGTTGAATGGATCTTGCCTGATTGTAACTTTTCCACAAGCATCGTATACTCTGGGTTAGTTTTCCACAACCGACTGTCAGAGATTCACCTTTAGATATGATCTGCGTCGCATGTAAATAAATATCCTGAACGAAATCGTGAGTCTGTTCTTCTGTATAATTCCCGATCACAATCAGGATTTCTGAATCATGTGAAAATATAGCAAAATTCTTATACTTGTGCTGAGCATAAGTGTCGAGACAGCTGGCGAATTTCTCAAGGCGTTCCTCATAGTCCGTAGAGTCGCTGGACAGACTCATCATACATACAGAATATTTCCATTCGGTACAAAATCCCCGCTGAGATAAAGGAACTAAATATAATTCCGCTTGATTTGGGAAAAATATGGCATTCTTAAATGCAGCGGCAGTTTCAAGGATTCGCTGTTCATCTTTTGTAATCGCAAAACAGAATATACGCATAACCTCAGCGAGATGGATCTTCCAGGGGATTACAAAGAGTGGAAAATTATGTTCATTACAGTAGTCAACTGCGTTTTGTGGTATCTTTTCAATGAATGGACCTGTGTTAACCATTAGACCGGACACTTCTTTTTCCTGCATAAGTTTAATCAAATCTAGCAGATCTATCTGATTCCCTAGTCCGAGCCCTGTTGTAAATGCAATTTCGCCACCATCTAGAAAGTTTGATGCTTCTGCTGTTTCCACCATGTGTACCCATGTAACAAGGTTGTTCAAACCGCCCTTACCAGCAATCAGATTTACGTCCATATTTGAAACCTTTTCAATTAGACGATGTAATTCTACTGCCATAATTTACCTCCTGTTATCTAATAAAAAAGACAATGAACCCAGATAATGGACTTCATTGTCTTAAAATATTTTTATAACGCGCATTCGCGCATGATATAATTCGCTACGCTCATTATATCATAAATCAGAAAAAAAGAAATTGGTTTGAATTGTGCCAGAGCACAAATTATTTTGTGTTATGGCTCATTGTTTTACGTCTTTGGCTGATTATAATAGGCAATAACAAAGCAAATCAAAACGGAAAAAATAGAAAGGCAGGTAATTATTATGACACCACAGGAAATAAAAGATAATGCAAAGAAATATGTACTTCAGTCATGGAGCAAACAGGCAGCATTAGATCCTATTCCGGTAGAAAAAGCTGAGGGAATTTATTTTTACGATTATGATGGAAACAGATATACAGATATGTCTTCACAGCTTGTAAATTTAAATGTAGGATTTGGAAATAAAGACATCGGAGATGCCATAAAAGAGCAGGTTGACAAATATTGTTTTGTAGGACCTTCATATGCAGCCGAATCAAGAGTAACACTTGCAAAGATGATCGTTGATCTACTTCCTGATACATTTGGAAAGGTTTTCTTTACAAACGCAGGAGCTGATGCAAACGAAAATGCGATCAAGATAGCGAGAATGTATACTGGAAGAAAGAAAGTATTTAGCCGTTACAGAAGCTATCATGGTTCATCTTTCGGAGCAGGAAACCTGACAGGTGAGCCTAGAAGATATCCTCTTGAGCCAGGTATTCCGGGATTTGTAAAATTCTTTGATCCATATATTTATCGTGAGCCTATCAAGTTTGAGTCAGAAGAAGAGGCAACAAAATATTACCTTGCAAAACTTCGTGAGCAGATCATTTATGAGGGACCGGATCAGGTAGCAGCTATCGTAATGGAGACCATCACAGGATCAAACGGAGTTATCATTCCGCCTAAGGGATATTTACCGGGAGTACGTAAGATCTGTGATGAATTCGGAATTGTCATGATCTGTGATGAGGTAATGGCAGGCTGGGGAAGAACAGGAAAGATGTTCGCCTTTGAAAACTTCGATGTAAAACCTGATTTAGTTACGTTTGCAAAAGGTGTTACATGTGGTTATGTACAGCTTGGCGGTGTTGCTGTAAGCAGTAAGATCGCAGCATATTTTGATGATCACGTTCTTTCCTGTGGACTTACATATAGTGGACATCCACTTGCATGTGCAGCCGGTGTTGCATGTGTAAACTATTACAGCAAAGCAAATATTCTTGAGAATGTAAATAAAGTTGGCAAGGTTCTGGCTGATAAGCTTGATGCTTTAAAAGAGGCTCATGCCTGTGTCGGAGATGTACGTCATATCGGTCTTTTCTCATGCGTGGAGCTTGTAAAGGATAAGGAAACAAAAGAACCAATGGTTTCATATGGTTATGATCCAGACGGAGTTATGCCAAAAATTATCGGAATGCTCAAAGAGAGAAAGTTCATGACATACTCACATGAGAATATGATCTTTGTATGCCCTCCACTCATCATTACAGAGGAACAGTTACTTGAGGAACTTGAGAAACTGGATGAGGTACTGGGTATCGTGGATAAAGAGTATATTTAAAAGACAGAAGAGAAGGGAAGTGATGTTATGCCGCACTTTGCAATTCCATCACATGTACTTGTTGGAAAAGATGCGCTTTCTTCTTCGATACAGTATCTAAAGATGTATGGAAGCAGAGCCTTCATTGTAACAGGAAAACATGTGGGTAAGTCTCCTATGATGGAGCGGTTAAAAAGGACATTGGAATCAGCAGAAATTGCTTATTACGTTTTTGATGGAATTACAGGAGAACCTACGGATAAAATGATTGAAGAAGGTTTGGAACAATACAGAAAGAACAATTGTCAGTTTGTTATTGGAATCGGTGGAGGAAGCCCACTTGATTCAGCAAAGGCGATTGCTGCTATGTCTGTAAATGAAGGGAAAATTTCAGATTATAATGGAAAAGAGATTACAGGCAGTGTGCCAGGAATAGTAGCTATTCCAACAACTTCGGGAACTGGATCAGAAGCAACAAAATTTACTATAATTACAGATTTGGACAAAGATATCAAAATGCTCCTGAAGGGAGATTGTCTAGTTCCTGATCTGGCAATTATAGATCCAAGCTTTACAGTGGATATGCCAAAAAGTGTTACTTCTGCAACCGGATTAGATGCATTAACACACGCAGTTGAAGCATACACATCAAAGAAAGCGTTTTCTCTCACAGATGTCTATGCGATATCGGCAGTAAGAAGAATCATGAAATACTTACCTGTTGCATACAAAAATGGATATGATGCAAAAGCACGAAATGAGATGTCGATAGCTGCATATGAAGCTGGTGTTTGCATTAACAATTCAAGTGTAACGATAGTACATGGCATGAGCAGACCAATCGGTGCTCTGTTCCATGTTCCACATGGTATGAGCAATGCAATGTTATTAAAGGAATGTCTTGGTTTTGCACTGGATGGGGCGTATGATCGTTTTGCAGATCTTGGAAGAGCTATTGGTGCAGCTTCTGAGGAAGACTCAGATCAGCTTGCAGCAGAAAAATTGCTGGATGAGATAGAAAAAGTCTGTAAGATATGTGAAATTCCGACATTACGCGAATATGGTATTAAGGAAGAAGAATTCATGTCGGCTATAGAAAAAATGGCAGAGGATGCTATTGCATCTGGAAGTCCAGGAAATACCAGAAAGACTGTGACAAAAGAGGATTGTATTGAAATATACAAAAAAGTGTATTCATATTAGATAAGTTAAAATTTAGATGTAATATGTGCCACAGCACAAATTAATTTGTGCTGTGGTGTATTGAAAACAAAATTGAATATATCTATACTATGCAACATAACAAAAACAAAGAACACGGCAAAGGCGCCATAAATAGACGCTTTTGCCGTGTTCTTTTATTTTTCAGACTGGAGGAAACGAGATGAGTGATTTACAGAAAAGAGAAGTTGAGATACAGGTAAAAAATCTGGATGTAACATTTAAAGATAATTCAGGAAAAGATGTAAAAGCACTTACCGGAGTCAATCTTGACATATACAAGGGAGAGTTCATTTCGTTGCTTGGACCTTCTGGCTGCGGTAAGACAACATTGCTTAGAAGTATTGCAGATTTACAGGAACCAACTGATGGAAGCATTAAAATAGATGGACAAACACCAAAAGAATTACGTTTACAGCAAAAACTTGGTTTTGTATTTCAGCAGCCGGTATTATTTGACTGGCGGACTGTGAAGAAAAACGTAGAGCTTCCATTAGAAATAATGTATCAATCAAAAGAAGAGAGATCAAAGCGTGCAGATGATATGTTGGAGATGGTTGGCTTAAAGGATTTTGCGAATCATTTTCCAAAACAATTATCAGGTGGAATGCAGCAACGTGTAAATATAGCTAGAGCATTTGCTATTCGACCTGAAATGCTGCTGATGGATGAACCGTTTTCAGCACTTGATGAATTTACGAAGGAAAAACTATATGAGGATTTGCTTCGGATTTGGAGACAGACAAACAAAACAATAGTGTTCGTAACACATAATATTCAGGAAGCAGTATTTTTGTCAGATAGAATTTGTGTATTGTCTCCTCATCCTGGAAGATTATCAGCAATAGTAGATGTCGATCTTCCAAGGCCTCGAACAATGGAAATGAAAGAAACGGCACACTTTAATGAGCTAGTATTGAAAGTACGCAATAGCTTTGAAGGAGGCAGCGTTTAATGAAGAAAAAAATAGATAGACTTTTCGACAAAAAATGGATTTCAACCGCGTTATGGATTTTAATCATTATTATTGCCTGGGAGATAGGTGCAATGGTAGTGGCATCTACTAAGCGTACTCCGGAGAACATTCTTCCTCACCTATATCAGATTATTGAAGCGGCATTTTCCACCAGACAGGTATCGGCAGGAATGTCAGCGACAATGGTTGTACTGACAAGTGCAAGAGCAACAATATTACGAGCATTACTCGGTTTTCTGTTAGGAACAGTATCTGGGTTTGTATTAGCATTGTTTATGAAATTGTCTGGGTTAATAGAAAAAATGTTTTTTCCGTATTTGATGCTTATTCAACTGATACCTGTGTTAGGGCTTGCACCGATCATATTATCTATCACAGGTGATATAAACAAGAGCCGTGTAATCATTGCAGCTATATTGAGTTTTTATCCGGTTGCAACAAATACATTAGCCGGATTTAAATCTGTTCCTCAGGAAAAATATGATCTTATGTATACATACGCAGCAAAAAAGCCAACGATTTATATTAAAGTGCTAATCCCGACTGCAATTCCATATTTTTTCACAGGAACAAAAATCGCAGCACCTATGGCAATTACAGCATCTATTCTTGTTGATACATTGCAAGGAGATGGCGGTCTTGGATGTATGCTTTCACAGTCGTTGAAACATGCGATGTCAATAAATGTCTTTTGGTTAATAGTATTTTTTAGTGCATTTATTGGAATATTCAGTGGATGCCTGATGGGATGGCTTGAAAATTTAATTTCACCAGAGAAGAGAGGATTGCGAAGGGCTAAAAAAGAAGCGAAGGAAGGGGTGAAGTAGAATGGCACAGAAAAGAAAGAGACCTAAAAGTTTATATAGACGTATGAAAGAAAGTTCACGGGTGCAGGCTGCACTTACTATAATTCTGCCGGTTCTTCTTGGGATAGTCATTGTTGCATTATGGCAGACTCAGGTGTTACATCATTGGTTTAGAACAGATACATTTACCCTTCCACTAATTACTCGAATAGGAAAGATATTTGTTGAAAATTTTGGAAAGATTAAGGTAAATATAGTTGCGACAATGATAGTTGCAATTATTGGATTATTTTTGGGAAGTTTATTAGGATATGCAGTGGCTATTTTGGCTGCGATATTTCCGAGAGCTGGAAAAGGTGGTTTAAGTGTAGTTGGAGCATTTGCTTCTATTCCGGTAGTTGCCTTGGCGCCAGTAATGAATAACTGGACAAAGGATGTTTCAACTGATGCCAGTACTAGAAGTATGGTGGCCAAGATATTAGTTGTGATGCTTATTGCAGCCGCAAATATGAGTCTAAATGCTTATAGAGGTCTTACTGAGCTAAAACCATTTGCAAAGGATCTGATGGCAACATATGCAGCAAAAAAGAGAACCATATTGGTTAAATTACAGCTACCAAATTCAGTGCCATACATTTTTGTGGCACTTAAGGTATCGGTACCGGCAAGTATTATGACAGCCATTGTAAGTGAGTATTTTGCAGAATATATTATCGGTGTTGGAAGACAGATAAGAGAAAATATAGTACTGGCACAGTATCCAACAGCGTGGGCATATATTGCCACTGCATGTATGATGGGCATTATATCGTATGTGCTTCTGATGATTATACAAAGTATATTTCTCCGTAAATATCATTAATTTTGGATGTGGAGTGAATATAGAAATTATGTAACTATTCAGTACAGAGAACTAATATTACGTAGGAGCAAGCGCCCATCAGCGTAGCTGATTTTAATGAGCTTGCGGCTTGCAATTGTGAAGGTACTGAACAGTTATGAAATTATTAAGTCTCATTATAAGGAGGAAACAAGTATGAAGAGAAGAATGAAGTTTATGAGTGCAACACTTATTTCTGTAATGATGGTATCCATGATGGCTGGATGTGGCTCAGATGATAAGAATTCATCAAGTTCAGGCTCGGGAACACAAAGTACAGGTGCAGTTGACACTTCGGATGTTATGAGCAATGAAGAAATTATAAAAAAGGCAGCCAGTGAAGGTAAAGTAAGTAACTGGGGCATTGGAAATCAGTATGAAATTCAGGCACTTCTTGCAAAATATGGATTGTCGACAGATTATCTTAGTGAAGATTTTACAATGGATGCATTTGATGATGATTCAAGTACATTGGCATCAGCTATGACTTATAACGAATTAGGACTTGTTAAAAACAGCTATGATGGAGCATATGATTACGGTGATTCTGTTGGATATATTGACATGAATGATGAGGGAGTAGCAATGCTCGAGGATATGATTTTCTGTACCAAGGATTTTGCAGAAGAAAATCCGGAAACAGTTAAAGCATTTTTATACGCGTCAATTAAAGGATGGGAATATGCAGTAGAGAATCCGGAGGAAGCAGCGCAGATTGTGTATGATGCCGGATCATCAGTATCTCAGGATCATCAGAAATATATGGCCGATGAGGTCGCAAAACTTGTAAAAACAGATATGGATGGTAATTCTGTAACAGAAATAGGAAAGATCAATGATGAAGCAATGCAGCAGACTCTTGATATCGCAAAGAAATATGTAACACTTGATGATTCTTCCGCACAGGATAAGTTTGATAATCTGACATTGGATGACATACGTGATACAAGTTTTTATGAAGCAGCAGAAGCATCAGATGGAAAATTCACTCCGGAAAAATCAGAAGTATCAATTCAGTTAAAGTGGTTACCACAGGCACAGTTTATGGGATATTATGTTGCAGATGCAAAGGGTTATTATGATGAAGTTGGTTTGAAAGTCAATATTGTATCTGGTGGTGGAGATATTTCAGAGACAACTGCAGTAAACAATGGAACCGTTGATTTTGGTGTTACATGGCCAACAAATATGGCTGTTGCTGATGCTGGAGGAATGAATCTTGTAGAAGTAGCACAGATTTATCAGAGATCAGGTATGACACTTGTATATAAATATGACAATTTTAAAAAGTAATAGTTATTAGAAGGAGATGAAGGTAGATATGGAATTACTAATTAAAGGTGGTACCGTTGTTACGGCTACAGAAAGTTATCAGGCTGATGTGGCAGTAGATGGTGGCAAAATTGTAGAAATTGGAAAAGATCTTGACATTAATGCTGACAAGGTTGTAGATGCAAAGGGAAAACTTGTTCTGCCGGGTGCACTTGATGCGCATACACACATGGCTATGCCTTTTGGTGGAACAGTTTCAGCGGACAGCTATCTGTCAGGAACGAGAGCAGCAGTATGTGGTGGTGTTACTACGATTTTTGATTATCCTGTTCAGCATAAAGGCGAGACAATATTAGGTCTCGTTGGCTCAAAAAAAGAGGTGTTAGAAAAAGAAGCATGTTGTGATTATGCATTTCACTGTTGTATTACTGATCTAAATGATGGAGAGATTCTTGACGAAATGGAAGAGGCTGTAAAAGAAGGAATTACCAGTTTCAAATGCTTTCTTGTATACAAAAAAGAGGGCATGATGGTAGATGATGGAATGCTTGCAAGACTGTTGATTCGAGCAAAAGAGCTGGGAGCGATGATTAATGTTCATGCTGAAAACCCAGACTTAATAGATTTACGAACAGAACAGTATTTAAAAGAAGGTAAGACATCTGCATGGTATCATTATATGAGCAGACCAGAATTTGTTGAGGCAGAAGCAGATAAAAGAGTTGTTCACTGGGCTTCACATCTGGATACACCGGTATATATTGTACATATGGCTGATAAAGAAGGCCTTGAAGCCTGCATCAAAGCGAAATCCGAGGGACATGATATTTTTGTAGAGACATGTCCACAGTATCTTGAATTCACATGTGACGTATATAAGCGTGAAGATGGTAGAAATTTTGTATGCTCTCCACCAATGAAAGGACAGGAAAGCCAGGATGCGCTATGGACAGCCATCAAGTCAGGAATGATAGATACTGTCGCAACAGATCATTGTCCATTTCAAAGTTATGAAAAAGACTGGGGAAAGGATGATTTTACAAAGATTCCAAATGGCTGCGCAGGTGTCGAAAACCTATACCCATATATGCTTGATGCCGCAAATTCTGGAAAGATAACGTTTGAAAAAGTTGTAGAACTTTGTTCGACAAATGTTGCTAAAATTTTTGGATGTGACAACAAGGGAGCTATCGCAATCGGAAAGGATGCAGACATTGTTATTTATGATAAAGACAAGGACTTCACGATTAGTGTAGATAATATGCATTCTGACTACGATCATACAATCTGGGAAGGTAAAAAACTTCATGGATATCCGGTGCAGACTTATCTTCGTGGTAAGCTAGTGTATGATAACGGTGAATATGTTGGTACACCGGGAATGGGTGATTATGTAAAACGTTCTCATAGGTAGGAGGAGATGACACATGGCATATGAGAAAATAAAAAGAAAAAGCGAAGCGGGCAGATGCCTGTTGTGTCAGGGATCACCATGCAGTGATGCGTGTCCCAAAGGGCTTGCAGTTGCTGATATTGTCCGCTCCGTACGGTTTGAGAATGAAACCGGAGCAGCAAGAAAAATAAATGGTATGGTATGTGAAGGATGTAGTGCACCATGTGTTGGTGCCTGCATCCGGTCAAAAATAGATCGTGGAGTTGATATTCCAACTATCATATCTAGCATTACAGCAAAAGCACCAGAGAAAACAATGCCAGATATATCGGTAGATTTTTGTGGAGTACACTGTGAGAATCCATTTTTCCTTTCTTCTTCTGTTGTAGGAAGTGATTATGAAATGGTGGCAAAAGCATTTGAAATGGGATGGGCAGGTGTTGCATTCAAAACAATTGGACTATTTACTCCTGATGAAGTATCGCCACGTTTCGCAACATTGGAAAAGGAAGAAAATCCATTTATAGGATTTAAAAATATAGAGCAGATCAGCGATCATACTCTGGAAGAGAATATAGAGTATTTACGCAGATTAAAGAAGGATTATCCAACGAAAGTCATTATTGCTTCAATTATGGGACAAAACGAAGATGAATGGACGAAGCTGGCAGCTTTAATGGAAGAGGCTGGCGCAGATATCATAGAATGCAATTTTTCATGCCCTCAGATGGTTGGAGAAGGGCTTGGAAGTGATGTAGGTACAGATCCAAAGCTTGTTGCAAAATATACAGCAGCGACAAAAAAAGGCACAAAGCTGCCTGTACTTGCAAAGATGACTCCAAACATTACTAAAATGGAAATTCCAGCGGAGGCTGCGGTAGAGGCAGGTGCAGACGGCATAGCGGCTATAAATACGATCAAGAGTATAATGAATATTGATTTAAAAACATTTTCATCTGCACCAGATGTATGTGGAAAATCATCGGAAGGTGGCTATTCGGGAAAAGCTGTAAAACCAATAGCACTTCGTTTTATAAATGATTTGGCAAAAGATGAGAAGCTGAAAAATATTCCTCTTAGCGGGATGGGAGGCATTGAAACATGGTATGATGCCGCAGAGTTTCTTGCTTTGGGCTGTGAGACAGTGCAGGTTACCACAAGTATTATGCAATATGGATATCGCATCATAGATGATATGATAGAAGGCTTGGAGGATTATCTGTCAGAAAACGGACTATCATCTGTAAGACAGATAATTGGCAAAGCTCTGGAAAATGTGGTTTCTGCTGATGAGGTAAATCGTCATACTATCGAGTATCCTAAATTCAACCGTAATACGTGTATAGGTTGTGGAAGATGCTATATTTCATGTTTTGACGGGGGACATCAAGCGCTCAGGATGATTGACAATAAGCCAATCATGGATGCCAGAAAATGTGTTGGCTGTCAATTATGCAAACTTGTTTGTCCTACAGAATCTATTGCAGCAGGAACACGCGTTGAAAAAATAAATAATTCATGATTTATGCTTTAAATTTAACAAATTAGATATCAAAGTTTTTTGTACTTTTTCATAGAAAGGCAGGTATTATAGTATGTATAAATGTAGTTTAGAAAGAATGACAGATAAGATCAAGACATTTTCGCAGTTTGGAGATGCTGGTCATGGTGGAATAACACGTTATTCGCTTTCCCCTGAAGCTATAATGGCGAGAAATGAATTTCGTAAGAGAATGGAGGCAATTGGCGCAACAATAGAGATTGATGATGTTGCCAATATGTATGCAACGCTTCCGGGAACAGATCCAGATGCTAAGAGAATTGTAATGGCATCACATTGTGATTCAGTAAAAAATGGTGGTAATTATGATGGAATTTTAGGTGTTATGTCAGCAATGGAGGTTCTTGAGACTGTTGCAGAATATAATATTCCACACAAGCATCCACTCACTGCAATGATATGGACAAATGAGGAAGGCTCTTTGTATCCCCCTGCAATGATGTGCTCAGGAATTGTATGTTATGACTATCTTCCAGAAGATATTAGAAGCAAGTTCAAATATGAGGATATGATGAATTCAAAGAGTATTCTTGATAATAAGAGCACATTTGGCGAGGCACTGGATAAGTCTGGTTTTAAAGGAGATAAGAAGTATCGCCTTTCTCCGGAAAAATACGAGTGTTATTTTGAAACACATATTGAGCAGGGACCAATTCTTGAAGACAATGGTAATGATATTGGAGTAGTTGATTGTGTACTTGGAATGTTCAATTACAGATTAAGATTTTATGGACAGACCACACATGCAGGAACCTTTCCTATGCCAAAAAGAAGGGATGCATTCCTGGCAGCAGCAGAAGCACTTACATATCTCCATACAGAAATTGATAAACTTGGATATCCAGAGCTTGTATACACGACAGGCGAGGTAGTATGCCATCCGTGTGTACATACATGTGTTCCGGATTATTTTGATTTTTCATTTGATGCACGACATGAAAAGCCTGAAGTGCTTGACAAAGTACTTGCAATTGTAAAAAGCTGCGCTGATAAAACATGGGCTGGATGTAAATGTGAGGTTGTAAAGGCATGGAACAGAGATACAGTATATTGGAATAAAGAATTAGTAGATTTTGTAAAGGAATCTGCTGAAGAGTTAGGCGTATCACATCAGTATATCCATTCAGGGGCAGGACACGATGCTCAGTTCGCAGCTTATATGCTCCCGACAACAATGATATTTGTTCAGTCAAAGGATGGATTATCACATTGTGAACCTGAATATTCTTCACCAGAGCATTGTACTGAAGGTGCTTCAGTTATGTTGAACGCTGTATTAAAGGCGGATGAAAGCTTATAATGATTCAGCCTGGCAGCTAGATGATGGCGGGAAGAGGTGAAAAGATGCGAAACTACGTTATTACGATAGCACGTGGATTTGGAAGCGGAGGAAAGGACATAGCGACTAAGCTTGGACAGGCACTTGGGATTCCGTGTTATGAAAGACAGATTCTTACTATGGCTTCTGATCAGAGCGGAATTGATGAAAGTGTTTTTGTTGAAACAGATGAAAAACTCAGGGCAAAACATCTGGCAAATTTTTTAAGAAAAATGCCAGTAAGCGGTGTGGTAGAGCCGGTAGATAGAGAGTTTATTTCTGATGTTAATGTTTTTAATATTCAGGCTGATATAATCAGAACACTTGCAGATTCGGAAAGTTGCATTATTGTAGGCAAATGTGCAGATGATATTTTACGAAATTACAGTAATGTAATAAGCGTTTATATCGAGGCTCCAAGGGCGGCATGTGTTAAATCAATAATGGATAAAATGCATGTGTCAGAAAAAAGAGCTAATTATCTGATCCATACCACGGACAAATATCGGGCCAAATATTATAGTTATTATACATCTGGTAAGGATTGGACCAATCCTATAAACTATGATTTGGTTCTAAATTCTGATAGGATTGGACGCGAAAAGTGTGTCAGAGTTATTCAGGATTATGTAAAAACAAAATTTGGTGAATAAAACAGATATAGCACTATTAGTTGCTCCATTTCTGCACTTTTAGTAGAAGAAATGGGGCAATTTTTTTGTGTTTGCAAAAAAAAGCATTGACACTTCTATAATACAAGAGTATATAATATCTCAAAAATAATCTTTTCGGAACAGAATGATGAGGTTTTAATATGAAATCACAAAAATTTGGTATTATATTAGTGCTGATAAGCGGTGTTATGTGGGGGATAAGCGGTATCCTTGGACAATACATATTTCAAAACTCTGATATGGACTCTATACAATTATCCATAATACGGCAATTCGTATCAGGTGTACTGCTTTTGTTGATTTCTGCAATAAAAAGAGATGATAAGTTGTTTTCAGTATGGAGGAGCGGAAGAAAATTCTGCTCTTTTATATTTTTTGCACTTACAGGAATCCTTGGTGTACAGCTAACGTATTTTCTTGCCATTGAGTATTCAAATGCTGCAACGGGAACGGTTATTCAATTTACATATATTATAATGATTTTGATATATACAGCTATTGTGCTGCATAATAAGCCAAAAATATACGAGACAATAGCTGTAGTATGTGCATTTTGCGGCATTTTCCTTATAGCAACACATGGACAGCTCAATTCTTTGGCGGTATCAAAGGAATCGCTTATATGGGGACTTAGTTCGGCTGTATGTTTTACGATATATTGTCTGTATCCGCAAAAATTGTATAATGAGTTTGGACTGATCAATGTTATTGGATGGGGATCGGTTTTATCATCAATATTGTTGGCGGTTGTCACAGGAACATATAGTTTTCCAAAAGTATCAGCAGACATAATGTTATTATCTGTGGCTATTGCTATTATAGGATCGCTTTTTCCATTTGTACTATACGGAATGGGAATTGGAATACTTGGCAGCGTAAAAGCAAGCCTGTTTGTAACAGTTGAGCCTATTACAAGTGCGATTCTTACATGGATATGCTTTAAAACGAGATTTGTGTTTCAGGATATTATGGGATTTGTACTGATCCTAGGAGCGATTGAGGTGGTATCGGTTATTACATTTAAAACGAAGAAGGAGTAAATGGCGAAGATAGCTAGAAAATGATGGTATCCCCCTGCTTAAGGCAGGGGGTATTTTACATTGAAGCAATTTTTTTCATAAGAGCTTCCTGAAGAACCTGTGAAAAATTGATACCAAGGTCTATTGCCTCTTCATTAAGCCATTCAGGAATAGAAAGTGTTTTCTTTACGGCTTTAGAATTATTGCGTTTTTTGTAAGCTAACATATCAAATTCTATGATAACGCAGTAATCATCAGGTTTAATAGAAAATTCGTCTAATGATGATGCAACAGGAAGTTCCTGTTTTTCATCCTGGAGACTTGTAATTGTCAATCCGAGTGCGTCTACAGCCATTTCGTAAGCCTCCTGCATAGTATCACCTTGTGTAATACACTCTGGAAAGTCTGGAAAAGTAATCCAATATCCACCTTCTTCTGCTGTATGGAAAATTGCAGGGTAAAATAATTTATTCATATGAAGCCTCCTTAATAAAAAGCAAAATTATTTAAGTCCAGCCTGTTTTAAAATGGCTGTTTCCATTCCTTTTTTTAAATCCTTGGAATGATAAGGAATAATAACGGTTTTATTACTATCTAGATTAGTCATTTTTACATGTGATCCATTTTGACTGACTATAGCAAAACCATTTTTCTTAAGAAGTTTAATCATCTCCTTAGATGTCATTGGCATCTTTAGTATCCCCCTTTTATTTATATTTAAAGTATAATACGTATAATTACGTATGTCAATGATTTATGCCCTCCTCACCACAGCACTTTTTCCTCTGAACGCAATGCCGATTTTAATAACGGATTTCACTCCATTATTACGAAGTTCGGTATCATATTTTTTATCATTAATTTGATGCAAAGCAATGTCGGCTAAGGCTGTCAGATCTGCATGTTCATCTTTAGTATGCTTGAATTCAAAGATAAATCCAGGTATTTCTTTTGCTAAAGGCATCAATTCTATATCAAAACGTCCCAGTCCCGATTCGCGGTTAGAGCGTATCTTATAGCGATTTCCAAGAATGGCGCAAAGGCCAAGCATCATTCCATGGTAAAATCCTTCATTAGCTCCATCAATAGAAGAAATACTTTTTATCATAAAATCCTCAAGCAAAGCCTGTAGTTTTTGCGTGTCCTGAGAGAAAATAGCCTGACTTATGGAGATGGATAAATTATTCTGATTTGTTCGGTTGAGAACTTCTTTTTCATAAACATATGCAATTTCTTTGTTTGGAATTGCAACATCACACATAAAATTACCATCATTTTGAGGATAAATATTTGCAACTTTCAGGTATCCGGCAACAAGGAGAAAACTGTATATACTGTAAGGATTATTTTGCACTTCCGGGTAGATCACACTTGTATCAATATAAGTTGTGATCTTTTCTCCACAAAGCAGCTTGTAAAGATCTTCCGTGATCTCCGGAGTGGCTGTGAAAATGATCTCACCGATTATATCATTGCTGCCTGTAGACTGCCAGAATGCTTTTGGAAAGCAGTCATCAGAGATATAATTGATCACGGACCAGGGATTAAAGATTTCGGTATTGCCGAAACGATATCCATCATACCAGTCACAGATTTCATCGTAGTTATTCTCTTTTCCATAGTATTGCAGCATATCTTCTATTTCTTCTGTAGTAAAACCAAAATATGAACCGTAGCCGTCATCAAGAATAGAATAGGTTTTTAAATTGTTCATGCCGCTGAAGATGCTTTCCTTTGCAACACGCAGTATTCCAGTGAGAAATCCAAAGGCAAGATGCGGATTATCTTTGAGACCTCCTGAGAAAAAATTGCGCATAAAATTTACAATCTCAGAATAGAAATTGCAGCTATGCCCCTGCTGAATAGGAGTGTCGTATTCATCAATAATGATAATACATTTCTCGCCATAGTGTTTATGAAGCAGCAATGATAAAAGATGTAATCCCATCTGACAATCAACATCATCGGCTGTGTCACCTGCAAGAAGATGATATTGCTCTTTCTCGTAAGAACTTAGGATAGAACTTGTTTCAAGTTCACTATGACGCATGAATTCAAGAGAGATAAGTCTTCGTATTTTCTGAAAAGTTTCATCCCAGGTCATGCTTTTAACATCCTTAAATGTAAGGAATATGACAGGATACTGTCCCTGATGCTGAGTATAGAAATCGCCACACTGCCATATTTGTTTATCTTTGAAGTAAACTGAAGTATCTTCCGGGGTCTTTTCAAAGAAGACTCGAAGCATATCCATATTTAGTGTTTTTCCGAATCGTCTTGGACGTGTGAAAAGGGAAACCATTGGCTTTTTATCAAGAAAGTCACGGATCATTAAAGTCTTATCTACATAATAATAGTTTGTTGTCGCAACTTTAAAATCGGATACGCCTATAGGGAGAGGTTTCTTTTTCGCGAAAATATCTCCGGATACGATATTAGAAGGAATTGACCATTTACGTCCATTCTTGACTGCACCGGGAAGTTCTCCGTTTTTACACATCTGTTGTATTCTTCGAACAGAAATACCCATTGATTTTGATGCATCTGAGCAAGATAAATATTCCATATAGCACCTCCATATAAGAATATATAAATATTATACGTTGCCAAACGAAATAAAACAACTGAAATTTCGCATATATTTCGTTGTCAAACGAAATATATGCGAAACGCAAATGTACTAATAAAAAAACATTGACTCTTGTATAATACGAGAGTATAGAATATGTTCAAAATTAAGTGCAACGGAGCACCTGGGGATTTTCCTCAAGTGCTCTTTTTTATTAGCAGTCGACGGTGATGCAAATCCTGTGGGCTGTTTTTTGTTGGCACTATTAAAAAGGCTAGCTGTTCATACAGTAGTGTGATCAGTAAATGAAAAGGAGGCTGCTTATGAGTATGAAAAAGATTAGAAGTTTTGTAGGAATTGCACTGACTGGTTGTATGGCAATCGCAAATTTGACAGGTTGTGGAAATTCAAATAGCGGAGGTACCCAGGCATCAGGCTCAGGTGGAAATGAACTGAATATATGTATATGGGATGGCATGTTTTCAGAAGATGCAATAAATGAGTTTGAAAAAGAAGAAGGTTGTACAGTAAATGTGACATATATTGACAATACAGACACCCTGATCAGTAAATTGGTTGAAGGGAATTCTGAATATGATGTATGCGATATAGAGGCTGCATACGTTAAGTCATTTGTTGAAAATGGCTTAATTCAGAAGATGGATCATTCAGCTATAACAAATGAGCAGTATGTGGAGACTTCACTTTTGGAAAACGGACCAATCGGTGATGAAAATCTGGAATATGTGACACCGGATTCAAGTGCCGGATTTACGGGCATAATTTATAATAAAGAAACTTGTCCTATTGAAATAACTTCATTCAAAGATCTCGCAGATCCGGCATTGGAGGGACAGATAGCTATGGTTAATTCCACAATTTCACTTTATGGTGCAGCACTAGAAGCATTAGGATATAGCGCTGATTCAACAGATGAAGAACAGATCAAAGAGGCAAATGATCTTTTAACAGATATTAAGAAGAATGTAAAAGCATTTGTTGGTGAAAGCTGTGTATCTGCATTGGTAAATGGCGAATGTTCAGTAGCCCTTTCGTGGGATTATGCAGTTCTTGCTTTTGATGACAAGGCAAACTGGGATAAATTCGATATAGCGCAGGTTGATTCGCCATACGAGGAATTCATACAGTATTGGGGAATTACATCTGGAAGCAAAAATGTTGAACTGGCACAGAAATTCATTAATTATATGATTAGTCCGAAGGCAGTTGCAATGCATATTGATGAGTGGGGACAGATCCCAATGGTACAAAGAGAGTATATTGAGGAGTATCTGCCGGATGATTTCTATGATAATCCAGCTATTGAAAAGTATGAGGAAATGGCTAATAACAGCTGGCTTGTAGCAGTAAATGATGAGCAGATCAATATTATGGACAAGTACTATACACTCCTTATGGGTGGAAACTAATATTACGTAGGGGCAAAATACCTTTTGACCCTCACATCATTATATTTTGTGAGTACCACGAAAAACTTAAAATAAAAAACATTGACTCTGGTACGATACAATAGTATAACATTCAAAACATAAAAAAAGAAAGAGGTGACTGGATGGATAGTTTTATTTACAGTATACCGACAAAAATAGCATTTGGAAAAGGCCAGATAAAAATGCTTCCGGAATTTGTTAAAGAATATGGCAAGAAAGTGTTGCTGATATATGGAGGAGGGAGCATTAAACGAACTGGAATATATGATACAGCGATCAATCTGTTTGAAGAGAATGGGATCACCTTTACAGAACTTGCAGGTGTAGAACCAAATCCACAGATCGCAACAGTAAGACGAGGCATTGAACTTTGCAGAAGAGATGGTATTGAGGTCCTGGTTCCGATTGGTGGTGGAAGCACAATAGATTGTGCTAAAGCAATATCTGTTGGCACATTTTATGATGGAGATGCCTGGGATATTGTAAAGGACAATAGCCTGATTACAGAGGCACTTCCGATCGTAAGTGTACTCACTGTGGCAGCTACAGGTTCTGAGATGGACAGCAGCTCCGTTATCAGTAATGACAGCGAGTGTGACAAGGCAGAAATCAATGATGATATCCTTTATCCAAAGTATTCCATTCTGGATCCGACATATACTTACACAGTGCCACCATATCAGACAGCAGCAGGAGTTGCAGATATAATGTCACATATTTTTGAATACTATTTTAGTGGAGCAGATATTTTAGATATTGAAAAATCCATGATGGATGCAATTCTGAAGGTGTGTGTGACCTATGGACCAATCGCTGTTAAAGAGCCGGACAATGAGAAGGCCAGAGAAAATCTGATGTGGGCAGCAAGCTGGGCGATCAATGGTTTTATCGCTTGCGGAAATAATAGCAGCTGGCCGTGTCATGCAATGGAATATCAGCTGACTAATAAGTATCATGTAACACATGGACATGGAATGGCGATTATCGATGCACCCTG
Source organism: Acutalibacteraceae bacterium (assembly GCA_963586665.1). Classification (GTDB taxonomy): domain Bacteria; phylum Bacillota; class Clostridia; order Lachnospirales; family Lachnospiraceae; genus Roseburia. The sequence continues at coordinate 71,005 of CAVABC010000002.1, forward strand.
GATGAAGCATATTTTAGGTGAAAATACATATGGTGATTTTAAAAGATATGCAAAGGAAGTTTTCCAGATAACTGAAGGAACAGATCATGAAATCGGTCTAAAAGCAATTGAAATGACAGAAACAGTATATAAAGATATGGGACTTACACTTACGCTTCAATCAATTGGGGCAACAAGCAAAGATGACATTCCTGCAATGGCAAAGAAAGCCGTAGATGAATTTGGATTGAGTGATGCTGGAAATATGTCGCTTACAGAATCCGATGTAGTACAAATTTACGAAAGCTGTTATTAACACGACAGTAATTATCAAATAAATAGTTATAGAACAGTCGATGGTGACATAAAAACACCGGAGACTGTTTTTTTATTAAGGAGGAAATGACGATGAAGAAGATTGAGATTGTAACCAGACCAGAAAAATTAGTTGGACTTAAGGAAGTTTTAGCATCACATAATTGCATGGGAATGACAGTGTTCAGTGTAATGGGATGTGGACGACAGAAAGGATACCTACCAGAAATGAATTTTACAGGAGATGATATTAACCTCCTGCCAAAGATTATGGCTTTTGTCGTTGTGGAAGATGATATTGTAGAAGATCTTCTGGTAGACATTACAGCAACAATTGGAACTGGTAAAAATGGTGATGGAAAACTTTTTGTAACGGATGTGCTTGAAGCAGTACGTGTTCGTACTAATGAGCGTGATTCGGACGCAATTGGATAAGAAGATTGGAGGCACACGGTTATGAGTAAAACAATTGTTTCGATTATGAATGTTGAAAAAATGTATGGAGAAAATCATGTTGTTAAAAACATGAATATGAACATAGAAGAAGGAGAATTTTTGACTCTGCTTGGACCATCAGGATGTGGAAAGACAACTACTCTCAGGATGATTTCAGGATTTGAATTACCTACATCAGGTATTATTAAGGTGCAGGGAGAGAGCGTAGAAAAAAAGGAACCTTATCAGAGAGATGTCAATACCGTGTTCCAGAATTATGCACTTTTTCCCAATATGAATGTATACGATAATGTGGCATATGGACTCAAGGTAAAAAAGGTGCCAAAGGCAGAGATCAAGGAACGTGTTACAGAGGCTCTTAAAATGATTCAGCTTGAGGGTTTTGAGAAGCGTCGTATAACACAGATGTCTGGTGGTCAGAAGCAGAGGGTAGCGATTGCAAGAGCTATTATTAACCGCCCTAAGGTACTTCTTTTGGATGAGCCACTTGGAGCACTCGATCTCAAACTTCGTAAACAGATGCAGATTGAGCTTAAAAGGCTTCAGAAGAAACTTGGAATTACATTTATATATGTTACTCATGACCAGGAAGAAGCTCTTACAATGTCAGATCGTATTGCAATCATAAATGAAGGAAGAATAGAGCAGCTCGATACGCCGGTTGAGATTTACGAACATCCAAAGACTAAGTTTGTAGCAAATTTCATTGGTGAGACAAATCTGTTAGATGCAGTTGTTCTCGAGGTAAAAGATGATATGGCAGTAGTTGGAACTGAAGTAGGTAAGGCTATGGCTTTAATCAATCCTGATGATGATTATAAGGTAAACGATGGATTGGCGGTATCAGTCCGCCCCGAGCATATGAAATTTTCAAAAAAACCAGTTGAGGGATTTACTATCAAGGGCATAGTAAAAGAAAGAATATTTGTTGGTAACCTGATTAAAATGATTATTACATTGAACGATGGAACAGAAATCCGTGTTAATCGTTTCGATGCATCGGATCTGGCAGATCTGGGAGAGTTAGTATATTTGTATTGGGATCTTAACAAAGGTGTGGTTATCAAAGAAAAAGAATTGATACACACAGACTCTACTAAGGACATTAAGGGAGGTGATCCGGATGAAGAGGAGTGAAAAAACAAAAAGAGCACGGATTACTAGTTTTATCATGCAGGCTCCACTTGCCGTTTGGATGATAGCTTTTGTGCTCGCACCTTTTGCTCTGTTGGCATTTATGAGTTTTATGACAAAAGGACCGCTTGGAATCATTCAGTACAAGCCGACAATTGACAATTATAAGGAAATGTTTAATCCGGTTTATGCGACTGTGATCAAACAGTCTCTGATAGTTGCAGGCTGGACTACTGCATTGACTGTGCTGATGGGATATCCGCTCGCAAGCTTTATTGCAAAGGTAAAATCGAAAACATCTTCATTGCTTACCATTCTTTTGATGCTTCCGCTCTGGGTTAGTGGACTCGTGGTATTGTACAGTTTTGTAATTATATTAAATAGCAGTGGTGTAATTAACAGCTTTCTTATGAATATTCATCTGATTAAAGAGCCACTTGAGCTTTTGTATAACAATTTTGCGATTGTCATCGGAATGATTTATATGTTTCTGCCTTTTGCAGTGCTTCCAATGTACTCATCAATAGAGAAACTTGATCTGGGACTGATTGAGGCTTCAAAGGACCTCGGGGCAGGACCGGTAAAGACATTCTTTAAGGTTGTACTTCCGCTGACCTCGCCTGGAATATTCGCGGCAATTATCCTGACGTTTATTCCATGTATAGGTTACTACATGGTAACAGATATGTTGGGTGGTGGAACAAGCCTTATGATTGGAAATCTGATATATCGTCAGTTTACAGTATCAAGGGATTGGCCATTTGGTGCAGCACTTTCTATGGTACTTGCACTTATCATATTCCTTATGGTAATTATTTACACCAAATTAGGTGGAGATTTGGATGATTTAGGAGCATAAGCCTATGAAAAAGAAAACAATAACAAATCAGATACAGAAAATATATGTAATACTTTTATTTATATTTTTTTATGCGCCGGTTGCGGTCATGGTTGTATTTTCATTCAATACAAGCAAGGCAAATGTAGTCTGGCAAGGATTTACAACCAAATGGTATACAAAGCTTATGGGCGACAGCGAGCTTTGGTCTATATTTGGAACAACTATTTTAATTGCAATTCTGACAACTTTTTTTGCAACACTTATTGGAACAATGGGTGCTATTGGATACAAAAAATCTAAAAGCAAATTTGCAAAACTAATAACAAATTCGGTATATTTTCCAATTGTTATACCTGAGATTGTGCTTGCAGTTGCTATGTTTATGATTTTTAACACAATGAAAATTTCACTTGGTGTGCCTGTTATCGTAATTGGTAATACGACAATATGTCTGCCTTATGTGTATATAACAGTTAAGTCGAGACTGGTCGGCATGGATCCTTCTATTGAAGAGGCATCCCTCGATCTTGGAGCAGATCGTGTATATACATTATTTCATGTGACTATTCCACAGATTATGCCGGGTATTATTTCAGGAGCATTTATGGCATTTTCTCTTGCACTGGATGAGCTGATTGTCACATCATTCCTTGCCGATGCTGGAACTACAACGCTTCCAATGAAAGTGTATTCAATGATGAAAAAAGGTGTTTCACCTGAGATAAATGCACTGACCACAATCATTTTTGCTGTAAGTGTATTATGTGTTCTTATTTATCTGGTCAGTGATCTGATTAAGACAAAAAAAGAAAAGAGTAAAAAATCAAGACGAATTGATCTATAAAAAGGAGGAATTGACGATGAAAAAGAAAGTTATATCGTGCCTTTTAATGGCAGCAATGGTTACAGGCGCTATTTCCGGCTGTGGCAGCAGCTCAGAAAATGGAACAGAGAGTGGTTCATCTAAAGGTGGAACATTAAATGTACTGACATGGGAAGGCGATGTGGCTGAGGACCAGATCTCAGGTTTTGAGGAAAAGTATGGTGTTAAGGTAAATATCACATATGTTGAGGATACAAATACCATTCTTGCAAAAATGCTTCAGGGCAGCAGTGAATATGATGTTATAGATATCGAGAGCGCATATGTAAAGTCATTTGTTGATGCAGACCTTTTAGAGCCACTTGATTACGATGTAATCAAAAATAGTGAAAATATTGATCCTACATATTCGGAGAAAGGTCCAATCGGTGATGAGGATATGAAATATAGTCTTCCGATCAGTGGACCACTCTACACTGGTATTGTTGTTAATAAAGAAACTTGTCCGATAGAAATTACTTCTATGAAGGATCTTGCAGATCCGGCACTAAAAGGACAATTATGGTGTACAAATGCAACAATTTCGCTGTATGCAGGTGCGCTCAAAGCACTTGGTTATTCACCTAACAGTTCGGACGAGGATGAATTAAATGAGGCACAGGCACTTTTACAGGAGATAAAGCCTAATGTCAAGGCCTTTGGCGCAAGCTCAATCTCAGCAATGGAGACTGGTGACTGCTCAGTAGCATACACATATGATTACAATATGCTTATGAGTGATGATAAGGCTAACTGGGATAAATTTGAGATTATTCCGGACAGCACTCTTGGTTATACACAGTATTGGACAATTGCAGCGTCTTCAAAGAACAAAGAGTTGGCAAATGAGTTTATCAACTATTCATTTACCCCGGAGGCAGCGGCAGCTATTGCAAATGAGTGGGGTGGTGTTCCGGCTGTAAAACAGGATTTGATTAAAGATCTTGTTTCAAGCGATTACTTTGATAATCCGATCATGCAGCAGTTTGCAGATATGTGGCCTGATCGTGATGATTTAAGCGCGAGCGATGAACAGACAGCTGCAATGGATACACTTTACAATGAACTTATGAGTGGAGAATAAAAAACTGCGAAACTGGATTATTGAAATCCCTCAATTGCACGATGATGTGCGATTGGGGGATTTTGTATCTCGGTCAGAGAAGACCCCCGTCCTCTAAAGGAAGGGAAATCAATGAAGGTACTGGACAGTTACGAAGATACTAAAAAGTGGAGAAAGGAGAACATATGACAGCAGATAAAGTAATATACGGAAAAGTATTTACAGCAGAAAAAGACCAGCCATATGCGGAAGGCTTCGCAATAAAAGAAGGAAAAATCATAGCGGTAGGAGCAAAAGAAGAATTAGAAAGATATATCGGACAAGAGACAAAAGTGCACACGTATGATAGTGGGCTGCTTGTTCCCGGATTTACAGAGGGACATGCTCATATAAGCTCAACTATTGAACTTACGACAGGCCCTTTTGTTGAGGCAAAGTCTATTGAGGAATGTCTGGAAAAGGTTAAGGATTTTGCAGATGCACATCCGGAAAATGAGACTATAGAGGGCGGCGGCTTTGATCCGGGATTATTTGGTCCGGAGGGCCCGACGGCAGACCTTTTGGATGCTGTAGTATCTGATAAACCGGTGGTTTTATCAGACGAAGGACATCATTCGGTATGGGTAAATACCAAAGCCCTCGAGAAGGCCGGTATTACGAAGGATACCCCGGATCCTGCAAATGGAAAAATAAATCATTATCCGAATGGACAACCGAGTGGATTCCTGCAGGAAATGGCGATAGATCTGATTACACCCGCACTTGCAGTGCCAAAAGTTGAGGATTATAAAAATGCAATTTTATATTATCAGCAGATCGGACTTTCTAATGGAATAGTTTCGGCTTTTGAACCTATGCTGAGTCATACAGGGGATGAACCAGTGCGTATGAATGCATATGAAGAGCTTGAAAAAGAAAAAAATCTTAAGATTACATTTCGTGTAGCTCCGACTTTAAATCCATCGGATGATACCGACAGTTTTTTTGATTTTGCAATAGACTGTCATAAACGTTTTGAAAATCTTGAGAAACTTCAGGTTAATACCATTAAGTTTTTTATGGATGGTGTTGTAGACGGGCATACAGCGGTACTTAGAGATCCGTATAAAATGGCACCGTATGATTGCGGACCTTTAATGTTTGAACAGGCTGACCTGAACAAAAGAATGGAAAGAGCATTAAAAGAGGGATTTAGTATTCATGTTCATGCGATAGGAGATGCTGCAATTGACGAGGCTCTTAATGGTTTTGAATATGCACAGGATAAAGTACCTGGAACATACCGCAATGCGATTACGCATCTTCAGGTGTGTCAGCCGGATCAGCCTAAACGTATGAAAAAATTAGGTGTGGTTGCTGTGGTAAACCCATATTGGCATTATGAAACACCACTATATGAACCATTGGAATATCCATTTCTTGGAAAAGAACGTGCAGAACATATGTATTATCTGAAAAGTTATCTAGATGAGGGAATAGTCATGAGTCAAGCAAGTGATTTTCCTGTAACAGTTCCACCAAATACAATGTTCTGTCTGCATATGATGGTAAATCGTTTTAATCCTGAAACGTCAAAGAACCCTTATTTTCCTGAAGAATGTATCGATGTCGAGAGTGCACTAAGGGTACTTACAATTGGTGGCGCGTATGAAAATTTTCTGGATACAAAAAAAGGAACAATATGCAAGGGAAAGGACGCTGATTTTGTAGTATTGGATCAGGACGTTACAACGATCCCAAAAGAGAACATCTATAAGACAAAAGTGGCTGAGACCTGGATTGGTGGAGAATGTTGCTACATGTATGAGGATTAGCGGATTTCGAGGTAAAGTCAGATTACGGAAGGGAGAATTCAATATATGAGAAAAAGAATGGTATCAATATGGTTAATCGCAACACTGGGGATTACAGGACTGTGTGCTTGTGGAAGTGGGAGCACAGGAGATACCCAGAGTGGGAAATCAGATGAAATAAATGTAATGGTCTGGGATTCGACATATCCGGATGATGTTTTTAAACAGTTTGAAGAAGAAACGGGAATTCATGTAAATGTTTCCTATATAACAAATACGGATGAGCTGATCACTAAGATGGTGTCAGGTGAAACAGAATATGATTATGTAGATATAGAATCAGCATATGTGAAAACATTTGTGGATAATGACCTTTTAGCAGAAATCAATTATGATAATATACCTAATTCCAAGAATATTGATGATAAGTTCTGGGGAGCAGTGGGCGACGAAGACAACAAGTATACGATGCCAACATCGGACAACATTTATTCACTTATTGTCTATAACAAAGAGACATGCCCGATAGAAATTAAATCTTTTGCAGATCTTGCAGATCCGGCATTAAAGGATCAGGTATGTATGATAAATTCCACAATTTCCTTATATGGTACAGCTCTCGAGGCACTTGGATATTCTGCTGATTCAACAAATGAAGACGAGATTTCGGAGGCAAATGATCTTCTGGCAGAGATAAAGAAAAATGTAAAGGCTTTTGTAGGTACAACAGCATTGTCACAACTGGAGGCAGGAGATTGTTCGGTAGCATTCGGTTTTGATTATCCGCTTCTTATGATGGATAAGGATAATTGGGATAAGTATGGAGTTGCAGTAATTGACAGTGGTTATGAGCGGTCGAATGGATTTGTGGGAATCCCTGCGTCAAGCAAACATAAAGAAGAAGCTGAAAAATTTATGAATTTTCTTTTAGAACCGGAAACCCAGGCAGAAATGGCGCAGGAAGCAGGACAGGCATCGCTGCTTAAGAGGGATTTGATGATATCGGTAATGCCTGACGGATATTATGACAATCCTTATTTTAATATGGATTCAAGTATCGAGGAAAATTCATGGCATATAGCAATTGATGATGATCAGATTTCTATAATGGACAAGTATTATACACTTTTGATGGGCACTGAATAGGAGAAATTTATGGGAGAGTATATTATTTATAATGCAAAAATCTGGACTGCGGATACTAAAAAAGAGTGGGCAGATGCTCTCTGGGTTTGTAATGATAAGATACTGGCAGTTGGCAGATATGAAGATATTATAAAAGATGCATCCGCACATGTAAAACGTATTGATATGCATGGTCAGTTTGTGATCCCTTCATTTGTAGACTGTCATGTACACATTACTACAGTGGCCAGAAGCAGTTGGCAGCTTGTACTTGATAAGGACATATATAAGAGCATGGATGACTTGCTGGCTGATCTGGGAGAATATGCAAAGAAACATCCTGTCGAGGAAATTCCATATATTTACGCCACACCGTGTCCGCAAAAATGGATGGAAAATGCAAATAAGACTATGCTGGATAAGTATGTATCTGATCGTCCGGTGCTCTTATGTGATGAGGGATTTCATAGCTGCCTGCTAAATAGCAGGATGTTGGAACTTTTGGAAATCGACGAAAAGACACCATATGATCCTACAACCGGTATGAATTACGAAAGAGACGAGAACAATGTGCCAACCGGAATTGTATACGAACATAGATATGAGGTAGATCTTCCAAAAATGTACAAAAAGATAAACTGGTGTCCTCCTGATCAGAGTGATCCTGCTGTGATAGGACCTATACTTAAGCAATTTAATGATTATGGTATTACAGCGGTATTAGACGGATTTACGGAAGGGGAAGAAACCTTTGAAGGCCTTAAAAAAATAGAAGAACAGGGAAAGCTGCATATGTACTATCGCGGAAATTCCTTGTTTAAGAAGCTTAGTGACCTTACAGAAGCAATTCAGAAGGTTAAAGAGTGGAATCAAAAATACAAGGATGACAAGATTCAGACTCGGTGTGTTAAATTATTTCTGGATGGAACAAACGAGCTTGGAACAGCTGCCCTCATAGAGCCTTTTATTAATGATCCCGATAACTATGGTGTCCTTAATATGGATGAGTGTGACCTGACTCAGGCAATGATCATGGTCAATGATGAGGGCGTCGATATGCAGATCCACATGGTCGGTGACAGGGCTTTTCGCACGGCTGTTAATGCATATGCTGATGCAAAACAGAAGCTGAGCGAACAAAATAAGGAATTTACCAGTGTTGTAACGCTGCTTCACTGTGAGCTGACCAAACCGGAAGACAGAAAACGCGCGGCAGAACTTGGAATTTCGATAAACATAACACCTCACTGGAATGGTGGAATTTTTGGAGATGCTGCTCTTGACATTGTTGGTAAGGAGCGCTTTGATACATTCTATTCCTTTACGGATTTTATCAGATATGGCGCACCGCTTAGCTGTAGCTCAGATATTGTTTCTACAGAAGAAATAGACAGAGCTAATCCTTTTGTGGCAATGAAAATTGCGGCAACAAGGCAGGATGAACTGTCATGCTTTGCGGAGAGGCAGCCTGCTTCAGAAAAGCTTCCAGTCCGGGAAATGATGTTTGGCTTTACAATTGAAGGAGCTAAGTGTATGCGTATGGAAAATGAAATAGGCTCTCTCTCTAAGGGAAAGAAAGCCAATTTCTGTATACTGAATAAAAATGTATTCGATGTTCCGGTAGAAAATCTAGATACAGTAGAGACTAAAACTGTAATTTTTGAGGGAAAACCGATTAAAGGGGATTTGCCCCTCATTTAAGATTAATCAGATTACTACATGCTGCGCATTCCCGTAATCGGTAACTGGATCTCGATCAGATATTCGTCTTCGTTATTAGTTTCATATTCGTCAATGTAACAAAATTCAATTGGCTCCTGACTGACGTTGTAATTGTGCTCTTTGGCATAATTATAGAGTTCTGGCAGGAGCTCTTTTGTTTTTGTCAGAGGTCCACGATAGAGAATGGACAGGTAAAGTCCTTTTGGGAGTATATAGTTACAATCGTCTTTATTAAGTGCTTCAGAGTAGAAAAATAAGTTCTTGGTGCGATAATATTGTGAATCAGGATTACTTCCCGGAAGATCGAGTGTATAGCAGTCACACAGACCGATAGTTCCAACGTAATTTTGGTGTTTATTTTTATATTTGACAAGATAGTAATCAACCATATCGTCGGGAAGATGGCTGTCACGTATCATGATGCAATGCCGGTCAGGAAGATTTAGTTCTTCGATTTCTTCGTTGTTATAGCGTGCTTCCATAGCACGGATCATAGATATGCGGGATTTTAGATTCTGTTGAATATGACGCAGATGGTTTATCTCGTCGTCGATTGCATGAAGTTCAGAGACAATCATATCATCTGTTTTCTGGACACATCGCTTCGTGATAAAAAAACGGATCTGATCAGTCGAAAATCCGAGTCCTAGAAGTTCACGTATCAGGGCAAGTCTCCTGAAATCCTCCATTGTGTAAAAGCGATAGTTGTTTTCCGGATTGCGTATAGGATGAAGAATTCCAACCTTTTCGTAGTAGCGTATTGAATCTACACCAATATGAAATATCTTTGATAATTCGCCGATTTTAAAGTTTTTTTCATCTTCCATAAAATTCCTCCAAAAAATTTTGAAAAAAGTATTGACTCTGGTATTACCCTAGAGTTTAGCATAAGGATAACAGCAAGGCAAGGGCGCTTTTCTAAGTGTCATTGCCTTTTTAATTTACACGAAAGGGAGGATATAGTATGGATCGAATAAAGACACATCCTATTTTAGGAGATACACCGGAAGGAAAAATGGTTGATTTTACATATGATGGACAGACATTGCAGGGGATTGAAGGGGAACCAATTGCTTCAGCACTTCGTGTTGCAGGCGTTATGACTCACAGGTATACGGCGAAAAAGCACGAGCCAAGAGGAGTATTTTGTGCGATAGGAAGGTGTACAGACTGTGTAATGGTAGTTGATGGAAAACCGAATATCAGGACATGTATTACACCATTAAAAGAAGGCATGGTAGTAAATACACAGTACGGAGCAGCTGGGAAGGAGGAGTAGAGATGGAAAGATATGATCTGATTGTAATTGGAGCAGGTCCGGCAGGACTTTCAGCAGCAATTGAAGCTGCTAAGAACGGATTAAAGCCAATCGTATTTGATGAGAATGCAAAACCGGGAGGACAGCTTTTTAAGCAGATACATAAGTTCTTCGGTTCTAAGGAACACAAAGCAAAAATCCGTGGTTTTAAAATAGGTGATGAGCTTCTGGAGGAGGCATCAAAGCAGGGCGTTGATGTCGAACTGAATGCAACGGTTATGGGACTTTATCCTGAAAAAGAAGTTACCGTTAAGATTGGAGAAGAGATAAAACACTACAAAGGTGACAGTGTTTTAGTAGCGACCGGAGCAAGTGAGAATATGGTTCCATTTCGCGGATGGACAACACCGGGTGTGATCGGTGCGGGAGCTGCACAAACAATGATGAATCTTCATCATATAAAGCCGGGAAACAGGGTTTTGATGCTTGGATCCGGTAATGTTGGTCTTGTTGTAAGCTATCAGCTTTTGCAGGCCGGATGTGAGGTTGTTGCAGTTGTTGATGCGGCACCGAGAATTGGAGGATATGGTGTGCATGCAGCAAAGATTGCAAGATGCGGAGTACCATTTTATTTATCAAATACGATTGTAGAAGTTACAGGCGGTGAAGCTGTTGATGGTGTGACAATTGCAGAAGTTGATAAAAGTTTTCAGTTTATTCCAGGAACAGAGAAGCACTTTGATGTTGACACAGTATGTGTGGCAGTTGGACTTTCACCTATGGCCCAGCTATTGAAACAGGCAGGATGCAAGATGAATGATACTCCGGGCGGATATATACCGGAATGTGACTCATATGGTGCAACAAGTGTACCGGGTATCTTTGCAGCAGGTGATGTTGCCGGAATTGAGGAAGCAAGTTCAGCTATGATAGAGGGTAGAATTGCAGGCGCAGCAATTGCACATTATCTTGGTTATCTTGATGAAGATGGACTAAAAGACACAGAAAAATCGCTTGATGAAGCATTAAACAGTTTACGACAGGGTATGTTTGCACCGAAAAACAGAGGAAAGCTAGTTGAGAAGACAGAGGAAGGAATAGATGTTTCCATGAATCTTCTTGAAAAAGGATATGTCGCAGATGATGAGATTGAGAGATATCCGGGAGTCACTCACAAAGTTGGTATTCATCCGGTTATGGAATGTACACAGAATATTCCGTGTAATCCATGTCAGGATGCCTGCGCAAAAGGATGCATAAGTATCGGTTCAAATATCACATCTCTGCCAGTAGTTTTAAATGATGTAAATTGTATTGGCTGTGGAATGTGTGTTGCATCTTGTTCAGGACAGGCAATTTTCCTGGTGGATGAGGATACTGGAGATGGTTTTGGAACAGTGACGCTGCCATATGAATTTCTACCACTTCCGGAGGTCGGAGAAAAGGGAATTGCCCTTGGTAGAAATGGACAAAAAGTATGCGAGGCGGAAGTGGTAAGTGTTCGCAGTGCGAAAGCCTTTGACCACACAAACCTTCTCACAATTAAGGTACCATCAGATATGACAATGAGCGCAAGATTCTATAAAAGGGTTTAGATAACAGGAGGATGGAACTATGAAAGATATACAGGAAAAATTAAAGGAAATAGGCCCATTTGTACCAGCTGCGGATGATGATATGTTAATTTGCAGATGCGAGGAAGTTACAAAAGGTGAGATACGTAAAGCTGTTCATTCAGGAATGTTTACAATGGAAGAAATAAGACGTTTTTTACGTTCAGGAATGGGACTTTGTCAGGGACAGACATGTGGAAAGCTCGTAAAGGGCATAATAGCGAGAGAATTGCATGTTTCGCCTGTTGAGGTGGAGCCGGCGACATCTAGGGCTCCAATGAGACCAACGGAAATGAAAATCATGGCAAAGGATGGAGGTGTTTCTAATGAGTAAATATACTGCTGATGTGATAATTATAGGAGGCGGGGTAAATGGATGTGCAACAGCTTATTATCTTGCAAAAAAGGGCGTAAAGAATGTTGCAGTCTTGGAAGCTGATAAAAGTATAGGACATGGAGGCTCTTCAAGAAATGGCGGAGGCGTCAGGCAGTCAGGCAGAGATATGAGGGAGCTTCCATATGCAATGTATGCGGTAAATAATATGTGGCCAACTCTTTCAGAAGAGTTAGGTGTCGATGTGGAATATTACCAGAAGGGAAACCTTCGTATGGGAAAGACTGAGGCACATCTGAAAAAGCTTGAAAATCTTGCATCCAGATCAAGAGAACTCGGATTAAATATGAATATGGTCGATGCTCAGACCGTCAAGGAAATCTGCCCATATCTGTCAGATGAGGTAATTGGGGCAAGCTGGTGTCCGACTGACGGACATGCTAATCCGCTGATTACAACACTTGCTTATTATAAGCGTGCTGTTGAAATGGGAGTACGTTTTTATACTGAGGCAAAGGTTAAATCGCTTGGTTTATATAAAGGAAAACTTCGCAGGGTATTTCTTGAGTCAGGAGAAATATTTGAGGCTGAGACAGTAATCGTTGCGGCTGGATATGAAAGCCGCTATATAGCAAGAACTGTTGGAGTAGATGTACCACTTTCTACATATTTTGAGGAAGCACTTGTTACGGAAATGCAGCCAAAGATGTTTGATATTATGCTTGGATGCGCGGATGGCGATTTTTATGGTCATCAGAGCAAGCATGGTTCTTTTGTTTTTGGTTCAGACAGCGGTCTTGAGGAAGAAATAGATATGCCTTTATCGGAACTTAAGACATCGTCATTAACCGTTTCAGCAGGATGTCGGGCTATTATGAGTTATATTCCTCTTTTAGCTGATGCCAAAATTGTAAGAACCTGGGGAGGCTGGATTGATATGTGTCATGATGGAGTTCCGGTTATCAGTAAAGTTGATGAGGTTCCGGGAATGATCCTTGCCTGCGGATTTACAGGACATGGTTTTGGAACCGCACCGGCAGTGGGACTTATGCTGGCACAGATGGTGCTGGGAGAGGAAACAGTGGTCGATATTTCAGCGCTTGGTTATGACAGATTTAAGCCTGTGAGATAAGAAAATTACAGTAGAAATGAGAGTTGATGGTCACACTTATGGTGTGTATAGCAGCATGTAAGAGACAGGAGGAAGAGTAATATGGATACAAAGATTGAATTTTTGTTTCTTAATGAGGAAGATATGATTAAAGCAGGTGTATTAGATGCAGGCCGTTGTGTGGATACGGTAGGAGAGGTTATGAGTCTGCTTAGTTCCGGAGATTATATTATGGGTGGAAAAGATCACAATGATCACGGTGTGCAGTTAATATTTCCAAAGAAGTCGGAAATTCCTGATTTCCCGCTTGCTGATTCAAGAGATCGTCGTTTTATGTCCATGCCGGCATATCTTGGAGGAAGATTTCACCTTGCAGGAGAAAAATGGTATGGTTCAAATGGAAGAAATGCAGCGAAAGGTCTTCCACGTTCGATTCTCATGGTAACTTTGAATGATGTTGAAACCGGACAGCCTATCGCATATATGTCAGCAAATCTATTAAGTGCGATGAGGACTGGGGCAATGCCGGGGCTGGCAGCTTTGCATCTTGCTAGAAAAGACTCCAAAATCTTATCACTAATAGGAGCCGGTGTTGTCAACAGAACATCATTGATGGCTATTATGGCAAAATTTCCGGGAATTGAGGAGATAAGGATAAAAGGAAGTTCCGTTACATCAAAGACAGCACTGGAATTGAAAAAATTTATAGAAGAAAATTATCCTAGCCTTAAGAGCATTAAAATATGCGGAAGTGACGAGGAAGCTGTAACTGGAGCAGATATTATAAGTGAGGCGGTTTCTGTTGCACCGCACATGTGGCCTAAAATCAAACCTGAATGGATCAAACCGGGTTGTCTGATAATTTCATCAGGTACTATTGAAGTTGATTATGAATTTACCAAAAATCATATCACAAAGGTTGTAGACAATATTGGTATGTATGAGGAGTACATTAACGTATATCAGGAATATGATGAGGACGGCAAGCCTATATCCATGGGAACACCTGGAATGGATTATGTAAATATGATCACGGAAGGTGCGATTAAAAAAGAAGATGTACAGCATCTCGGTGCTATTGTCCGAGGAATTGAGCCGGGAAGAACAAAAGAAGACGAAATAATCATGATTAGCCTTGGCGGAATGCCTATTCTTGATGTCGGATGGGGATATGAATGTTATAAGAAGGCTATGGAAGAAGGAATTGGAACAAAACTAAAGCTGTGGGATTCACCATTTTTAGCATAGGATGTGCCTATGAAATACAATTTAAAAAATATTAATGTTCGATATTTTTTCCTTCAGGTTCTTTTTTGGGGAGCTGCTGTTGTAAATTATGCTTATATGACACAAATCCTGCAAAATAAAGGATTTTCCTCAGAACAGATTGGAATTTTGAATGGCGTAAAGTTGCTTGTAGGTGTAATATTTCAAATCTGGATTGGGGCATTTGCAGATAGGACAAGATATACCGTTCCGTTAAAATATCTTATAGCATTACTTTCATTGGGAGCAGGAGTGCTAACGGCAGCGTTATATTATGCCGGTCATAATTTTATACTAATGCTTTTTATATCTATAGGATTTGGTATAACATTTACAACACTACAGCCCTTGATTGATTCTTTGCCTATGCTTTATACCAGTCATGGTCTGGCCGTTAATTATGCGAAAGGGCGCATGGGAGGAAGTATATCGTGGGCAATACTCTGCGTGGTTGCAGGAATGTACTGTGATGGAGTCGGATTAGCAACATTTCCTATATGGGGAATTGTAATTATGATGGTGCTTACTATAATTTCTGCATGTATGCCTTGGGAGAGTATCAGATTGGAAAATAACACAGAGGCAGACATAACCGAGCAGCCGAAGACCAGCACAGTATGCGAGCTTCTTAGAAAATATCCTGTTTTCCTTGTGTTTTTAATAGGTTCAGTAGTGATGTTTATGGGTTACAACTTCGGATGTACATTTCTTATTGATATTTATAGAGATTTAGGTGGCGGCAATACCGAATATGGAATTGGAGAATTTGTTATGGCTATTTCTGAGGTACCCTCAGCATTTATCATATTAAAGCTGAGGAATAGGATCCCACTTAAGTATATGATGGTATGCTGTGCATTTTTTATGATGTTAAAAAATCTGATCCCTACATATGCGGTGCAGGTTCCGGTTGTAATATGCTCACAGGCTTGTGAAATGCTTGGACTTGGACTGTATTATGCAGGAAGCATGTACTTCATAGAAGAAAATCTTCCTAAAGCGGATATTGTAAAAGGAGCATCACTTGTAAGTGTAGCAACGGTCGGTATTGGCGAAGGCATAGCCGCCTGCCTATGTGGAGTAATAAGAAACAGATATGGTTTGTACGGCTTAATGAAAATAGGAACATTAACGAATTTACTTTCAATAATTATATTTTTGTGGATGTGTACATTAAAAAATAAGAAACATGGTTATGAAAATTGACTATTGTATAATTCAAGGGTTTATAATATTAATAATTTAAATACAAGTATTTTATGGCGAGGGTGCTTTTGAAGAGCTCTTCGTCATTTTATTTTCAGAAACAAAAAGCATCGAATAGGAGTGATATTATGACGAACGAGAGAGATGTAGCAAAAGAGCCAGTAGGAAGAAAAAGTAATATTGAATCAGAAAAATCAGAAGTAAGCTTTTTATATCTGAGTGAGGAGGATATGGTCGATGCTGGTGTATTAAATGCTGCCAGATGTGTTGATGTAATGGAAGAGGCGATAGGGCTTCTTGAAGATGGAGACTTTCTTATGGGAGGACCATACAATGATGCACATGGATTGATGCTTTATTTTCCTAAAAAATCCAAAATAGAGAATTTCCCGATTAATAATTCCAGAGATCGAAGATTTATTGCAATGCCGGCATATCTTGGAGGACGTTTTCATGTTGCAGGAGAAAAATGGTATGGATCAAATGGAAATAACCGCAGAAAAGGACTTCCACGATCAATTCTTATGGTTATGTTAAATGATGTGGAGACAGGAAAACCTCTTGCGTATATGTCAGGTAATTTGTTAAGTTCCATGAGGACCGGAGCAATGCCGGGAATGGCGGCTAAACTTCTGGCTAAAAAAGATGCTAAAATCCTGACACTTCTAGGCTGTGGTGTTGTAAATAAATCCTGCCTGATGTCGATTATGACCGTTCGGCCGGAAATCGAGACAATCAAGATCAAGGGTAGTTCACCGACATCACAGACTGCACTTAACTTAAAAAGCTATATAGAGAAAAGCTATCCTCGCGTAAAAGAAGTTATTATATGCGCTACTATGGAAGAGGCAATAGCAGATGCTGACATTGTCAGTGAGGCAATATCTTGTATGGATGGACAGTGGCCAGAAGTTAAGAGAGAGTGGATGAAACCAGGGCTCTTATACATATCTTCAAGTACATTCAATATGGATTATAAAAGCATTATCGATTTGAAAAAGGTAATAGATAACTATGGCATGTATGAAAATTATGCCGAGGAAGATGAGATGGGATATGATGAGGATGGCAACCGTCTGCATACAGGATGTATGGGCGAGGACTTTGTATACATGGTGGAGGACGGCTTGATCGAACGCGATTCAATAACCCAGATAGGAGAGGTTATACGCGGTAAAAAGCCTGGACGTGAGTCTGATGATGAGATTATTCTTGTATCAATGGAGGGCATGCCAATAGAGGATGTAGCCTGGGCGTATGAATGTTATACATATGCGCTCGTACATGACATTGGAACCAGACTTAAGGTATGGGATAAACCGAGGGCATTTTAAGATGCCCATAACTGTTTGGTACCTTCACAATTTAAAGCCGCAAGCTTGTATTAAAATAAATGCATAAAATTTTTCTCATTAGTTAAATATTGCGTACTTTATGACGATATAGTATCATAGTACCATTATAATCAGGAGGCGATACTATGATAAAGAAAAAATTCGGAATTCAGGCAAAATTAATGGCATTTATTTTACCAATAGTCGCTTTAGCATTTATAGCAGTTATTGTAATAGCCTACAATTCCTCAAAAAACAGTATTGAAGCAAAAACACAAAAGGTGCTTGAGAAAGAGGCAGCTACCAGCGCCAATAGTATAGAAGCGTGGGCGAATAACAACCTTGGTATTTTGAATACAGCAAAGAAAACGATGGTTGACCTGAAAATGGACAAAGGTGAGCTGCTCAATTATGAATCGTTTTTTCTGAATACATATGATGATTTCCCAAATGGAATATATATAATAACTACAGACGGAGAGGTAGTGGATGCTTCGGGCTGGGAACCGGATACCGATCCCCGTGAAAAGACATACTATAAGAATGGTCTAAACTGTGCAGATGGCATGCAGTTTGTAGATGCATATATAGATGATCTTACAAATGAAGCAGTTGTCACAGCGGCAGGATATTCGGATACAGTTAATGGAAAAGGTGGAGTGTTTGCCGCTGATATAAGTTTGTCTATTCTATCAGAAGAAATAGAAAAAATGGATGTAGATGGAAGCGGAGATGCTTTTATTGTTGATAAAAGTACCGGAATGATACTTGCAAGTGAAGACTCTGAGCTGTTAGGAAAAACTGTAGAAGAGACAGGGAATTCATTTTACAGCGATGCTTACGATTTTGTAAAACAGGATAACGATGCCTATTCCATCATTTCCTCAGACAATGGGGCATACATGGTCTGTTATGAAAATGTTGAGGGAACTGACTGGGTTGTTGTTGTGAGAGCGCTGGAGAAAAATATATACAAAGACATCAGAGCTCTTGGTATTGTACTGGCACTCCTCGGTGTTGCTGTTGTTATCATTATTTCAGGTCTTTTAGTAGTATCAATCAGACAGATTACAAAACCGATATCCAAACTTACAGATACCATCGCAGCTGTAACTGATGGAGATTTCACTACTGAAGTTGTTGTGACAGGAAATGATGAGATTACTGTTATGGCGAACAGCATGAAGCATTTTATGGAGGTTATGCGTGAAACACTTGGAACTATCATGCATATCTCAGATAATATAGATGTGCAGGCAGTAAACAGCTATGATATAGCTGGAAATCTGCACGCTTCAGCATCAGGACAGGCCGATGCGATGAGTCAGATGAGACAAAACCTTGAGGAATTGGTTGAATCAATAGGTGTTATCGCTGAAAATGCTACAACACTTGCACTTGTTGTCTCAGATACAAATGAGGCAGGTGAGGAGGCAATGTCCAATATAAAGGAAACTATGTCTGAGGCAGACAACGGACGAAGCAGCATGAAACAGGTTACAGGCTCCATGGATGAAATGAAAAACAGCATGGATACACTTGAAACCTCAATCAAGGATGTTGGTGAGGCGGCTGAAAAGATCGACAATATCACTTCAACAATCCGAGAAATCGCAGATGAGACAAATCTGCTTGCGTTAAATGCAAGTATAGAGGCAGCGAGAGCTGGCGAAGCCGGAAGAGGATTTTCAGTTGTAGCTACGCAGATCAAAAATCTTGCAGAGACATCTGGAAACGCTGCAGATGAGATATCAAAGCTCATCTCCGATGTAACAGGTATGATAAATTCTACCGTAGATCAAAGTCAGCACAGTGTTGACCAGATCCGCATCAGTTCTGAAATGGTAGACAAGGCTTCTGAGCAGTTTGATAATATATTTAACAGCATAGAGCACACAAACGAAATCATTAAGACAATGATAGACAAAGTACGTGAAGCAAATGATGTGGCAAGCAACATGGCTGCGATCACGGAGGAACAGTCAGCATCGGCAGAAGAGATCGAGGCAACTGCTGAGAATGTTCAGGATCTTGCAAACAAAGTAACTGAAAACAGTGCCGGAGTTGAAAATGATTCTGACGAGCTTGCTAAAACGGCAAATGTGCTGAAAGACAAAATTTCATCATTTACTATATAGCATATTTGTAGAAGAATAATGATTATAATTTTTCAAGAAAAGCAATAAGAGAATTATACTGTTCAGAATTCAGCTTGGAAGAAGCCTCTAAAAGCTTCAACTGTTTAGCTGTGAGATGAACAGTATTTTCTTTATTATCGTCATGAAAAAATTGTGAAATAGTGATGTCGAAGGCATCGCAAATCTTTACAAGTGATGGTATGGTTGGAAGCATCTTCTTTCTGTACCAGGATGATATGGTGGACTGGGTAAGCCCTGAATGTTCGGCAAGTTGATACTCAGTCCAGTTCTTGTTTTTTCTTAATTCTGTAATTCTATCCAATACATCTATCATAAATATCACCATGAACCCCGATAAATACTAAATATATGCGTTAATTATAGTAAAGATTGTCGTTGTAAAATAATATGTATAATCGTATAATAATAACGAAGAAACGAAAATGATACCTGGAAAATCTGGAAAAGAAATTGCAATACAACACCTGGGAAATTAGTCCCAAAGCACATTTTTTGGAAACTATTCAGCCTGCGAATATGTCTATTTGGCTTGCTGATACTGATAATTTTCGAAAATCTGATATTATTCAATATAGGTAACTATGTGATGAACGGATGTCATTGGTGGCTTTTTAATAAAGTCATAAGCTAGCTATATCAGGAGGCTATATTATGGGAATTGGGAAAAAGAAATATTCGGCAGAAGAATTGCTTTGGTTTGCATACAAACATAATCAGGTGCCAGCCTTTATATTTGCGAAAGATCGTGATGGCAGATATATTTATACATCTATGGCTGAGAACCGTACAAATGGAGACAAACAGCGCTCAGTCATTGGTAGGACAGATATGGAAATCCAGAATGATCGCAGTCTTGGAATGGAATATTACGAGCAGGATAAAGATATAATGAAAACGGGAAAAACGTGTCAATTCTATATCGAGTTTGACCAGAATGGCCAAAAAGTATACAGAAAAGTAACCAAGAATGCAGTTTACGCGGATGGCAAGGTGATAGGCGTATGCGGTATGGTAAGCGATATAACAGAGCTTATGAACATGAAAAATAAATTTGAGATGCTTACTTTTTATGATAAACTGACTGGCGTTTACAATAGAAATTATATGCAGAAAGCTGATTTCAACAAGGAAGAGTATATGCCTTGCGCATATATCATGTGCGATTGCAACGACTTAAAGGGCGTAAATGATAGCAGAGGCCACAGTGAGGGAGATAAATATATTCAAAATACAGCTTCTATACTAAAAGAAGCCATGCCTTCCAATGGCGTATGTATACGTTATGGTGGGGATGAATTTTTGATAATTATTCCAGGTTGCGATGAATACCAGTGTCGTGGTATAGTTGATGAGATTAATATAAAACAGGAAGCCCAAAAAGCAGCGATGCCATACATGGAGGTGGCGGTAGGATATCATATAAGACATGATATCGCGGAGACAGAGTTTGAGGCTATTCAGTCAGCAGATAAAAATATGTATATAGACAAGAAAAAAAGAAAGTTGGCCGTATGGAAGTAGATAAAGAATATGCGCATGTTATGGAAGACATTTATCACTCATTGCCTGAGATGTTTTTTATCAAAGATATTGAGGGAAAATACGTATTTACAACAAAAGAATGTGATCTCGTAAATGCCGGACCAGATGGAACAATAATCGGAAAGACCGATCTCGATATCCAATATGATAAAGAACTAGGACAAAAGTACTATCAGGAAGATATGAATATCATTGAAAATGGAACCAGTACACATACCATAGATAGATTTGTCCAAAACGATAAAAAAATTTATATGGAAGTTATCAAAAATCCGATTTATAATGATGATAACGAGGTGATCGGGATATGTGGTATATGCAATGATATTACTGAGTTTATGAACTTGTGTGATAAATATGAGCAGCTTAGTTTATATGATACCATGACCGGTCTATACAACAGAAATTACACAGTAAAATATGATTTTGATAACGCGGCAAGTCTGCCGTGCAGCTATATAATCTGTGACTGCAATAATCTGAAAAAAATAAATGATGAATACGGTCACGAAGCAGGGGATCAGTATATATGTGAGGTGGCTGATCTGTTAAAGGGTGTTGTTTTAAAAAGCTCAGTAATTGTGCGTCTGGGAGGAGACGAATTTTTGATCATAACACCATCTTGCAATGAGCAGACTCATAATGGCATTTTAGAATCAATAAAAGCCGAGCGTGAAAAACTTGTGCGCAGTAATCCGGTAAAAGGGCTTGCAACCGGTGGAGTCTTAAGGACAAACTCAGATATTTCCGAGGATGATATACTAAAGGCAGCTGATAGAAAAATGTACGAGGATAAAATGCAGCTTAAATCACGCATAGATTCATAAAACATTTCATGATCATAATTTACTGGCAATTCAGAATTGAGGGAGTATATGAAGATTGCTATTTGTGATGATGAAGATCAGATCTGTGAGCTGATGAGCCATAAGATAGAAAAATATTATTTCTCCAGCAATATAGAATTTAGCATAGCCACATTTAGAAGTGGAGAAGCGCTTCTTGATTATGACATAAGCAACATAGATGTGCTGTTTCTTGATGTGGATATGCCGGGGCGAAACGGTATGGAGATAGCGAAAGAAATACGAAAGTTAAATAAAGATATGATAATTATCTTTATGACAGCCTACAGCGAATTTGTATTTGAAAGCTTCAAAGTAGATGCATTCAGATATCTTGTCAAACCGGTAAATGACAGTGATCTGATGGAAACATTTGAAGCCATAAATAATAAACTCTGTGAAGAGGAGGATAAGCTCAATTTCCAGTTCCAAAATGAAATGTACAGTATCCGATATTCGGATATCATATACATTGAGGGAATGCGTGATAAGATATGGATTTATTGCAAAAACCAGACCTACCGCTCGCGAGGGACACTCAAAAATCTATGGGATATGCTTGCAGGCAAGGGTTTTTTTCAGGTACATAGGAGTTATATAATTAATTTGAGCAAAATACAAAAATACAATTCGCAATGTGTTCTGCTAGAGGGAAGTAATGAGGTTCCCATCAGCAAATATCGGTTGAATGAGTTCAAGGAAGAATACATTAAGTTCTGGAGTAAAATTTTATGAAAATAATAACGGGCTATCTGGTATGTGCATTTGTTATATATGGACTCGTATGTTATATTAGCGATCCGGAGAAAATAATTGATATTCCTGGCAAGATCAATATAAAAAGGGCCTTGTATTTGTTTTTTAGTATACTGGCTATTACGTTGAGCATAGAATATGGCAGGGTGTCTGGCTTTTTTTGGCTATTGCTTGAATATTTCGGGATAATATGGTGGATGGAGCGTCAAAAACGAGTTCACGTAGATAATGTCAGGAGAGGAGTATTTTGCATTTCATGTATGATCATTATGAATTTATTGATCATATATCTGTATTATCATAAAGACATAGAGTGTCTGAGAGAAAATGGGAGTGCCAATTATCAGGTACATATAGCTTGCTATATCGGAATGGCACTGATAGAGTATGTTCTGATTATTATTCATGAGATCAGAATATCCATTAACGGTTACAAACGCAAGCTTATGATGTTACTTGCAGTAAAGAGCGTTATGGATATTGTATGGCTCTTTTTTTGTATTCGGACATATCTCTTTAAAAATTATTGTATTCTTATATCATTATTTTTTATCCTGGAGATATTTATAGAATATACTTCATTTGCAATCCTGATTTTGAAGATAGCAGAAAGATCACAGCGTGATAAAAGAGCTGATATACATATGAACGAATATGAATATTATCTGAATATGGAGGAGGAACATCTTAAAATCAGAAAAATGTACCATGATATGAAAAATAAGCTCATGATCATGGGTGATGAGGGCATAAATAGTTCAGAAATGAGGGAACTCGAAGAACTCAATAAATTCTACCATACAGGACAGCGTTCACTGGATATTCTGCTTTTTGATGGAAGAGTTAAAGCTCAGGCTAAGAATATTGATTTTGACGCGGTAATATCAGAGGGCTGTCTCAATTTTATGGATGAGAAAGATGTAAATGTTATTTTCAGCAATGCGATTATAAATGCAATAGAAGCTTGTGAAAAAATAGAGCAGGGACCAAGAAAGATCACGATAAAGGCTGGCAAAAACCTGAATGATACACTGATTTATGTAAAAAATACAGTAAGTCCTGACCGTGACAAGGGATCACTTAGTACGAAGAAGAAAAATAAGATAATGCACGGAATCGGTCTGACCAGCATTCAGGAATGTGTGGAAAAATATGGTGGATATGTATCGATAATTGATGAAGATTCAATGTTTCAATTGGCGATACTGTTTGGTAAGGAGCAATAATGGGTGTGAAAAAATGTATGCGGATCGTTGTGATGCTCACAACGATATTTTTCATAGCATGGCTTAGCAGTGAGAATGTGTTTGCAAAGAGTAATGGAGTAGAAAAATATAAAAAAGATTATCTTTCCAGAGTTTATGATTCTGAGGATGGACTTGAGGGGACTACAGCCAACTGTATCTGTTCGGATGAGAACGGATTTCTTTGGATTGGCGGATATACCGGATTATACAGGTATGATGGAACAGAATTAAAGAAATATTTACTGGGAGGCCGGGCGATCCCGGTAAATGATATCGTAGTTGATCACAATGGTAATCTATGGATAGGCACAAATGGCAGTGGATTATATTTTTTTGATGGGAAAGACTCTACAGAATTTGAACTAGACGATACGAATCGTGGTTCAGGTGTCATAAACAGATTGTATTATGATAAGGATGGAATTATATGGGCGGGAACAAAAGCCGGCCTTTTTTCGATAGATATAAGCCAGGATGAAAAAGCAGTTAAAGAGTATAAAAGATTTTCGAATGAGCTTATACGTGATATCGGAGAGTTGGAATCAGGCCAAAAGATTATTATTCTAAAAGGTGGAGAGACCTTTTTGTTAGATGGTGATGATGCACTTCAGATAAGCCTGGATGAAGATGTATCGTCGCGCTGTTGTTATGGTACAAAGGATGGGGATTTTTACATAGGGACAACTGGAAATATTTTGCTTAAGTTGTCAGAAAATGGAGAGATATTAAGTGAGATAGATGGAGGAGAACTCTCGTCATTCAATCAGATCTATGAGGTGAGCGACGGTGAATACTGGGTATGCAGTGATACCGGGATCGGAGTTTTAAAAGATGATGAGATTTATAATGTCAAAGCGGAGCTTAATGAATCTATAGAGCAGGGATGTCAGGATTTTCAAGGAAATTTCTGGTTTGTATCATCAGGACAGGGAATATTACAACTATATCAGAACTATTTTTCAGATCTGGGTTCTTATTGGGACATAAAACAGTCCATCAATTCTATTCAACCCTATAATGGCAAAATTTATGTTGGCTGCAATGATGGTCTGTATTGCTTTGAGGGTGAAAATCGCGTAACAGATGAGCTCACAGAGTCATGCAAAGATTTTAGAATACGACAGATTTACGAGGATAACAACGGAAATCTGTGGATAGCAACGCATCAGCACGGTATATGGAAAATGGATGCAGATGGTAATGTCACGAGCTATACTTTGGAAAATAGTGGATTTGCAACTGACAAAGCACGCTGTATCAGTCAGAAAGCCGATGGCCAGATGATGATTGGGACAGAAGAAGGCTTATATCTGATGGATACGGATGGTGGAGTATACAGAACCACATTAAATGCAACTTTAAATTCGACAAGAATACTGGATGCAAAGGAGGACCGTGAAGGAAGGATATATGTGGCAACTGACGGATATGGCATCTACGAGATATGTGATAATCAGATAAGAAATATATATTCCAAAAGACAGGGATTGCTTTCGGATGTAGTAATGAAAGTAGTACCGTCAGATAGCATAAATGGTGTGTGGGCTGTAACAGGCGAGGGAATATGTTTTATTGATGAAGACGGAAATATCAGTTCTGCTGCAGGAATACCGGTAGCAAACTGTCTGGATCTGATACTTTGTGATGATGGTAATGTTGTGGTTCTTGCCGGAAATGGCTTATTTGTAATAAAAGAAAAAGATCTTCTAAAGGACAATGCATCGTATATACAGTATAGTAAAAGTGATGGACTGCCTGTGGATTTTACTGCAAATGCCAGAAATATAATATATGATAATACACTTTATATGTGTGGCACAACAGGTGCAGTAAGCATGGATATTGGCTTTGAGCAGGAGAAGAAGCCTGTCAGATTGTATATAGAATCGATTATGGAGGATGGGAAAGCTATAGACAGTGACAGCGATATTGTGTTCTCAGCGGATACGCACAGAATAAACATAAATATACAGATGATTAATTTTGTGCACAGAAATGTCTACGCCACATATTTTTTGAAGGGAACAGATACTAAAAAGACATTTGTAAATGAAGAAGATTTGTCTGAAATCAGCTATACGAACTTAAAGGGAGGCAGCTATACATATCAGTATAAGTTATATGACGCTGATACGGATGAATGTCTGGCGGTAATGTCGGTATCATTTGCTAAAGACTACAAATATTTAGAACAATTCAGGGTTAGGGTACTTATTATATTACTTGCTGTGTGTGGTATGATTTTTCTTATGACATTTATGACAAATATGCATGAGAAACAGATGAAACGGCGATATTATATGGAGTTCCTGGAGGAAAAGGAGCAAGCTATGGCAGAACTTGCATATAAAGATCTGGTTACGGGTGTGTACAACAGAAATTATTTTGAACAGGAGAAATACAATATAGATCTGAGCAAAATGTATGCACTTGTTTCCGTAAGCATCAATTATGTGGATTTTTTTAAAGGCAGATATGGCGTTTTTGAGACTGATAAAATACTAAGAACAGGTGTTGAGGTTATCCGGCAGTGCTCAGATGAAGACCTGAAAATATGCAGAGTATCCGATAATATTTTCTACTTCTGGTTTATGCAGCCGGTTAAACTTGAAAAATACATATACGATATAAAGGAGAAATTCAGTAATAAAGGCGAAAAGAGGGATATTCCATACTCGTTTTCTGTTGGAGCAATCTACAATAATACAGTCGGCAAAGAGAAAATAGAAGAACTGATCGATCGTTGCGACAAGATGCGTCTGCTTGATGAAAAGCATGCTGCAACAAAATTTATCGAGAGCAGGGTAAATGTATTGTAGTATGATACCTTTTGCCCCTTTAATCATAAAATTATGAAAAACAATCGACATAAGATCAAATTAACGTTATAATAAATGCTATCTGATAAGATATATGCTAAGAATGGTTCCAGGGAAGGGGATTTCTATGCAAGATAAGAAACAAAAAAAGACAAAAGTACAAATTATTTTTTCTATTTTGATTTTTACGGTTGTTCTGATTGCAGATTTTTATGCAATGATCAATTTTTCAAAGGAATATCTGCTCATATCAGCGATAACGGTTGTTCTTTTGATATGTTTGTGGGGAGTATTAAACGGAATTTTCTCTTTAAGGGCATTGAAGGAACAGCGAAGAGAGGAGCAGTATGACAGTATTTTTAAGTCGGAAAAGGCATCATATCTCATGCTCAAGAAGTATTTCGAGGAAATAGAGGATAAGATAGACATTTTACAGAAGACTTCAAAGATCCCGACAGAGGAGATTATCAATGCTCAGAAGGGTATTGCAAAGGTTGTCATCAACAGAAACCGTGAGAATGCCGATGCGATCATGGGTTCTAACGAACAGCTTATGGAGACTATTGAAGGATACGAGAATAGGATAAAAGAAAGCAACGATTTTATTATCGAAAACCAGAAAAATGTCTTATACGAAAATCTCAAAGAGATTTCAGAAAAACAGCAGAGCTTATCAGATAGCATAAAGGAGATGGAGATCCGTCTAAGTCAGGCGATCACAGCAAATCCTATCCGGTTTACAGCAAATGTTGAGATGCCAAAGGGCATGCCAGCGGTAGCTGATGTTTCAGACACATCTATGCCTGCAGAACCGGTCGTGACAGCAGAAATGCCGGAATTGGAAGTTACCAAGCCGGAATTGGTTGAAGATCCAGTGGTACAGCCTGAAGTGACAGAGTTACCGGTTGAAAATATGCCGGGACATGATATAATGGACGATATTTCTATTCAGGTGCCTGACAATATGGAAGCACAGAGCGTTGAGCCGGAGCCGGTAATTGAACCAATACTGGTTGAAGAGAAGCCGGTGGAAGAACCGAGTGATCCAAACCGTCAGTTAAGCCCGGACGAGATAGCGGCATTATTTGCAGGAGCGCAGGGCGGAACAGCAGAGCCGGCAAAGGAAGAAAAGCCCGCGGAAGAAACACCTGCACCGGTAGAGGAGAAACCAGTAGCAGAAGAGCCAAAGGCAGCGGAAGTACCGAAAGCTCCAGAGGTAGATATGAGTGATCCAAACAGGAATCTCACTCCAGATGAAATAGCAGCATTAATAGGAAACTTATAATTATTCAGTAAGATAAAGTGTGCATGTTATTAACAACTGCACACTTTCTTACTGTTCATCAGTGGGTCTGGCACAGTGCTGTCAGATCATGTATCACAGAAAGGAAGTATATGGAAACAATCAGATTTGATGAATTAGACTTAAACCCAAAGATCCTCAAAGGAATAAAAGATATGGGCTTTGAGGAGGCAACACCGATACAGAGTCAGGGAATACCTGCTGTTCTCTCGGGAAGAGACGTTATCGGACAGGCACAGACAGGAACAGGAAAGACGGCAGCATTCGGAATTCCGGTTTTACAGAGCGTTGACACAAGCAATCACAAGACACAGGTTCTTATCCTCTCTCCGACCAGAGAGCTTGCAATTCAGGTTGCAGATGAGATAAGAAAACTCGCAAAATACATGCACGGAGTAAAAGTGCTCCCTGTTTACGGAGGACAGGACATAACACGCCAGATCAAGGCTTTAAAAGGCGGTGTGCAGATCATCATCGGAACACCGGGACGTCTTATGGATCACCTTAGAAGAAAAACTATCAGACCGGATCACGTAAAGACCATCGTGCTTGATGAGGCTGATGAGATGCTCAACATGGGCTTCCGCGAGGATATTGAGACAGTCCTTGAATATCTGCCACAGGAACATCAGACAGTGCTTTTTTCAGCAACCATGCCAAAGCCTATCTTAGATATCACACGCAAATATCAGCATGACGCTATCAACATAAAAATCGTTAAAAAAGAGCTTACCGTGGCAAATATCGACCAGTACTACTATGATGTAAAACGCAAGGACAAGATCGATGTGCTCACAAGACTGCTCGATTACTACAATCCAAAGCTTTCTTTAGTATTCTGCAATACTAAGAAGATGGTAGATGAGCTGGCATACGAGCTTTGTGGACGCGGATACAGTGCAGAGGGACTTCACGGAGATATGAAGCAGATGCAGCGTGACCGCGTAATGAAAAACTTCAGAAACGGAAAAACAGATATCCTTATCGCAACAGACGTTGCCGCCAGAGGTATCGATGTAGATGATGTGGAGGCTGTATTTAATTACGATCTGCCACAGGATGACGAGTATTATGTTCACAGAATAGGCCGTACAGGAAGAGCCGGACGCTGTGGAAAGGCATTTTCGTTTGTAAAAGGAAAAGAAGTATACAAGCTCAAGGATATCCAGAGATATTGCAAGACAAAGATATACGCGCAGCCTATTCCATCATCTGATGATGTGGCAAAGATCAGAGCAGAGAAGATCATGGATCAGATCTCAACTATCATTGACGAGGAAAATCTCTCAAGTGTGATCGATATAATCGAGGACCAGATCAACGAGTCTGATTACACGGCAATGGATATTGCGGCAGCATTTCTTTATCAGGCAATGGGCGTGGCAGAGTCCACAACAACCTCAAAGGAGAATTACGATTTCAGCAATACAGGTGCCGAGGACGGAATGGTTCGTCTGTTTATCAATGTAGGAAAGAAAGACAGGATCAAGCCGGGAGATATCCTTGGAGCTATAGCAGGAGAGTCAGGCATGCCGGGCAGACTTGTCGGAGCTATCGATATGTATGATAAATATACATTTGTCGAGGTACCGAGCGAGTATGGCAAGGAAGTGTTAAATGCCATGAAGAATGCAAAAATAAAGGGCAGATCCGTAAATATGGAGCCTGCCAACTCGAGATAAAATATAAAATGACCAAATGAAATACCGGATAACAGTGTTGGTACGTTATCCGGTATTTTAGTGGAAAGACAGCTTACGCGTCAGCGAGTGTCAGCACCTGCTTTATAATTGATTTAATTATATCAACCGCTGTCTCCATTGCCTCTACGGAAATATGCTCAAACGGTCCGTGGAAGCCGTATCCGCCTGTTCCGAGGTTAGGGCATGGAAGTCCCATAAATGACAGCCTTGCACCGTCTGTGCCGCCTCTTACAGGACGTGAGATAGGATCAAGACCGTTTTCCTTGATGGCAGCCTTGGCGAGGTCGATAATATACATATTGTCTTTTATTATAGAGAGCATATTTTCATATGAATGAGTGATCGTAAGTGTCACTGTGCCCTCACCGTATTTTTTATTCATGGCGATCTCGATAGAGCGCAGCAGGTCGAGCTTCTGTGCAAAAAGTGCCTGATCGTGGTCACGTACTATATATGAGAGTGTAGCTGAGGCTACATCACCGCTCATATCGCACAGATGGAAAAATCCCTGTCTGTCCTCTGTAGTAGCCGGTGTCTGGTCGGCAGGAAGCTGATTTGCGATCTCACAGCCTACAAGAGCAGCGTTTACCATGATGTCCTTTGCCTCGCCCGGATGCACGTTTACACCTTTTATATTGAAAACGGCACTGGCAGCATTGAAGTTTTCATATGCGACCTCTCCCTCATAGTCACCGTCAACAGTGTATGCAAAATCAGCGGAAAAATAATCAATATCAAAAAGGTCTGCGCCTTTTCCGACCTCCTCATCAGGAGTAAAACCTACCCAGATGTCACCGTGAGGTGTTTTCTCGGCAACTATCTGCTCAATGGCTGTCATGATCTCGGCAACACCGGCTTTATCGTCAGCTCCGAGAAGAGTAGTGCCGTCAGTGGTGATGAGAGTGCGTCCCTTTAAGGTCTTAAGGTCAGCGAAATCATTAACCTTAAGGTATTCACCTGAACCTTTTAAAAGTACATCGTTTCCGTCATAGTGAGGGATGATCTGTGGCTTTACATTCTCGCCTGAGAAGTCAGGTGCTGTATCCATGTGGGCGATAAAACCGACTGCCTTTTTGTGCTCTATGCCGGCAGTGGCAGGTAAGAGTCCGTATACATAGCAGTGATCAGTCAGAACGACTCTGGAAAGCCCAAGCTCTTTAAGCTCAGCCTCGAGTTCTTTTGCAAGTGCAAACTCCCTGTCACTGCTCGGGATGTTTTCATTTTCCTCATCCGATGTGGTGTGATAGCCTACATATTTTAATAATCTTTCTTCTACTTTCATGTTAAAAATCCTTTCCGAATGCAGTAAAATAAGGCTTTTAAAACTTTTTTAAAAAAAATTAAAAAAAGTGTTGCATTTCTCTAAACTATATTATATAATAAATCCTGCGTTAAGGAAAGCGCAAAACAAAAATTTAAAAACGCGCCTCTAGCTCATTTGGTAGAGCACCTGACTCTTAATCAGGGTGTGCAGGGTTCGAGCCCCTGGAGGCGCACTCAAAGGTACCGGTTTTATGGACGTATGAGCCATAGGGTTGGTGCTTTTTTTGTTGCTAAATTATATTAACGAAGTATTTCCGATTTCTTAATTATTTATTATATGTAACGTAAGTACTAAAAAATGATTGAAATTTTGCGCAAATGAGTTTATACTGTTGACTAGGACAAAAGTAACATTTTTAGTTGGAGAAAAACTATGGGTGACTCAGTTGACAAATTTTCAGTTGAAAACAGAGCTGACGAAGAGATAAAGATCGCTGTAGATAATGTTGTCCAGTGTGATTACGATAAAGCTGTCGAGCATATACAGTTTTCCCTCAAATTGTTGAAAAGTATCGGAAATATAGAAAAGTATGTGGAATACTTAAACATTTTGGGAATGGTATATGAGCTTAAGGATGACGAAAGATCTGCATTTGACTGCTATCTGGAAAGCCTTGCCACGGCAGAGGTTATCAGATCACGCGACCTGAAAGCTATGATATACAGCAATATAGGTTCAAGCTACAGTAAAAGGGGCAAAAGCAAAGAGGCATCGCAGTATTTTAAGGATGCACAGGATGAATACAGCAGTTCGTCAGAAAAGACAGAGGAATGTCACAAGATGTGGATGATGTTTAATTATGTAAACAGTGCCATAAATGATAAGTACGTGGCATTTGTTTAGGCACATGACATTCTGTATACAGCTTATATGTTTAGCCGGTACGTTCGGCTCAAAACGAAATTTAATTTGTATTTAAAAAGAGATAAGTATGATCCGCTGATGAACGGTCATATTTATCTCTTTTTTATAAACACAATCATCTCGATGCTATAAGCTTACAGATAGGATTTCCCTTGCTTGAGAATTTTTTCTCATATTCTGTCATTATATTGCCCTCGTTCAGGACAGGATCATGGTGCAGATCGCGTGTGCTTGCATCCAGATGCCATACGTCTGAGTTCTCGATCTCCTCAAGTGAGAAAGTAAACAGATCCTGATTATCGGTTTTGAACTCTATGCGGCCGTCGGCTGCAAGGAACTGGTCATATCTCTCAAGAAACTGTGAGGATGTGAGACGTCTTCTGGCGTGTCTGTCCTTTGGCCACGGATCTGAGAAATTAAGGTAGATGCGGTCAATTTCATTTTTGTCGAAGATATCAGGGAGAGTAGCCGCATCAATACACAGAAAATGTACGTTAGGAAGCTCGTCCTCCTGCATTTTCTGTACTGCGCGAAGAAGCACGCTGGTGTATTTTTCGATACCGATATAGTTGATATTTGGATTGGTTCTGGCAAGATCCATGAGGAATCTTCCCTTTCCCATACCGATCTCGATGTTGATAGGTTTATCATTGCCTAAGAATTCATGCCATTTACCTTTTAATTCTGTAGGCTCTTTTATGCAGTAAGGGCTGTTGTCGATGACTTCACCGGCACCCGGAATATTTCTGAGTCTCATAAAATCTCCTTATGTTATATACTGTTTATAATTTCAGTGTAATCAATATTGCTTCAACCAGTAGCATTTTATAATACAATATGCGCAGTGTCAAAGTATATTTAACTAACTTTTTTTATTTACAAGCGCGAACTTTGCTGTATACTAAATATATTGGATAAATATGCCATGCGGTAATAATGACGCATGTGTGAATTTATGGCTTAAACGCGAAAGATTTTATGTAATTAGATTTAATGTGATCAGATAGGAAACGATATGAATTTAAAAAATAGATTAAAAACAATAATAGTGGCAGCAGCAATAACAATTTCTGCATTTGTATACCCGGTATCTGCGTATGCGGATGATGCTGATATCTACTGGCCGGAGGGACCGCAGATCGACTCACCGAATGCGATCGTCATGGAGGTAAACACAGGCACGGTATTATATGAAAAAAATTCCCATGAGCAGCACTACCCGGCAAGTATCACAAAGATACTGACTACGTATCTTGCGATATTAAACTGTGATATGGACGAAAAAGTCACATTTTCAGCGGATGCCGTCTATAATAACGAGGGTGATACCTCACATATTTCGCGTGATCTCGGTGAAGAAATGACTATGGAGCAGACTCTTTACGGAATAATGCTCGAGTCTGCCAATGAGTGTGCTTATGCGGCAGCAGAGCATGTGGGACAGAAGCTGGGGGGAGATTACCGGACATTTGTAGATCTGATGAACAAGACTGCACAGGATCTGGGATGTACGGACACGCATTTCAACAATGCAAATGGTCTGCCGGATGAAAATCACTATACCAGTGCCTATGACATGGCTCTTATCGGCTGTGCTGCATATAAAAATGAAGAATTCCGCAAGATAACAGGGACAAAATCCTACACGATCCCGCCTACAAACAAGCATGCGACGGAGACACCGCTTAACAATCATCACGCGCTGCTTCATCCGTACAGATCGCTCACACAGTATGTAAATCCATACTGCACAGGTGGTAAAACAGGTTATACGACAGTTGCAAACAGCACCTTGGTCACTTATGCGGAAAAGGACGGACTGACATTGTGCGTGGTCATAATGAATGCCAATTCGCCAAGCCATTATGTGGACACAAATACGCTGATCAATTACTGTTTCAGCAATTTCAAGGCATTAAATATAGCTTCCAATGAAAAGGATATGGCTGAGGGCAGTACGCAAAATCTCGGTGTACTTAATGATCACGGAATGTATGCAAAGGTTTCGGAGAATTATGTTGTTTTGCCGAACAATGCTGAATTTTCAGAGGTTACAAGAGAAGAGGATGACCAAAAATCTGACAGCAGTGACTCGCTTGCAACGATAAAGTACAAATACGGTGACAAGATAGTCGGAAGAGTCGACCTTGTAAAATCCGATGTAAAAGTCGATTTATCGTATTTTAACACGGATAAGAATAAAAACAGCAATGTAATAAAGATAAAGCCGGCATATATAGGGTTACTTCTGGTAATGATCTTATTGCTTATAGTACTTATATTTCTTGCCAGAAAAGCATCAGAGAATTTCTATGTGTTAAAGCACAAATGGGATGTGAAAAAGGAGCAGAGAGCCAGATTCAGGGAGCAGAAGCAGAAAAGAAGAAGGCGCAGAAAGAGTAAGAAGAGAGATAACCTTTCTTTTAAGACCGAATATAATAACAAAAATAAATGGGATATGAAATAAATGAACGAACAGGAAGTACGAAGCCTTATTCAAAGGGCAATGGATGAACACAACGGAGTCGTAAAAAAAGAAGAACTTACAAAGCTTGGAATAGACTACAGAAGAGTGAACCAGCTCGTAAAAGAAGGAAAGCTTGAGCGCATAAAGAATGGCTATTACACCGACCGTGTGGATGGTTTTTCCGAGGAGGCACTCGTTGCGGCACTTTTTCCGGACGCAAAGCTGTGTATGGAGAGTGCTCTTTATGCCTACGGCTATATAAAGGAAAAGCCGTTCGGATGGACACTTGCGGTGGATAAAAATACATCCAAATCGCGTTTTAAGATGGACTATCCGAAGATCATTCCATTTTACACGGAGCCGGAGGCATTGGAGCTCGGAGCTTCGACTATAGAGCTTTCCGGTAATACGTTTGGCATATATGACAAGGAGCGCATGATATGCGACTGTCTCAAATATGAGTCAAAGATGAGCAGGGATGATTTCAAGGCTGCGATGCAGTCATACATAGCAGATCCCGACAAGGATATTTCTGTGCTCATGGACTATGCCCGCGCCAGAAAAGTAGCGAAAAAAGTACAAAGTCTCATAGGAGTATGGCTGTAGTGAAGGTTGATCTGAAACAAATCAGTATGGAAAAAAATATCCCCTACAGCGATGTGCTGTGGGAGTATGTAGCAGAGGATTTTCTGTGGAGGATAAGTGCCGGGGAGCTGGAGGAATTTCTGTGGCTTAAAAAGCCGGATTATGTAGCAGGTGAGAGGCTTTTGCTCTATTATGTAGCCGGAAACAACAGCAAAGACAGAGATCCGCTGGATGAGATATTGCGGAATGTGATCATAGAGGATGCCGGGATAAATGACAGAAGCGATATTGTCTGGTTACTGGCAGGAGATATAGATTATACGGCTGGATCGGTTGGCGCAAACTTAAGCATTAACAATTCTGGTAATTCGTATCCCGTAGAAAAATGGTCATTGGTGGCGAAATGTGATGACATAGATGTGCCTTTTTCCATAAAAATAGAGTGGATATCGGAAGAAAATGCCGGAATTCCTGTGGGAAAAGACATTGAAGCGATGAACCTTTTCCACAAAAATATACATATCAATGCGTATTCACCGGAATCGATACTCGGTGAGCAGATATTTGAGATAATGGAAAAGCTGGAGCTGGTGAGCGATATGAAACCGTTTGTGTCAGCATATATGATACTTCGGGATAACTCTATCAGTGGAAGACATATTATCGATATTTTTAAACTAAAGGCGCAGGAAAAACCAAAGGTTGTTACCATGAGGCGGCTCGAACAGATAAAGGGCTATCGCAGCTACGCTTATATGAAAAAACGCTGGAACCAGTATGCAAAGAGAAATGGGATCGACACAGGCTGGGAGGATGCACTGGATCTGATACTTGGATTTTTAGAGCCGGTGTGGATTGCATTTTGCAGCAATGAGATATTTTTTGATGACTGGATGCCGGAGCTTGGGCGTTTCCTTGGATAAGTAATTTATTGATTATACACTTTTGAAAAAAGCGATACCGATGCAGGTGATTGAATATAAGAATAGATATGGAATATAAAAATCTGAGATGGAAAAAGAATTAATAAACAATGCAAAATCGAATATATATCCGTTTCATATGCCGGGACACAAGCGTCGCGGGGCAGAAGTGCTCGGAGAGATGAAGCCTTACGATATCGACATCACGGAGATAGAGGGCTTTGATAATCTGCATCATGCCAATGGGATAATCCGTCAGGCACAGGATGAGGCGGCACAGCTTTATGGCGCAGATCACGCGTATTTTCTCATAAACGGAAGCACCTGCGGCATACTTGCGGCAATTTCAGCGGCAACAAAAAGAGGTGACCGCATACTTGTTGCAAGAAATTGTCACAAGGCAGTGTACCATGGCATATATCTGCGCCAGCTTCGCCCGGTGTTTATATATCCGAAGATCACACGATCTGGTATACAGGGACAGATCACGGCTGTGGAAGTGGAAAAAGCTTTTAAGGAAAATCCTGACATAAAAGCTGTGGTTATTACCTCACCTACATATGACGGAGTGGTATCGGATGTCGTTTCAATAGCGCAGATCGCTCATGCACATGGTGTGCCGCTTATCGTGGATGAAGCGCACGGAGCACACTTCGGATTTGGAGGGGATTTCCCTGAGAATGCGATAAAACTAGGTGCGGATGCGGTGATATTGAGCCTTCACAAGACACTTCCGGCATTTACGCAGACTGCGCTTCTTGTGACGCAGGATATATTTTACGAGCGTGAAAATGAAAGATGTGCAGTTATAAATCAAGAAAACAATAGCTTAGGAAATTGTGACATAGATAATAGTGATATAAATAACATATGCAGCAATAATATAGCAGACAAGGGAAAATGTCTGCTGGATTACAGGATAGTTGAAAAATTCCTTGGAATATATGAGACAAGTTCCCCATCATATGTGTTCATGACGGGAATTGAGCGTTGTATACACTATGTCAGGGATAATGGCGAGGCTCCTTTTACAGAGCTTAGGCATCATCTTGATAATTTTTATCAGAAAACAAGTGATCTAAAGCATCTGCGAGTGGTCAGAAAAAGCGATTTTTCTGTGGAAGAAGCGTTTGATTTTGACGAGTCAAAGATACTTATTTTTACTGATAACACAGATATGGGTGGACAGGAACTGCTCGAGATACTGCTTCATAAGTATGATATACAGCTTGAGATGGCAGCAGGAAGCTATGCGCTTGCACTGTGCAGTATCATGGACATGGAGGATGGCTTTGACAGGCTGGCGGAGGCACTTATCAGCATAGATGAGGATATTTCGCTACAGGAAGGCACTAAATATAGTACTAAGCGTGGAAATGTAACCAGCAATACAGTTATAAGTAATGAAACTTATCACTTAGACAGTAATAGGGATATAACATGCGATGTATGCCGAAAAGAAAATAAGCTCGACACCTCAATATATCAGACACTTCCAAAAGCCATGGAAATGTACGAGGCTTACGACATGCAGACAGAAGCCGTGCCGTTTTCACAGGTTGTCGGACGGACAAGCGGAGCGTTTGTGTATCTCTATCCACCGGGAATACCGCTTGTGGTGCCGGGGGAGATAATAAATGAAAAGCTTGTGGGTGATGTAAGGAAAGCACTGGAGCTTGGAATGGAAGTTGACGGACTTTGTTATGATGATAATGCTGATAAATATAGCTTTGTTACTGTTCGCACCTAACAGTGCGACCGGCAGCATATGAAGTTTGACATAGTGTGAAATCATCTTTATACTGTAAATGTACGTTTAATTTTATATAATTTACGCTATGGCACACAGCCTGACACAAGACATCAGCTATGTGTCTAAACAGAAAATACAATAATATGCGAGGTTTCTTAATGGGCAGGATATTTTGTGTGATGGGCAAGAGCGCATCGGGCAAAGATACGATATACAACAAAATATTGCAGGATGACAGTCTGCATTTAAGCCGCATCATCCCATATACAACGCGCCCGATAAGAGACGGTGAGACTGACGGGGCAGATTACAATTTCTGCACGGAAGAGGATGTTAAAAGGCTTACCGATGAGGGGCGTATTATAGAGCTTCGCGAGTACAATACGGTCTACGGAGTTTGGAAGTATTTTACCGTAAATGATGAGAATATCGCCCTCGGGCACAGGAATTATCTGACAGTCGGCACACTTGAATCATATATAAAAATCCGTGATTATTTCGGAAAAGACAGGGTTCTGCCGATATATATAGAGGTGGAGGACGGTGACAGGCTTATCCGTGCGATCCATCGTGAAAAGCAGCAGCAGATACCGAAATACGAGGAAATGTGCCGCAGATTTCTGGCAGATGCCGCAGATTTTTCAGAGGATAATCTGCAGGAAGCCGGTATTGAGCGCAGATTTATAAATGCTGATATGGATACCGTGATCCGCGAGATTTCGGATTACATTCGTTGCTGTTCACATCAAACAGTGTGATCGGCAGCGCATATACTTCATATTTATAAGGAGGACTGCAATGGCAGTTAGGATAAATGAAGTCAATCAGGTGACACAGGTGCCTGATACACAGAAAACAGCAGCAGGAGACGGTTCATTCAAGTTTACGCTCTCCAGTGCCATCACTGATGCAGAGCTTCAGGCGAAAGTGGACGCACTGATGGAGGACATCACTGCGCAGGGCAACCGCATAGCAGAGCATATGGATATCCGCGACATGAAAAAATACCGCGGACTGGTAAAGGATTTCCTGAATGAAGTGGTATACAGGTCGCATAAATTTTCCAGAGAAAATTTCCTCGACAGAAGAGGACGCCACAGGGTTTATGGTATAATAAAGCTCATAGATCAGAATTTGGACGAGCTTGCGTCAGAGCTTGTGGCAGATGAGAAGGATCATCTGGCGATTTTGAGCCGTATAGGTGAGATACAGGGCTTACTGCTTGATATTTTTACGTAGCAGGGACAATATAGGAAGAAGGTGATCGCTATGGCAGGATTTAAGGACATAGTAGGAAATGAACAGATCATAGAGCATTTACAGAATGCTATATCAATGGGGAAGGTTTCGCATGCATATATATTAAACGGGCCGGATCTCTCCGGAAAAATGATGATCGCAGAGGCATTTGCGAGAGCGTTGCAGTGCGAAGAGCAGGGCACGGAAGGCTGTGGAGTGTGTAAGTCCTGCAGACAGGCAGATGACCATAACCAGCCGGATATCATATATGTAAAACACGAAAAGCCTAACAATATCTCGGTTGATGATATAAGGACACAGCTTAATAATGATATTGTGATAAAGCCTTACAGCAGTAAATATAAGGTTTATATAGTGGATGAAGCTGAGAAAATGAACCAGCAGGCGCAGAACGCGCTTCTTAAGACTATTGAGGAGCCGCCTGCTTATGCGGTCATCATGCTTCTTACCACAAATGCAGACAGCTTTTTGCAGACTATCAGATCAAGATGCATCACTTTAAATATTAAGTCCGTAAAGGATGAGGTGATAAAGTCATATCTGATGTCAAAACACCACATTCCTGATTATCAGGCTGACATCTGTGCAGCTTTTGCGCAGGGCGTTGTGGGAAAAGCTGTAAAACTCGCATCTTCTGATGAATTTAACGAGTTAAAGGAGTCTGCACTTTCACTCATCAAGCGTCTGGATGACATTGATGTTTACGAGATGGGTGCAGCAGTAAAGCAGATATCGGATTACAAGCTTCAGGTGCAGGATTATTTTGACCTGATGATGATATGGTATCGCGATGTGCTTTACATGAAAGCAACAAACGATGTTAATGGACTTATATTCAAGGATGAAGTCTATGATATAAAGAAACAGGCAGCAAAGCATTCATATCAGGGCATAGAGGTGATCCTTGAGAGCCTTGAAAAGGCTAAGGTAAGACTTAATGCCAATGTAAACTTCGATCTGGTGATCGAGTTGCTGCTTATGACCATAAAGGAGAATTAATTACATGACGAAAATAGTTGGTATAAGATTCAGAACAGCAGGAAAGATCTATTATTTTGATCCGGCTGATTTTGATCTCGACATGGCTATGCACGTTATCGTGGAGACTGCCAGAGGCATAGAGATGGGTACTGTTCTGATCCCGCCAAAGGAAGTGGAGGATGACAAAGTTGTTTCACCACTAAAGCCTGTTATCAGGGTGGCAACAGAGGAAGATGAACAGACCGTTGCCAGAAATAAAGAGAAAGAAAAAGAGGCATTTGCCATCTGCAAGGAGAAGATCATAAAGCACGGTCTTGAGATGAAGCTGGTGGATGCCGAGTATACATTTGACAGCAATAAGCTGCTTTTCTATTTTACAGCGGACGGCAGAATAGATTTCCGTGAGCTGGTAAAGGATCTTGCAGCAGTTTTCCGTACAAGGATCGAGCTTAGACAGATCGGTGTAAGGGACGAGACAAAGATGATGGGCGGCATCGGTATATGCGGCAGAGCACTTTGCTGCAGCACATATATGCCTGATTTTGTGCCTGTTTCCATTAAAATGGCAAAGGAGCAGAACCTTTCGCTCAATCCTACAAAGATATCGGGAGTGTGCGGACGTCTCATGTGCTGTCTGAAATATGAGCAGGAAACTTACGAATATCTCAACAGCAGACTTCCTTCTGTTGGTGAGAAGGTTAAGACACCTGAGGGAATTATCGGTGAGGTCAAATCTGTAAGCGTACTGCGTCAGCTTGTGCGCGTAGTCATTGATAACGGTGATGAGAAAGAGATGCGTGAGTACACAGTTGACGATCTGCGTCTCAAACCACGCCAGCGCAAGGATGTAAAACTCACTGAGGAAGAACTCAAAGAGCTTAAAGGTCTTGAGGACACAGAGGACGAGACAGTAGAGGAAAAACCACAGAAAAACCGTGGAAAACGCGACAACAGAGACAACCGCGACCGAAGAGATAACAGAGAAAATAAAGAGAATAAAGATAACCGTGATAACCGCGGAAAGCGTCCGTATCGCAAGGAAAACCAGCGCGAGGATGAGTCGGTAAATACAGATACTACAGTAGAAAACGCACAGGAGAACACTGACAGCCTGTATACACAAAGTGTGGAAACTGGTTCAGACGAGCAGCAGCCACATCCATACCGCGAG
Source organism: Acutalibacteraceae bacterium (assembly GCA_963586665.1). Classification (GTDB taxonomy): domain Bacteria; phylum Bacillota; class Clostridia; order Lachnospirales; family Lachnospiraceae; genus Roseburia. The sequence continues at coordinate 112,119 of CAVABC010000002.1, forward strand.
CGCAGAAACAACTACGATGAGTCGGACGAGCGCGAAAACAACAGTGAGTATCGCGGAAAGAACCACCAGAAAAACTACAACGGTGGTTACAACAAGAACTACAAGGGCAAAAACGGCAAGGGCGGCAAGCCATACAAAGGCAAATACAACCGCAATAAAGATTACAAGAAGAACTACAACAAAGACTATAACAGAGACTACAATAAGGATTACAACGATGATCCACAGTAATGAACGCCTTGATGATCTCGGAAGAAAAGGCTACAAGCTCATACAGGACCCGCAGAAGTTCTGTTTTGGCATCGATGCAGTGCTTTTATCGGATTACGCAAAGGTAAAGCGCGGTGAAAAGGCACTGGATCTTTGCACAGGAAACGGTGTTATCCCTATTCTGCTTGAGGCAAAAAACAGGGGCGAGCACTACAGTGGTCTTGAGATCCAGCCGGAATGTGCTGATCTGGCGAGGCGAAGTGTAGAGTACAATGGTCTTGGTGATAAAATCTCCATAGTGGAGGGCGATGTCTGCAATGCTTCTGAGATTTTCGGAAGGGAATCAATGGAAGTCATAACAGTAAATCCGCCGTATATGATCGGTCAGCATGGCATTACAAACGATGCCGATGCAATGACCATTGCACGGCATGAGATCAAATGCACACTCGAGGATGTGATAAGGGAAAGCTCACGCATACTCAAGTTCAATGGCAGATTTTATATGGTACACAGACCTTTCCGTCTGGCGGAAATCTTTAATACGATGATACAGTATCACATCGAGCCAAAGCGCATGAGGCTTGTGCATCCATACGCGGACAGAGAGCCGAATATGGTGCTCATAGAGGGCTTAAAGGGCGGCAAGAGCCGTATAACGATAGAAAAGCCGCTTGTTGTATACAAAGAGCCGAATGTATACACGGATGAGATCTATCAAATTTATGGTTATAAAGAATAAATGTAATAGGATAATTGTTAGGGGATGTAATCGTTGCCGGTCACACTGGTAAGTGGGATCAGCAGCATAGGAGAATATCATGTCAGGAACATTATATCTGTGCGCCACTCCGATAGGAAATCTGGAGGATATCACATTTCGTGTGTTGCGCACTTTGAAGGAGGTAGACCTCATCGCGGCAGAGGATACGAGAAACTCGATCAAGCTGCTCAATCATTTTGAGATAAAAACACCGATGACGAGCTACCATGAGTTCAACAAAATAGAGAAAGCCTATCAGCTTGTCGCAAAGTTGAAGGAGGGCAAAAACATAGCACTTATCACTGATGCCGGAACGCCTGGAATATCCGATCCGGGAGAAGAAATCGTGCGCATCTGCTATGAGGAGGGAGTGCCTGTCACATCTCTTCCGGGAGCGGCAGCTTGCATTACGGCACTTACCATGTCGGGCAGACCGACCAGACGTTTTGCGTTTGAGGCATTTCTGCCAAGAGACAAAAAGGAACGTGCGGATGTGATAGAGGAGCTTAAGGATGAGACGAGGACTATCATCATCTATGAAGCACCGCATCATCTGATAAAAACAGTTACGGAGCTTTACAATGCACTCGGTGACAGAGAGCTTACGGTGTGCCGCGAGCTTACGAAAAAGCATGAGGAAAAGATGCAGACAACATTTTCGGAGCTGCTTGAGTACTCTAGGACACATGAGCCGCGAGGCGAGTATGTGCTTATAATCTGTGGCAAAGATATGCGCGATATAAAGCGCGAGCAGCAGCAGAGCTGGGAGGCAATGCCGCTGGCTGAACACATGGCACACTATGAGTCACAGGGGATTGACCGCAAGGAAGCCATGAAGCGTGTCGCAAAGGATCGCGGAGTCAGCAAGCGCGACATTTATCAGCAGTTGCTGGAGTCGTAGATTTATCATAAAATTACTTGCATCAAAAAATCTTGAATTAGGTGTTTTGTATATTGTGTTAATATTTTTGGTAATGTGAGTTATTGATACAAATTTTTAACACAAGCTATTAATGCAAGTTATTAATATAGGTTATTAATGTAAGATATACGTATGGGGAATAGCTTGACTATTGCAGGTTCTCGTTAATGATAGAAAATGGGGCAGGACCGATCCGGAGGACATTTTCATGGAAATCCTTTGCGGAAAAGTCATCTCCGAGCAGTTCTATCTGAGTATTCTTAAGTTCAAGAAATTGCAGATAACCAACATAATATTTTAGATAATTAGTCGGTGAAGCCAAAATCAGGGATTGGATCTCCTTGATGGAGGCTTCATCTTTTATGCCGTAATCATCCCAGAAATCAGCCAGTTCATCATAATCCCAGCCGTAGTAGTGGATTCCGATATCGCTTGTGGCATACAGACTTAAGGAAAAATCATGGTTTGCCTGCATAAATGCTGCGGTGTTTTCGTCAAGTCCGGCATATTGATAGGACATCATTTCAACATATGTAGCCCAGCCCTCCGTGTAGCCGCCATAGTTTAGGAGCGTGCGGAAAGGCGAAAGTCCGTATTCGTAGGATTGTACCGTCTGATACAGGTGTCCCGGATATCCTTCATGGGC
>CAVABC010000002.1:115335-127428 GCA_963586665.1 Acutalibacteraceae bacterium
ACACGAGCGTTAAAAGTTGTGACTAGAATATTTTCTTCGGGAGTTTCTATGAATTTCTCACACTGATCTATTACCTGTGAGCAGAGTTCGTCAGACATGAAAAGTCCATTCTCTGATTTTTCTTTTTCATATTCGATCAGTTCATCAAAATATCGTGGGAAATCTTTGAGCAGAGCCAAATATTCATCTATATCATTCTGATTTCTGAAATCATACTCGGCAAGCAGGATCAGAAGCTCACATTGAAGTCCGTTTGACGCGGACAGAGGATCGCTGTAGTACTCATATTCCAAGAGCTTGTTTTGAGTGGAGAGGTAGTCCTTTAACACATCATAGTCTGTTTTTTCAGCTTCTGAGAGTGTGGAGCGGTCAATTTTCTCGAGAGCATTCAGGTAATCGAAAGCAGACATATTTGCACCGGATTGAGAAGAACCTGCATTGGATTTTGAACTGTAATCAGTGGCAGATTTCGAGTCTGTGTCAGAATTTGAAAAAGTGCCGAGTGAGACAATATGATCCGAAAGTCCAAAGGCGGCAGGATCTGCTACTGTGTAGTGCAGACTGACAGTATCACAATAAAGCTGATCGTGAAAAAACTGCTCAGTAAGAGCAGCGAAATCCTCTGAGGCGGTGGAGTCTGCGGTCGGAGATTTTGCAGAGGCACAGCCGCTGAAAACAGAGGTAGTTACAATACATATGCATGTGATAAGTGCCGGTATGTAATGCCTGTTTTCGAATAAACTGTGGGAGCGTGGATTGTGGCGGAAAAGGCTGGAAAATAGGGACATAAAAATCCTCGAAAACATAGATTATTGTTATTTTATAAATACGAGACCGAGTTGACTTTTAGAACAGAAAAGTTTTAGAATATAATTATAATTACAACATAGTTCATCCATATTTTGGTGATAGTATATATAATCGAAGCGGATATAAAAATAAATTATATCGCGCATAAGTGCATAGGCACACAATATTGATATAAAGAAGTTACAAAGGAGAATGTAGGTATAAATGAAATCAATTTTAATCATTGGAATGGGTAAATTCGGACATCATCTGTGCTCGGAGCTTTTAAAGAGCGACAACGAGATAATGGTGATGGACAAAGACGAGGAAAAAGCCCGTGACCTGATATATGAGGTGGCAAAGGTGCAGATCGGTGACTGCACAGATCCACAGGTGATAAAAGGAATTGGTGTGGATAAATTCGATGAGGTATTTGTCTGCATCGGAAGCAATTTCCAAAGCTCGCTCGAGATCACAAGCCTTGTAAAAGAAATGGGCGCAAAGCACGTTGTAAGCAAGACAAACAGGGATGTGCATGCAAAATTCCTGCTTAGAAACGGAGCTGACGAGGTAATCTATCCGGATCGCGACATGGCGGAGCGTGTTGCCAAGAAATACAGTGCGAACCATGTGCTCGATTACGTGGCATTAAACGATGATTATTCTATTTACGAGATAAATCCACCACAGGAATGGGTTGGAAAGAGTATCAGAGAGAACAATGTGCGCCAGAACTACAATATAAATATAGTAACGGTCAAGGAGGCTGGAGCAAAGAGAGTACTTCCGTTGCCGGATCACATATTAAAAGAGGACGATGTGCTGATGGTCTTGGGACGAAATGATGATGTGGAGAAGCTGGTACAGAAATTATAAATAGCAATCGACATAATGGATACAGCCGCTATTATGATGGTAATTTGGAATAGCAGTGATATAAATATAGTATGCAGGCAGCAGAAAGGACGGAGCGGATATGAGTGAAAACAGCAATGTAGAGACATTTTTACAGTGGGTAAAGGAATCGGACAATATAGTATTTTTCGGTGGTGCCGGGGTGTCCACAGAGAGCGGAATACCTGATTTCAGAAGCGTGGACGGACTTTACAATCAAAAATACGATTATCCGCCGGAGACTATTTTAAGCCATACTTTTTACAGGAAAAAACCAGAGGAATTCTATCGTTTTTACAGGGACAAGATGCTGTGCCTTGATGCAGAGCCGAATATCACGCATAAAAAGCTTGCGGAGCTTGAAAAAGCAGGAAAGCTAAAGGGAATAGTGACGCAGAACATAGACGGACTTCATCAGAAAGCCGGCAGTAAAAATGTAATGGAGCTTCACGGAAGTGTGCTTAGAAATTATTGTGAGCGTTGCCTGCAGTTTGTCAGTGCGGAGGATATACTTCATTCGACAGGCGTGCCGAAATGCCCGAAGTGTGGCGGTCCGGTAAAACCGGATGTCGTCTTATATGAGGAAGGACTAAATCAGACAACTCTCGAGGATGCCATCTACTATATAAGTCATGCGGATGTGCTGATCGTCGGAGGAACGTCACTGGCGGTATATCCGGCAGCAGGGCTTATCGATTATTACACAGGCAACAAGCTAGTGCTCATCAACAAATCCACAACACCTATGGATGCCAGAGCTGATCTTCTGATACAGCAGGGACTTGGATCGGTATTTGAGCAGATTGAGGTGTAGAAATATATAATTATATGAGATAAAAGGAATGAAAAAATGGATAAATACGCAGTTGGAGATATTGTAAAATTAAAAAAACAGCATCCGTGCGGCAGCAATGAGTGGGAAATACTCAGAGTCGGTGCGGATTTCCGCCTGAAATGCATGGGATGCGGGCATCAGGTCATGATATCGCGCAAGATAGTGGAGAAAAATGACCGCGGATTGATAAAAAAACAGGTCTAATTTTATATGTATAATACGTGACAGTCAGCGAATTTACTATATTATCAGCTATCAGGGGCAAAATGATGCACAGTAATATAAAAATGAGCACAATATCTAGTATGATAAAAAATTTGTCCACAAAATTGTAAAAAACCCTTGAAATATAAGCGATTACGTGTTATTATCTAAACTCGTGATATAAAAAATTCCTTGCTCATTGTCAGTTCAGTGAGCCAGAGACCAAAAGGAGGTAAAATTCGCATGAACAAATATGAATTAGCACTCGTTGTTAGTGCAAAGATCGAAGATGATGCGAGAGCAGCAGTAGTTGAGAAGGCAAAAGAGTACATCGTACGTGCCGGCGGTACTGTTACAGAAGTTGAGGAGGCTGGTAAGAAGAAATTAGCTTACGAGATTCAGCACATGTCTGAGGGCTTCTATTACTTCATCCAGTTCGATGCTGAGGGAACAGTTCCAGCAGAGATCGAGCAGGACGTTCGTATTATGGATAATGTTCTTCGTTTCTTATGCGTTAGAAAAGACGAGGCATAGTATAAGAAAATAGGAGATCGTATTATGAATAAAGTAATACTTATGGGTAGATTAACAAGAGACGCAGAAATCCGTTATTCCCAGGGGGAGACATCGACAGCAGTAGCAAGATTTTCACTTGCAGTTGATCGTCGTTTCAGAAGAGAGGGCGATGAGCAGTCAGCGGATTTCATTAACTGCGTAGCTTTTGGTAGAACAGCAGAGTTTATGGAGAGATTCGGACGCAAAGGAACAAAGTTCGTTGCAGAAGGTCGTATCCAGACAGGAAGCTATACAAATAAAGACGGACAGCGTGTATACACTACTGACGTCGTTGTAGAGTCGGTTGAGTTTGCAGAGAGTAAATCGGCTGCATCAGGTAATGATGGAGGATTTACACCGGCAGACAGACCATCACCTAGTCAGGCTGCTGGAGATGGCTTCATGAATATCCCTGATGGAATTGATGAAGAACTCCCATTCAACTAATCGTGTCCGCATGGACAAATATTCAAGGAGGTAACTAAAATGGCTTACAATAAATCAGCTGATGGTTCTTCAATGAAGAGAAGACCAATGCGCAGAAGAAAAAAAGTTTGTGTATTCTGTGGAAAAGACAATGTCATTGATTACAAAGATACAAATAAATTAAAGAGATACATCTCTGAGAGAGGAAAAATCCTTCCACGCCGTATCACAGGAAACTGTGCAAAGCACCAGAGAGCTCTTACAGTAGCTATCAAGAGAGCACGTCACTTAGCTCTTATGCCATACGTTTGCGAATAAAATGTATGATAAAGCCCAACTACCGCATGGTGGTTGGGCTTTTTTTGACGTTGCAGAGATATAAGAAGTAAGTTACCTATTGTAAAATTAAGCCTAATATCGGGATTGTTACAATAGATAAAAGTGTAGACACAAATGTCATCTGTGAGGCAAACATCGAGTCACCGCCATACTGGTCTGCCAAAATGGACGTTGTACTGCCAGCAGGCATTCCAGACATGATGACGCATATATTCACAAGTAATTTGTCTAAGTGAAATGGCATGAGAATGAGCCATACCAACAAAGGCAGTCCCCAAAGCCTGCAAAAAGTAAAATATAGTACATCTCTTGAAAACATTGTTTTTATATCTGCATCTGAGAGAATTGCACCGATAACAAACATGGATAATGGTGTGGTGCATTTACTTATGGAATTTATGGTATCAGAAGCAAATGTCGGCAGTGAGACAGGAATGAGCATTAGAAAGAAGCCGATAAATATGGCTATAATGCACGGATGCTTTGCCAGTTTTTTGAAAGCGGATTTCCTGTCCACATCGGTAAAAAGAGCCAGTCCGGCAGTCCACATTGTAAATCTGACCGGAATTTGAAATATAGATGTATATAAGACTCCCATATCACCATAAAGTTCGTCTGCAACAGGAAGTCCTATAAAACTTGAATTGGAGCAGATCATACCGTAAGACATGACATTTTTTCTTTCGGTTCTTACTTTTCTAAAAAGAAGCCTGTTTGCGTATGTTACAAAAATCTGTATGATCGCAGACAGCAGAACTGCCAGCATACAGTTTTTAAACAAGTCCTGTGATACATCAATTCCACCCATAAACGAACTTACAATATTACAAGGCAGTACCACATTTATAAGCAGATTAGAAAAGTTTTTTCTGTTTTCTGATGTGATAATTCCAATCTTTTTCACGATAATTCCTACTGCCATAAGCGCAAAAAGCATAATTTGAAGATTTAACATTCGAAATACAAATGCCATAATTACATAATTCCTCCCTGAAATATAATTTGTCTATGTCTGAAATGGTAGCACCTGTTTTTCTATTGGTAAAATACTAATATCGTACATAGTTCATACTAAAAAGGTATTAACTACATAAAAAAGTAGTATTTGACGTATATACTTGCCCGCAATACAATCATGGCAGATAAAAGCTTTCACGGAGGATTACAGAGATGAAAACAGTATATTTAAATGATCATATCAGCCCAAACGCTGTCAACCGCTTAAAAGCTCATGTGAAACTGGTTGACAATTTTGACAATCCTGAGGAGATAGATGCTATTATTGTGAGGCAGCAATACTGCACTAAAGAAATTATTGATAAAGTAAAGAATTGTAAGTTGATCCAGATGCACGGGGTAGGCTTGGAGCGCATTGACGTTGAAGCTGCCAAGGCTGCCGGGATACCTGTTTCAAATATTCATGGAGGAAATGCACAGTCGGTCGCAGAGCTTACAGTTGCTTTTATTCTTGCACTTTCAAGAAAATTAACCTATATTAATGATGGAGTAAGAAAAGGAAAATTTACCAAATTTGGATTACCGGAAACAGAAGGAAACGAAGTATCAGGCAAAACACTCGGTCTGATCGGTGGCGGTCAGATCGCACAGCTTACCGCAAATATAATGCGAACTGCTTTTCAGACAAAGCTTCTGGTTTATGATCCGTTTTTAGATGACGAAAAGTGCAAAGAACTCGGATTTGAAAAGATAAATGATCTAAACGAGTTATTTTCTAAATCCGATTTTGTAAGTATTCATGTGCCTTTACTTGACTCTACCAGACACATGATAAATGAAGAAGTACTAAGCAGTGCAAAACCGGGATTGATACTGATAAACACAGCACGCGGTGGAATTGTTGATGAGGAGGCTCTTTACAATGCACTTGTTTCAGGAAAAATAAAAGCTGCCGCAATGGATGTTTTTGAACAGCAGCCGCCTAAGACAGATAATCCACTGCTTGGTCTTGATAATTTTATCGGAACGATACACGTCGGTGGAAGTACCGCGGAGGCTTTGGAACGGAACGGTAAAATAGTAGTTGACCATGTTTTAGAAGCATTGGGAATTGAGGAATAATGGAGTTAAAAGAACTTTCTAATTTTTTGAAAATAGCTGAATATGAAAACATAACAAAAGCTGCGCAGGATCTTCATGTTGCCCAGCCACATCTTACGAGACAGATACAAAATCTCGAACAGGAACTTGGAGTGTCACTCTTTATAAGAGAGAAAAAACGGCTTCATATTACTGACGAGGGACTCTTTTTAAAACAGCAGGCAGAGCAGATCCTTGGTCTTGCACAGAAAACGAAGGAGCAGATAGCCGAAATGGAGTCCGGAATAAGCGGAACTCTGTATATAGGATCGATTGAAACCGTCGGAACGATATACCTTCCGCAATGGATTTCCGGTTTTAAGAATTGTTATCCGAAAATACGCTACAATTTGTGGTCAGGCAATTCAACGGATGTTATTGAACGTCTGGAACGCGGACTTATTGATCTTGCTCTTGTAAGAGCACCATTTGATAATGATAAATTTGACTCATTTCCGGTTCTAAATGAAAAATGGATTGTGCTCATGAACAGGGAACACCCGGCAGCGAACAATGGCAGAGCTGATGTGACACTTGAAGAACTGGCAAAAGAAGAACTTCTTGTTCCAACACAGCGAATAAGCGAAGTTTCTGACTGGTTCAAAAATAAAGGTTTGCAGAGCAATATCATATGTGGCTTTTCCCCGCTCATGAATGCTATCGTTATGGCACAGAATAACCTTGGTATTGCTATCCTGCCGGAGTCCTGCAAAGAGATGCTTTTTACGGATCAGGTTATCAGCAAGGATCTTTCTGAGAATATGATGTCTACTGTTTCTTTTATATGGCGAAAGCAGTATGAGCTGCCGGGGACGGCAAAGCGTTTTCTTGATTTTGTGAAGGAACATCCTGTTCATACAAAATCTGTATAAACTAAATAAAATTAAAGTATTAGACAAATTTATTTTTTAACAATAGAATTGAGTTATAAAAATACAGCAATAAAACAAAGGCGTTTTATAGATATTTCGACATATCTATAGAATGCCTTTTTAGTTTATATCTATACAGTAAAGGCAAGAGGAAAGGTGGAATGTCTCATGAAAAAAATCAAAATTGGGTTAACGGGAAAGGTGTTTATAGGATTTGCTCTTGGAATATTGCTCGGAATAATTTTCGGGGAAAAGATCACAGCAATTAATTTTATCGGAACTATTTTTCTTAATCTGATAAAAATGAATGTAGTTCCTCTTATTTTCTTTTCAATCGTAACCGGAATTGCTAGTATGAGCGATATAACAAAATTGAAAAAAATAGGAGTTAAAACGGTTGCATATTACGTTGTCACGACAATTATTGCTGCCTGTGTAGGTCTTGTGATCGCAAATACATTTCATCCGGGAAAAGGACTTGATATGTCAGCCATGGTAAGTGGTGGATCTTATGATGAACAGGCAATGCCATCCATTTCTGAAACCTTTACGGAGATGTTCCCTGACAATATTGTAAGTTCAATGGCTGAAGGAAACCTGATGCAGATTATAGTATTTAGTGTATTTCTTGGAATAGCACTTGTTATGCTGGGGGATAAAGCGGAAAAGGCTAAAAAGGCATTTGCTTCCGGTTCTGAAATAATGTGCAAAATAACCGATCTGGTCATGCAGCTTTCACCAATTGGTGTATGCGCTCTGATGGCATGTGTAACAGGACAATACGGTATGGATATTTTCGGACCACTTGCTAAATTTATAGTATGTGTGTTTGGTGGACAGCTTTTAGTTCTTCTTATTGTATACAGTATTATGCTCAAATTCATAGCAAAAGTACCGCTGAAAAAGTTTTATAAGAAAATGATCCCGGTATGGCTTATGACTTTATCAACTACGAGCAGTGCTGCGACATTGCCGCTATCATCAAAAACGGTGAACAAAGAATTTGATGTATCCGAACAACTTTCCGGTTTTACACTTCCGCTTGGCGCAACCGTAAATATGAATGGAGCAGTTGTATTTTATGCTATTGCTACAATATTTGTTGCGCAGGTTTACGGAGTTGATTTAGGTCTGGGTAAGCAGTTGACACTTGTTCTTCTTACAACCTGTATCTCAATTGGATCTCCTGGAATTCCGGGAGGCTCTATTGTGATGACAACTATGCTTTTATCGAATATGGGACTTCCGCTTGATATTGTTGGTGTACTTGCCGGTATTAACCGTCTGCTTGATATGGGAGATACAACATTAAATGTAACCGGTGATATAGTTTCTACTCTTTGTATAGCAAGAACTGAAAAAATGCTTGATTTGAAACAAGATGAAACTGAAAAAATCAGAGTTTCTCATTCTCTTGACAAAAAACAGGTTCAGCATGGTTTCATAGCTTGATATTTTTGTGATCGTAATATTTAACATATTGAGATAATAAAAACCTGGAGGCGTCTCCAGGTTTTTGCGTTGCTTATTATAATTCTTTTTTTCTAGCTTTAATCTTGGTAAACTCTATAATTTCTTTTTTATCCTCATCAGAGATCTTTGAAAAATAGAATAGCATTTTTTTCTCCAGATCTGTGTGAAATATATACTTTTTCTTATTTGCAGGATCGTTGTAAAATTCCAAGTATTCAGCTAATTCGGAACTTGTCTGAGTTGGGATGGGAGCGTCATAGAATTCATCTCTGTCGATATTGACGGTAAGGTGTAAAAGATCTTCGAGTGAAATATTATATAGACCTGCGAGCTTATAAAGTGCGGTAGCATCGGGGGTACGCTTGCCTGTTTCGTAGTGACTATATGTTTGCCGGACAACCCCAAGTACTTCGGCTACATAATCCTGCGTGTAATTATTCATTTTTCTTAATTCTTTTAACTTCTCTGGAAGTAAATTTCTTGTCATATTAATACCACCTTCTCTTTTTGAGTATATTTGTAGCGTTACAGCCAAATGTTAACAAACGTAGCACGTGTTAAGTGCCTGATATTTAGTATTACGCTTAGTCTGCAAATAGATACTCATTGTGATATCAGTAAAAATACATAGGTCATATTGTATAAAAGAATGACTGATTTCATGTAATAAATTTGTAGCTTTATTGTTAAAAAGTAACAAAACGTAGCAATTTTTGTATAATGCTGTTAACAAACTGTAGCGTTAAGACGATATAAATGTTACAAAACGTAGCAAATGGAAATGTGTGATTACAGATATGTGCTACAAATATAAACATATTTGGAGTCATGAACACATTCCAATGCACAGATACATGGAGGTAACAATGCTCAAACTTTCACTTAAAGAAGGACAGTATGTAAATATAGGCGATGATATCCGCGTGGTATATGTGGGTGGAAATGGCAAGCATGGCAGATTACTTATTGACGCGCCTCGTGATATGAACATTTCACGAAGCAATAACGAGCCAAATCCACAGAGAAGGAAAGAAACTTACTATCCTGAGCCGGAGATATCAGAGACAGCGCAGAAAGAAATTCAGAGAATTATCTGGAATGAGCGTCAGAAAAAGGCAGATAAATCATAACTGCTTAATATTTAATTTATGATTTATGCGATCAGCCGGTGGCATTTTATTACAGATGCCGGGCGGTTAAAAACACTTTATTTGATTTGGTAATAGGCAGCGTGATATCAAAATGTTATCTTACCGCTCATACATTTATGAGTCTGATAACATCAGATATTACACCCGGGAACTGCTTGTTATATAAATGCGTATGGCATAAGAACTATGTGCCATATGTGAAACACAACTAAATAAAGCCATGAGAATTGCGGCTCACATTTTACTTGTGTGCGGCAATCATAAAATGGCAACAATCCTCGGGAAAAGGATTTCCAGAGGCAAAAACATAATAACCCACAAAGTGGGACAAGGAGGATTATATTATGGTAGTACAACACAACATGCAGGCAGCAAATGCTAACAGAATGCTCAACATCACAACAAACGCTCAGTCAAAGAGCACAGAGAAACTTTCTTCTGGTTACAGAATCAACCGTGCAGCGGATGATGCAGCAGGACTTACAATTTCTGAGAAGATGAGAAAGCAGATCCGTGGTCTTGATCGTGCTTCAACAAATGCTGAGGATGGTGTATCAGCAGTACAGACAGCAGAGGGGGCTCTTACAGAAGTTCACTCAATGCTTCAGAGAATGAACGAGCTTGCAACACAGTCTGCAAACGGAACAAACTCAGACACAGATAGAAAAGCTATTCAGGATGAGATTGACCAGCTTACAACTGAGATCGACCGTGTATCAGAGACAACAAAGTTCAATGAGATGTATCTCTTAAAGGGAAATTCAGATGCACAGGATACAACAAAGACTCTTAATGCGCATGATGCTGGATTTGCTGGAAAATTTGATACTGACCAGACAACATTTACATTGGATAAAGCTTTGAGTGCTGGTGATAAGATCACTATTGCTGGTAAAGAGTATACAATAGGAGCCGCTGGAACAGCAGGAACTGCAGGATCAGCAGTTTCATCTAATAATACAGTAACTGTAACCGGTACATATACAGGAGCGGATGGTGTCCTTACATATGATGATGGTACTACTGGCGGAAAAGCAAAGGGATGGTATCTTGGAGGAAATACAACCAATACACCAGATGTGGCAGGAGATACTGGTAGCTATTCAGGTATTACAATAGGTGGTACAGGTTTTGCAACTGGCGATACAATTACTCTGACAGCAGGTACGGCAGGAACAACTCAGGCAGCAGGAACAATTACAGATACTGATGCTTATGCTAAGATAGCAGATGAATTAGCAAAAGCTAGCAGCATCGGTGCTGATACAGCAGCAACAGTTACAAGCAATGATGATGGTACATTCACTATAACAAAGGGTACAGTTAGTGTAAAAGAAGCATTATCGTTCAATCTCCATGTTGGAGCAGATGCTGATACAACAAACAAGATTTCTGTAAATATCGACTCAATGAGTTCAGCAGGACTTGGTATCAAGGGAATTAAAGTTGATACAGAGAATGATGCTACATACGCAATAGATGCTATAGCAGATGCAATCTCAACAGTATCTTCTCAGAGATCAGCTCTTGGTGCTGTTCAGAACAGACTTGAGCATACTATCAGCAACTTAGACAATGTTGTAGAGAACACTACATCTGCTGAGTCTCGTATCCGTGATACAGATATGGCTTCTGAGATGGTTAATTACAGCAAGAACAACATTCTTGCTCAGGCTGGACAGTCTATGCTTGCACAGGCTAATCAGTCTACTCAGGGTGTACTTTCTCTGTTACAGTAATTACATAGCGCATTTGTTAAATGCATGCATAGTAGGGAACTTCGTTTGGAGTTCCCTATTTTAATGTTGTAAAATTCATTGCAATTTCAAAACTATAATGATATAATTTGTCCACACAATTCGAGTATGTTCATTACTCAGTGATTTATCAGGCACGTCAGCCACAAATCCCATTGTGTATTAAAATTTAATAATTGCCAATAGTTCTGTCTTTTTCGTATTCTTTACGTGGCAAAGATTAAAGAAATGTAGATTTTATTTTAGGAGAAGTATATGATTTACAGAAAAGCGAGGACGAATTTGTCTAAAACTCTAAGTCAGATAGAGCAGGACAAAGCGACCAGTGATGACTATGTGAAATGTATTCTTGCAGATCCGCAGATTGCGGCATACATAGTGCAGACACTGGTGAAAGAATTTAATGACATGGATATCGAAGATATCATTCCATGCATAGGGGAGGCAACGGTAACATTATCCCAGCCGGAACGTTTAGGGGTTAAGATTTCGAACGTGGATAATGAAAGTATTGATGAGGAAGATGGAAAAATCATTTACGATATCAAATTTCCGTTGTATTATAATGGTAAAGAAAAAGAATTTATCATTAATGTAGAGGCTCAGAAGAGCACAAAGAAATCAAAACTGGGCTATAAGCTCGAAAACAGGATCGCATACTATATGGGCAGGATGATATCTGCACAAAAGGGTACGGAGTT
>CAVABC010000003.1:0-33102 GCA_963586665.1 Acutalibacteraceae bacterium
ACAGCCAATTTATAACCGAAAAGCAAGACTTACCAGCAGGCTCTTTGTGGATGAGAATTGTATTGGCTGTGGATTATGTGCGAAAAAATGCCCGGTACAGGCAATTCAAATGCAGGATGGAAAACCTGTCTGGGTGAAGGAGAAATGTGTGATGTGCTTAGGCTGCCTGCATCGATGCCCGAAGTTTGCTATACAATGCGGAAATAAGACAAGAAACCACGGGCAGTATACCAATCCGAATGTAAAAATCTGAAGGAAGTGATGAGATGAATATAGCAGTTATTACAGGAGCATCTTCAGGACTGGGAGTGAAGTTCCTGGATGCAATTATAAGAAAATATCCTATGTTGGATGAGTATTGGATTATAGCCAGAAGAACAGAAAGACTGGAGGTACTGGCAAGAAACTATGCACCGAAGAAAATCGTGCCGGTAGAATCAGATCTTTCAGATGAACAGGCATACTTGAGGATAGCAGACAAATTAAAGGCAGAACAACCTCTTGTAAAAGTTCTCATCAATAATGCAGGATATGAGAAATCTGGGGATTTTTCTTCCATGCAGGAAAAAGATATTCTGAGCATGATTGCCGTGAATATAAAAGGAATGACAATGATGCAAAGAATATGTCTGCCTTATATGCAGGCTGGTAGCTTTAGTATTATCACCTGCTCAGTTTCGGCATTTTCGCCTGTCCCAAATCAAGCGATTTATGCTGCGTCAAAGAAGTATGTCTATTATTTCGGTAAAGCATTGCGAGAGGAACTCCTTGCGAAAAAAATCAATGTTCTTCTTTTGTGTCCCGGAAATATGGATACGGAAATGAATCCGAAAGGAAAAGGCAGACAAAGCCAGAAAATAAATGGACTGCCGTTTTTAGACATGGAAAAGCTGACAATGAAAGCATTGGAGCTTGCCCAAAAAGGCAGAGGTGTTTATACACCGGGTTGGTTTTACAAAGGATATCGAGTGGTTTCAAAAATATTGCCGTCTGCCTGGATGATAAAAATAGCCGGACAATTTTATTAAAGAACAATAACAAATGAGCTTCTCTTCACTGGATTGATCCCAGTGGTGAGGAGCTTATTTTATGCTTAGCGACGGCAAATTACTAATATAACTCTCATAAAATTTTGTTGACACGGAAACAAAAATACAATATACTTGTTTACAAGGAAACAAGTTAAAGGGTGATAAAGTGAATACAGAGCTTATGAATCTGTTTGTTAAGTATATGGAGAAGCAGGAAATTCTCTCTAAGCTTACAGAAGACGAAAAATTGCATGGATATAATTATTCGGAAATCCATACGATTGCTGCCATTGGTGATCTGGAAGAACCAAATGTAACTAATATAGCGAACCATATGAATGTCACGAGAGGAGCCATAAGTAAGATTACAAAGAGACTTTTGACACAAAATCTGATTGAGGCATATCAGCAGGACGGAAATAAACAAAAGATATTTTTCCGTTTGACTGAGTCGGGGCAGTTTTTACATGACGAGCACGAAAAAAGGCATAATCTTTGGCTGAAACGAGACGATGCTTTCATAAGTCAATTTGATAAAAAAGCTGTAAAGCAGGTTGAAGAATTTATGCGTACATTTAATGATTATCTTGAAGTGCAAATAGCTGAATTGGAAGGAAATACGAATGAAGATTGATATCACATTAAAGATTACACCTAAGATGGTAACAGATGCTCAGGGAAATGAGAAAAAAGCATTGGTTGGACATTTGGGAACACATTTTGATGTTATGAATAAAGAGTTTCCGCTTGAATATACACAAAGAAGCGCTATTGTGTTTGATGTAAGCGGAGTAAAAGATAGAGACATCGATATTACCGATGTTGATTTGGATATGGTCAATCAGGATATGTTTGTCGCTTTTTATACCGGATTTATTGAAGAAGAGGGCTATGGTACAAGAAAATATTTTACAGAGCATCCAGAACTTTCAAATGAATTGATTGAAGCATTATTAAAGAAAAAGGTTTCTATCATCGGAGTTGATTTTGCAGGTGTAAGAAGAGGAAAAGAGCATATGCCTATGGATCAGCACTGCGCAGACCATGGAGTGTTTATTGTCGAGAACCTGTGCAATCTGAAGAGTTTACTTGAAAATGGTGACACATTCATGGCAAATACTTATCCGATGAACTATGCAGATATGACAGGGTTGCCTTGTCGAGTTGTGGCAGAAATGTAAAAACGAGGGTTAATCCAGTGTTCTGAGTTGTTCCATTTCATCGGCAGTCAGCTCAAAATTAAAGATATCCAGATTTTCTTTCATGCGCTCTTTGTGTGTACTCTTCGGGATTACCACAATGCCGCGCTGAACATGCTGCCTCAGAGCAATCTGCGCGAGTGTTTTACCGTGTGCGGAAGCAATACGCTTTACAATGGGGCTTTCGAGGACTTCTTTTAATCGGTGCTGGGCAAGTGGACCCCATGCCTCGTGCCGGATGTTGTACTTTTCCAGCCATTCGTGCAGAGCATATTGCTGCCAGAATAGGCGGGTTTCCACCTGGTTAACTGCAGGAATAACACCGTTGTTTAGAGTTACATAGTTCGTCCAAACCTCCTCCCTACCAGTCTTTTTTCTCTTTGGAGCAGTCGTGGTTCTGCTTTCGTTCTTCTACCATCTTGGCAAACCACTCTACCATGGCAGGATCATAGTGGGAGAAGAAGGCACTGGTTTTCGTGTCCAGCGCTGCTATGGAAGCCATGTCTTCCTCGGAAAGCGTGAAATCAAATACATTCAGATTTTCCTGCATTCGTTCGATGTGGGTTGATTTCGGAATGATGATCACACCTCGCTGCAGATGCCAGCGGATGATGACCTGTGCCGCACTCTTATTATAATTTGCGCCGATTTTATTCAGTACAGGATTTTGGAACATATCGCCGCGGCCTTCACCAAATGG
This sequence comes from Acutalibacteraceae bacterium, assembly GCA_963586665.1. Classification (GTDB taxonomy): domain Bacteria; phylum Bacillota; class Clostridia; order Lachnospirales; family Lachnospiraceae; genus Roseburia. The sequence continues at coordinate 2,931 of CAVABC010000003.1, forward strand.
TGCCCAGGCTTCGATCTGCACACCATACTTATCCATCCACTTTTTTGCCTCAATCTGCTGGTTAAATGGGTGCGTCTCTACCTGATTGATCATCGGGCGGATGTGTGCAAAGGAGCAGATGTCCACCAGACGGTCTGGATAGAAATTAGAGACACCTATGGCACGAATTTTTCCGGCTTCATACAGTTCCTCCAGTGCCTGCCATGCGCCGTAATAATCGGAAAACGGCTGATGCAGGAGGCAGAGATCAAGATAGTCGGTGCGGAGCTTTTGCATAGACTCCAGCACGGACTTTTTTGCTTCCTCATAGCCGTAGTGTTCTACCCAGACCTTGGTGGTCAGAAAAATGTTTTTACGGTCAATGCCGGACTTTTCGATGGCAGCGCCGACCTGTTCCTCATTAAAATAGCTCTGTGCTGTGTCGATGGCGCGGTAGCCGACCTTCAGAGCATCCAGTACGCAGCGCTCACATTCGTTCTGCGTGACCTGATAGACGCCGTAGCCAAGCTGTGGCATTTTTACGCCGTTGCTTAAAGTAATGTATTCCATAGTAATATCTTCCTTTCTTTCATTCATTATGAAATCACTCCTTTGTTATAGATTTGCACGTTGACAACGAGATGCTCAGTGCACTATGATTGTAATAGTCGGTAGTAACTACCGGTCAAGAACTTTTTTGAAGAAAGCAGGAATTTTTATGTATTCGATGAAAGAGGCTTGTCAGCTTACGAATATGACATATGAAAATCTGAAATTTTACTGTAAGGAAGGGCTTGTTCCCAATGTAAAACGCAATCAGCACAATTACCGCGTTTTTGATGAGCATGATATCAAATGGATTCAGAGTCTTAATTGCCTGAAAAAATGTGGAATGAGTATTGCTGAGATGAAGGAGTACCTGGCACTTTGTCTGCAAGGAGAGTCATCGATTCCGCGGCGAAAACAGATTTTGGAGATAAAAAGAAAATCTTTGATTGCATCCATGGAGGAGCTTCAGACTTCGATTGATTTTATCGATTGGAAACAGGGATTCTATGATAATGTGCTGTCCGGAAAAACCGTCTACTACAGCAATTTAATTCCGGAACAGTATCCGTCTGAAGATTTTTGAAAAAATCATTACATATTGAATAATACAACGTCGACAGAAGAACATGAAATAAAGGAGGACTTCTATTTGGCTAAGAATAAACATGAAGCAACAGCTTGATTCAAATGTTTGATTATTGGATTTTGTAGGATGCAGGCAAGGTTTCTGCTGAAATTGCGAAACTTCATGCTGAAACAGAATTTGAAAAGTATCGTATCATACAGGATAGATTGTTTATGTCTGATTTCGACAAATATATGCTTGAATTAGAAGAAAAGACTGGAAAATAATGTCGTGCCATTTAAAATAAGCAGATTATGAACACACGTGTTCACAATCTGCTTGAAAAGTTACAAATTAATACAATGCCTGAACTTAAGGATCTCACACATCACTTATTACTTATTTATCCGAATACACCACATTTCCACCACATATAGTATACTTAACCTTGCCGGTCAATTCCATGCCAGTAAATGGTGTGTTTGACGATTTGGATACATATTCGGTGGGAGTCCATTTTTCGTCCGGATCAAAGATGACAAGATCAGCATCCATGCCTTCTGAGATAGTGCCGTAAGGCATATGGTACAGCTTTGCAGGATTTACAGTCATTTTTTCCAAAAGCTGTAGTATGCTCAGATGTCCCGGTTTGACGAGGCTTGTGATACCGAGTGCGAGGGAAGTCTCAAGACCGATGATACCGCTTGGTGCTTCGGTTATAGGTTTTGATTTTTCTTCTGCACTGTGAGGTGCATGATCTGTTGCAATAAGGTCTATTGTTCCATCGATAAGACCTTCGATGATCTGTTTTCTGTCGTTTTCGGTGCGCAGAGGCGGGTTCATTTTGGCAAGTGTGCCATGCTCTAAAACTGCATCCTCAGTCAGTGTGAAATGATGTGGAGTAGCCTCAGCGTGGAGCTTTGCACCAAGTTTTTTGTAGGTGCGGATCAGATCGACAGATACACCGGAGCTGATATGCTGTATAACAACGTCAGCACCAGAGCGGAGCGCAAGCAGACAATCTCTTGCCACAAGTGATTCCTCTGCGATGGAAGGCGATCCGTAGATACCTAATTTTTCGGATACTTTTCCGTGGTTGATACCGTTGTTTCGGATGAAAGCAGAATCCTCTTCGTGGAGGCTTACAGGCATATCGAGTCTGGCAGCAGCTTCCATGGCGTTATAGCAGAACTCGGCATTGAGGAGTGGGATGCCATCATCAGTAAATCCGCAGGCTCCGGCAGCTTTTAATGCTGTCATGTCCACTTCCTCCTGACCTTTGAGGGAATGTGATATCGCGGCAGCCTGATATATACGGATGTTTTCCTTTGCACCGCGAGCCAGATTGTCTTTTAAAGTATCCACATTATCTACAGTTGGTGATGTATTTGCCATGCACACAACGGATGTAAATCCACCCTTTGCGGCAGCGAGTGCACCGGTGTGTATATCCTCTTTGTATGTAAAGCCGGGATCACGGAAATGCACATGTGTGTCTATAAGTCCCGGTCCGACGATCATTCCGGACGCATCTATTACTTCGCTGTCGTTGTTTAAAGCGTCTGATATTTCAGGGGCGATTTTTTCGATTTTTCCATTTTTAACAAGTATATCCATATGTTCGTAGAGACCTGATGCCGGATCTGCTACGATGCCGTTTTTTATTATCATGATGATCCTCCTGTAGATTGTATTTATTCCTGATATATCCTAGTATAACAGTTTTAAGTGAACTACACCATATCACTAGCCCATTTTGGAGTAACTGAGATGCAGATAATTTGTTAATGACAATAAGTTGAAACCAAATAGAAATGCTTCTATAATGAAGAAATAAGATAAAATATTTGGTGTGAACTATAAAAAAGCAACTTATATGGAGGAAAACAATGAGTTTAATAAAAGGTATACATCACGTATCAATGAAGTGCAGCAGCACAGAGGAATATGACAAAACAATAGATTTCTACAAGAACATTCTTGGAATACCCGTTGTAAGGGAATGGAAAGCAGGCATAATGCTTGATACAGGAAACGGAATTGTCGAGATCTTTAACGATGGTGACGGTGCACTGGATCAAGGTGTGATACGCCATTTCGCATTCGCAACAGATGATGTGGATGCCTGTGTAGAGGCTGTAAAAGCTGCAGGTTATGAAGTATTTATCGAGCCGAAGGATATCGAGATCGCATCAACACCGGCATTTCCTGCGCGCATTGCATTCTGTAAAGGTCCGCTTGGCGAGGAAATCGAGCTGTTTCAGGAAAGATAAGTAATATATAAAGAGACAGGAGACTTCTGATGAATAAATTACCTATGAAAAAAATTCTTATGATAGGCACAGGCGGAACGATCGCCTCAAAACAGACTAAAAACGGACTTGCACCGGGACTTTCGGCTGAGGATATACTCGAATATATCCCGGCAGTAAGCAAAATATGTGAGGTTGAGTCAATACAGGTATGCAATCTTGACAGCACAAATGTGACACCGGAGCATTGGAAACTCATTGTAAAAGCCGTGGAGGACAATTATGACATCTACGATGGCTTTGTCATATGCCATGGAACAGATACTCTTGCGTATACAGCGGCTGCGCTATCATACATGATCCAGAATTCCGCAAAACCTATAGTTGTTACCGGAGCACAAAAGCCGATTGCGATGGATGTCACCGATGCCAAGACCAATCTGCTTGACAGCTTTATCTATGCCGCAGATGATGACTCACAAGATGTAAACATAGTATTTGACGGAAAAGTTATCATCGGTACAAGAGCTAGAAAGGAAAGGGCAAAGAGCTATAATGCGTTTAAAAGCATTAATTTTCCATACAGAGCCGTTATACAGGATGGCATGCTGATCCGCTATATAACTGAAAAGCCTTATACCGGAAAGGTTCGCTTTTCGTACAACATGAAAAACAGCGTATATGTGCTAAAGCTCATACCGGGCATGAAGCCTGATATTCTGTCGTATTTATTTGAGCATTATGACTGCATAGTGATTGAAAGTTTCGGAGTGGGCGGCATCCCAAAGACTCTTGTTGATGAATTTTACCGTGAAATGGTGGAGTGGCAGGATAGAGGAAAAATACTCGTCATGACTACGCAGGTAGCCAGTGAGGGCAGCAACATGACAGTATACGAAGTTGGAAAGCGCGTCAGACTGGATTTTAAGATACTTGAGGCATACGATATGACGCTTGAGGCAACGATCACTAAGCTGATGTGGCTCATGGGAATGGGTGCGCAGTCCTTTGAGGATATGAAGCTTGGGTTTTACAGGATGATAAATCACGATATACTTTTCACAAAACGTCTGGAGCAGGACGAGATATTAAACTGATAAGTGTGCATGCATATCATAATAAATTTTACAAAAATATGATTTACTTTTAAATCGGACAGTGTTATTATATTGGCGCAAATGAGAATGATGATTTTAAGATTTGCACAAATTATTATGGATTAAGGAGGCAGAATATATGGACAGTTGTGATAGTCATGGGCGAACTAAATATAACGGTGGAACAGTCTTGGATTATCTTCAAGTGTCTGTATATGCCTTTTAATGCAGCTCTTTATAATTTAAGTCTGCCCCACCGTTTGGAAAGTGTCACAACAGACGGTGGATTTTTTATGCCCTTTTTTAGGGAGAATGGAGGCTTAAAATGAGAAAAGAGATATTAAAAGAACCAAAATTCGTAGAAGACATTGTAAAGGTAATAAGGAGCGGATATGACAGGGAGACGCTTCTTGACCGATTAAACGATTTCCATGAGAACGACATCGCACAAAGTCTGGAGTTTTTGACGAAAGAGGAAAGACTTGCGCTTTACAACAGCCTTGGAGCTGAGTGGATGTCAAATATTTTCTCATATATTGAGGACGCAGAGCCTTATATCGAAGAGCTTGGAATCGATAAACTGGCGGAAGTCATCAACGAAATGGATTCGGATGATGCTGTTGACTTGCTCGAGGATATCGATGAGAGCGTAAAGGTAAAGCTGCGCCCGAGACTGGATGAGGATGTAAGAGCAGACATCCAGCTTATCAATTCCTATGATGAGGACGAGATAGGAAGTCTCATTACTACAAATTTCATCAGCATATCTGAAAATCTCAATATCCGTCAGGCTATGCATGAGCTTGTACGTCAGGCGGGGGAAAATGACAATATATCAACGATCTATGTCACAGACCGCGAAGGAAAATTCTGCGGTGCGATAGATTTAAAGGATCTGATAATAGCAAGAGAAAACGACAATCTTGAAGATCTTATCAGTTATTCTTATCCGTATCTGCTCGATCATGAGAAAATCTCAGAGAGTATCGTGAAGATAAAGGACTACGCAGAGGACTCTCTGCCTGTATTAAACGAGAAAAAAGAGCTTATCGGTATCCTCACAGCGCAGGATGTCATCGAGGCAGTCGATGATGAGATGGGCGAGGATTACGCAAAGTTAGCCGGTTTGACAGCAGAGGAAGATCTGAAAGAAACCACCCTGCAGAGTATGAAAAAGCGTATGCCATGGCTTATAGTATTGCTTTTCCTTGGAATGGGCGTGTCTACGGTTGTCGGGGCATTTGAAGGCGTGGTTGCCGCACTTCCGATAGTCATCTGTTTCCAGTCGCTTATACTTGACATGGCAGGAAATGTCGGAACACAGTCACTTGCCGTAACAATCCGTGTACTCATGGATGAAAACTTAAGCGGAAAAGATAAGCTTTCCCTTGTGATAAAAGAGATGAAGGTTGGCTTCAGCAACGGACTTCTGCTCGGAATAATGGCACTTGTCGTACTTGGAATTTATATAAAGTTATTTAAGAGCTACACCATCTTAAATGCGGTTATGATATCAGGCTGTGTAGGTATTTCACTGCTTGTCGCAATGATCATATCAAGTCTTGTCGGAACACTTGTACCGTTGTTTTTCCACAAGATCAAGGTTGATCCGGCAGTTGCATCAGGTCCGCTCATCACAACAGTAAACGATCTTGTCGCTGTTGTGACTTATTATGGACTTGCATGGCTGCTGCTGATACAGTGTGCGCATATGGTGTAATTATACTTTGCGTAACTATATAAAGGATATTCTATATATTAAAAACTCAAATTTAGAAAATATGTACTATATGTATTTTCTGATTTTGAGTTTTTGGATTTATGGGGATATTGGCTTGAAGTAAAAGATTAAATGTGATATTGTGGTTATACGCGACTAACTGATGATTTAAATTTATAAAGTGGTATAATGAGTGTAAATCAGAGGATGAAAAATAAATAGATAATAAGTAAAAACAGAAGATAAGTAAAATAGTAATCAAGGTGTAAATTCTGGAGGTGAGAACAGGAATGATAACATCAGTTGTAATAGGTCTCTTGATCCCGTTTTTAGGGACTACGCTTGGATCGGCATGCGTTCTTTTTATGAAAAACGAGCTTTCCGTAAAGACCACAAAAATGCTCAGTGGTTTTGCGGCAGGCATTATGATAGCGGCATCGGTGTGGAGTCTTTTGATACCGGCACTGGAACAGTCACAAAGTCTTGGAAAAATGCAGTTTTTCCCGGCAGTAGCAGGATTTATGCTCGGAATGTTCTTCCTACTCATACTGGATACGGTCACACCTCATATGCATCTGGATCAGTCGGTGGAGGGACCAAAAAGTAATTTCAGCCGGCAGACCATGATGGTATTAGCGGTTACCTTACATAATATACCGGAGGGTATGGCTGTCGGAGTGCTCTATGCAAGCTGGCTGTCCGGAACATCAACGATCACAAGGGCGGCAGCCCTTTCGCTGGCTATCGGAATTGCCATACAGAATTTTCCTGAGGGCGCAATAATATCAATGCCATTACATAGCACCGGAAGCTCAAAGCCGAGAGCGTTTGTATACGGTGTGCTTTCCGGCATTGTCGAGCCTATGGCGGGCATACTTACGATACTTGCTATCGGCATAATAGAGCCGGTGATGCCGTATCTGCTCAGTTTTGCGGCTGGTGCCATGATCTATGTGGTCATAGAAGAGCTGGTGCCGGAAATGTCAGAGGGCGGACATTCAAACCGGGCTACCATAGCGTTTATGGTGGGATTTTGCCTTATGATGACGCTTGATGTGATGCTTGGGTAGGTATTGCATGTTCGTACTTTTTGTGGTTTTTGCTACGTGTTGACTCGCTCTACATATTGGTTTATTCTACATATTAGTTCACTCTACGGAAACAGGGCAGCATTATCATCAACTATAAAAAGGGATAACTTACATAAAAAGAGAGCCAATTGGCTCTCTTTTTGTGTAAAAATAAATATGTTAAATATCATGCTCGTTATTATAATGATACGAACTTCTGGGTTGAGTCGTTAAGTTTTCCTGTTACTTCATTATTTTGAACAATTGCGTTGCCAATATCCTGCATCTCAACTACAATTTCTGTAGCAGAGTTGGCAGAAATATTGATAGCATGTGAGGATTCCTGTACAGAATTGGCAATCATTCCAACGGCCTCTGTCATTTCGCTCATGATAACGTTAAGATTGTTTGCCTTGTCTTCGAAGGTTTCAAGCATGTCATTGATAACGCTTGCAGCATTTTCATACTTTTCACCTGTATCAACAAAGGTATCATAATCTGCTAATACGGTCTGATTTATGAATTCGACAACCTGTGTCGCATTTTCTGAAAGTGACTGCACGGCAGCGGTAACCTGTCCGGATATCTGTTGGATATTTCCGGCAGTATCTCTAGAATTTGCAGCCAAAGAGCTTATTTCATCAGCTACTACTGCAAATCCTTTGCCAGCTTCACCGGCACGTGCTGCTTCTATTGAAGCATTTAAGGCAAGAAGGTTTGTCTGGCTGGCTATATCGAGGATATCATTTGTTAAATCTGCAATCTGCTTAACCTGTTCAGCCTCTTTAACAGATTTTTCAAGTACATGGCTGAGTGCCTCAACCTTTGCACCTGTATCAATTTTCTTGGCGGCAGCTTCATCTTTTATTGAATCGGCCTCGGCCTTAATATCTTTTGCTTTGTTTCTGCCATCAACAACTTCAGCACCGATACTTGCAGTAGCGTCCTCTACATCAGTAAGCTGTGCATTGATCTCCTCGGCAGTAGATGCCATATTGTCCATATTTGCTGCAAGCTGCTCCAATGCTGCGGATGTATTTGTTACATTATCATTTGCTTTTGTAATTTGAGCTGCAATATTTTCAGACGAATCGGTAAGTATTACGGAACCGTTTTTGACATCTTTCATAACGTCCTGTAAAGTTGCAATGAAATTGTTTATGCCATCCTTAATAAATTTAAGTTCAGAATTTGTAGGTGTATTGATCCTGGCAGTCAAATCACCCTGTCCATCATTTATGGCATCTATCATGACATTTATTTCATCTGATATTCTTCTTACTTTTGTAACAATTGTCATTCTCATAAAGAGATAGTTAAATGCGATCATGATTATAAAAATAACAAGTCCGGTCAATGTTGCTTTTATACCAGAGTTTCGAAGCTGGTTCAGATAGTCAATTCCACCACTGGATATAAGTGCCAGCGCATCCTCAACCTCTGTGATATCCTGATCACAGGTTGCTCTGCTTGTGGCAAGATCGCCATTTGTTAATGCAATAGCTTCATCAGTTTTTCCAGCCTGGGCATAATCCATTGCCTGCTGTAAGTACCCCAGATACTCATTTAAATCTGTCTGAAGTGTTTTAGCTGATGCTACAGCTGCAATGGCATTATCATTACTCTGTTCGGAAATGCTATCAATAAGCGACTGCATATTTGTCTGAATCTGCGAAATGAAATTGTTACAGTCATCGAGTGTTGCCTGCTTTTCGTCTGCTGTGTTATTGAGCATATATGTGGCAGGCATGCTGTTCAGAATATATAATTCCGTTGCTACGTTTTCTTCATATGACTGTACATCTGAAACATATTTCAGCAGACCAGTGGCATTACTTGTCGAAGAATCAAAATTATTCATTACAATAGCCATAACAATATTAAATAATGCCAAAAGCATCAGGTTCAATATTATAAGCTGAGCTTTAATTGTTTGAAACCATTTTGGCCCTGTTTTGGCATACATTTTAGCCTCGACTTCTTCTAATTTTTGGATTTTTTCTTCTTTTCCAATCATCTTTACCCTCCTGATCTTTAGTACTTGATGTGAGTAGGACTTATTTACTATTATGTACATTATAGTAACTTTAAAACTAAAGGTCAAGGTGATTTTCTGATTTTAATGGTTCATAAGCTGATGTGGCTTATGGGAATGGAGGCTTGACATGTATTGTGCTTGTATGATATAGTTTACGACCGTAAAACGTCAGTTCGAGACCTTCCTGACGTAAAATAAAACTAAAGGAGAAATTGAATATGAGAAACAAAAAGGTATTATTTATTACCCAGGCCGCAGTTATTGCCGCACTTTATGTAGTGCTTACAATGTTTATCAATGCATTTAACCTTGCAAGCGGAAACATTCAGGTAAGAATTTCTGAGGCACTTTGTATACTTCCCTTTTTTACGCCGGCAGCAATACCGGGACTGTGGATTGGATGCCTGCTGGCAAATATACTGACAGGAGCTACGATTTATGACATAGTATTTGGAAGTCTTGCTACACTTATAGCTGCAATCGGTACATATTTGCTCAGAAAACACAAAATACTGTGCACATTGCCACCGGTAATCTCAAATGCGATAATTATCCCGCTCGTACTCAGATACGGATACGGTTTTGTATTTACCTGGCATGATAAGGACTGGTCATTACCATTTTACGCATTGACAGTTGGTGCAGGAGAAGTGATCTCAGTGTGCATACTTGGCTCGATCCTTCTTGGGATATTAAATAAATATCGCAATGTTATATTCAGACAGGAAGACTAACTAAGCTAATAGATGAAAAGAGCATCTGAAAAGTAACGAAAAGGTGCTCTTTTTATTATATAGAATAGTTAGTTAAAACTAACCAGATTTCCACATTTATAGGTTTTGCGTATTTCTGCTTTTTGCTACGTGTTGGCTTGATCTACACATATGCTGCCCGGTGTTGATTTGGGGTAAAAAGTACTTGACACAAGTATGAAATCGGACTATACTCCTTTAAGTACGAAATCGGACTTAAATAGAAGGCTTTACGGAAAGTAATGAACAGTTACGATTTTACCATACATACAATAGAGGACGGGATAATTATGCAGGATAATTTCAACATACATATGAACGCTGTTCTTAGAGAATACAATAAAATATACAAGCAGTTCAACGATATGTACCGCGATATTGCAGCTCAGATAGGCGTGTCGAACAGCGTGTTTGATATCATGTATACAATTTGTGAGCTGGGAAATGGCTGTCAGCAGAAAGACATATGCGAGGCGACTTTTATTCCGAAGCAGACGGTTAATTCATCAATCCGTATTTTGGAAAAAGATGGTTTTCTGAGGCTGGAAAGTGGAAAGGGAAGAGGCATGAAGATTTATCTCACGCCACTTGGAGAGGAAAAAATCGAACGTCTGATGCGACCGGTTATTGATATAGAAACACAGGCTTTTGAAGCTCTCGGAGAGGAACAGGCACAGGCTATGTTAGAGCTTAACAGCAGACATAATGCAGCTCTTAGAGAAGCATTTGACCGTGTATTTGAAAAGTGATCAAAATACCTTTTGACCCTCATATCATAAGATAAATTATTGTAACTAAGCTAGGGGAAAATAAAATGAGTTCAAAGAAAAATACGATACAATTATCAGAGCATTTTACATACCGAAAGCTCTTACGATTTGTTCTGCCGTCTATAGTGATGATGATTTTTACATCAATCTACAGTGTGGTGGACGGACTTTTTGTTTCAAATTATGTTGGAAAAACAGCACTTGCTTCCATAAATCTAATATTTCCTTTGCTGATGGCCATATCAGCACTTGGATTTATGCTTGGAACCGGAGGAAGCGCCATTGTAGGAAAGACACTTGGAGAAGGAAAAAAAGAAAAAGCAAATGAATATTTTTCTCTGATTGTGTATACAACAGCAATACTTGGCATTTTTTTTACGCTGATTGGTGTACTATTGGTTCCACAGGCTGCCAGGCTGCTCGGTGCGGAGGGAAAATTGCTTGACAACTGTATACTATATGGGCGTCTGACATTTATATCCATGCCTGCATTTATGCTCCAGAATGTATTTCAGAGTTTCTTTGTTACAGCAGAAAAGCCGAAATTGGGATTGGGAGTCATTATAACAGCTGGGGTAACAAATATTGTGCTGGATTTTTTATTTGTGGGGATGTTTGGCTTTGGATTAAAGGGTGCTGCTCTGGCAACAGTGTGTGGAGAACTTATTGGTGGATTATTCCCGATTTTTTATTTCGCCCGTGAAAACGGTAGTCCGCTCAAGCTTGGTCGTATGCAGTTTGATGGCGGAATACTAATTAAAGCATGCATAAATGGTTCATCAGAGCTTATGACTAATATTTCAAGCTCAATAGTAAGTTCTCTTTACAATGCTCAGCTTATGAAAATAGCTGGAGAAAACGGAGTTGCTGCATATGGCACGATTATGTACGTGAATTTTGTATTTATAGCGATATTCTTCGGATATTCGATAGGGAGCGCACCAATCATAAGCTTTCATTATGGTGCAGGAAATCATTCGGAACTTAAAAATATGTTCAAAAAGAGCCTTAGCCTTATAGTTATATGGGCATTGTCACTTGAGATTTTAGCGCAGCTTCTGGCAGAACCTTTTGCAAAAGTATTTGTAGGGTACGACAAGGAACTGCTTGCAATGACGATACATGGATTCAGGATATACTGTATCGCATATCTGGTTGATGGATACAATATATTTGGTTCATCTTTTTTTACAGCATTAAATAATGGCGTGATTTCGGCGATTATATCATTTATGAGAACCCTTGTATTCCAGATAGGTGCTATCATGCTGCTTCCTATTATACTGGGAATAGATGGAATATGGTGTGCAATCATTGTAGCGGAGATTTTCACGCTTTGTATTACCGTATTTTTCTTAGTGCGTAAGCGCAAGTGTTATAACTATATATAAAGAACTCAAAACTGATACACCCGGTCGTATAACATGTGGAAAGTTTAAGTAAAGATTATTAAAGGATTGACATAACGGCCTTTTCTATGCTACTCTGATAAAGTGATAAAGGGTGGTTGCGAGGATGCACTCAACAGGGTGTATCCTCTTTTTTTACTATTGGGTATTTTGACTGCCCGAATTATGTTTACAAGAGAAAGGAGTTTCTATGAAAGAAATTGCAAATTCATCACTACTTATGATCCTTATTATAATAGGATTAGTGTATATTCTGGGATTATCACTTGCATTTTTAAAAAAGGCATATAATCGGTGTCTGGAGCTTGGAATATCTAAAGAAAAATTACATGATGTAATAAAATCCAGCGCTGTTTTCTCACTGGTACCAGCGCTGTCCATTGTTGTAGGTTTCTTCGCACTTGTTGCAGTATTTCAGAGTGTTATCTGGCCATGGTGGAGATTATCAGTTATCGGATCACTATCGTATGAAACTCAGATTTCGGGACTTCTTGCCAGTAGTTTTGGACAGTCGATGGACAATTTGAGCCCCACACAGTTTGGAGCGGTACTCATCCTTATGAGTATTGGAATGCTGAGCGGATTTTTGATTTTGATTCCGTTTGGAAAGAAGATGTGTATGTCTGTTACAAAAGATAAGAACTCAAGCACATGGAAATATGTATTTAGTGGTGTATTTATGATGACGCTGTTTGCTGTATATATTCCGGTAATTCTTATTGGAGATACAATACAGGCATGTGTAATGCTTACTGGACTTGTTGTTGCAGTTGTGCTGGGAATACTTTCGAAGAAGCCGGGTTTTAAGTGGCTTAACAATTTTATTATGGCATTTACGCTGATTGCAGGAATGGCATCTTCTGTATTCTGGGTTAAGATTTTCGGATAAAACAAGGGAGGTATGTTATGAGTAAAAAAAGAAATAAAGAAAAAAAGAAACTGACAGATCCATTTCAGATCTGGGCACATTCCTGGGGAAGACTGGGGACAGTAGTTGCACTTATATATATGATTTTATTGCCATTTATCATCTGTATAGTATATGATTGCATGCCACAGTTTAGTGATGTTATAAATGCGAGCACAATAGGTATTTTACTGATTTATATACCTGTTGGATTTTCAGAAGCACTAAGCTATATACCGGTTCTTGGATCGTCCAGTTATCTTGGATTTATTACGGGAAATATCATGAATCTTAAATTTCCATGTGCATTAAATGGTATGAAAGTCGCTGATGTGGAGCAAAATACTCCGGAAGGTGATGCTATTGCAACAGTTTCCATAGCAATATCATCAATTGTTGCAGTGGTAGTTCTTGCTGCGGCAGCACTGCTATCAAGTTTCATCAGACCCGTATTTGAGCTTCCGGCTATGAATACAGCAAAGGACTATGTTATTCCAGCTCTGTTTGGATCAATGGCACTTGGATTGTTTGCTACACCAGCTAATAGCGGAAAGGTAGTAAAAGGTGCAATAAAAGGCGTAATACCAGTGCTTGTAATCGTTTCAGGAATTTCTGTTGTGGCCAGAATGGCAGGTGCAGGAAAGAGCCTTCTTGGATTGGTAGGAATCCTTATAGTATGTATGCTTCCGATAGGTATATTAAGTTCGTATATCATGTGGAAAAAGGGAATGATACAGGTTGTCGATGTTGAAGAAAAACAGGAAAAGGAATAGTGAGCTATGAATTTTTATGAAAGAGCAATCGAATTAAAAGATGAAATAGTTGCAGATAGAAGGTACATTCACACAAATGCAGAAGTGGGACTTGAATTACCAAAAACGAAAGCATATGTTATGGAAAAACTAAAATCATATGGAATACATCCGGTGGAATGTGGACATGGTGTAACTGCAACAATAGGAAAAAAGGGCAGATGTATTTTGCTTAGAGCTGATATGGATGCACTTCCGATGCCAGAAGAAAGTGGCGAAGAATTTGCATGCAAAACAGGAAAACAGGCACACGCATGTGGACATGATTTTCACACCGCAATGCTGCTTGCAGCAGCAAAAATGTTAAAGGAGAATGAAAGCAGCCTGCAAGGTACTGTCAAACTGATGTTCCAACCGGCAGAGGAAACCTTTGAAGGTAGTAATGACATGCTAGATGCTGGAATTCTTGAGGAACCGTCAGTTGACGCAGCACTGGCATATCACGTTTCGCCAGGGCAGATGCCAGTTGGTCTTGTAATGTATAATAGTAAAAGCACAATGATGTTTTCAGTGGACGGATTTAGAATCAATATAAAAGGAAAGGGTTCGCATGGGGCATATCCGCACAAAGGAATTGATCCAATTAATATAGGGGTACATATTCATCTTGCTTTGCAGGAGCTTATAGCAAGGGAAGCAGACCCTGAATCTTCATGTGTACTGACTATAGGAAAATTTGAAGCAGGGGCTGCTGCAAATATAATTCCGGATGCGGCAGTTTTGGAGGGAACGCTTCGCACAAACAACGCAACAGAGAGAGAAAAGCTTGTAAGCCGAATTACACAGGTGGCAAAAAAAACAGCAGAAGTATATGGCGGAGAGGCTGTGATAGATACGTTATCCAGTGTTCCACCTCTGGTATGTAATGCTGATCTTACAAACGAGATGCTTGGATACATGAGAGAACTGAATATTCCAGGATTCGTAGAATATCCTGATGTCAGCGCCAGTGCATCAGAGGATTTTGCAGTGATAGCAGAAAAAGTACCTAGTACATTTATGTATTTATCAGCCGGATACATGGATGAAAGAGGCGCTTATTCAGCACACAACCCTAAAGTCCGCTTCAATGAGGATGTGTGTCCGATTGGTGCAGCCTGCCTCGCACACTGTGCCCAGAGATGGCTTCAGTCAATATCTGATTAGCGTACATCTCACCGTTAGTAAGTTTATAGAAAGCTGCAAACTCGTCATCACCTATTCTTCCGACAATGCCATCTCTGCCAAGTGATTTTTCAAGGACATTTGTGCATCCGAGTTTTCAATCATGTCGTTTACGTCATCCCTACGCTCACTCACCACATAATTCTTACAGTATCTTAGCTGCGGAGTACCTGTTCAATTCGAGTATGGCATGGAGCAGCTTTTCCGTAGACTCTCCAACAAAGCAGCAAGAGCCAATACAGTTGAAAGCCCCATAGTGCACAATGCCAAAAACACGCACCTAAAATTGTAAGGAAACACAATAAAACAGCTTTATAAAATAAATGTATTGTGAAATGTTGTGAAAAAGATGGAAAATATTTCTGTTTATTTTATAAAGTTTTAACATATTACAACAAAAAATAAAAAAACAATAAACAGTGAAAAAACGCAATGTCAAAAATGTACAAAAATACGGCACAAAAAAACAAAAAACGTATGAAAAGCTCACTAAAAAATGGAAAAATTAGATGAGCAAAATTTACAAAACTCAAACATTGACATTATTTTTCAATGTGACTAAAATCAACCTCGACGATAGTTGTTTCTTATTTATTAGAGAAACAATTTGCGTATCAAATTTCATAAGGGAAGAAAGGAGGTAACGCAGATGGATGCTCTGGTAGAGGGACTGTTAGAGGAGCTGAATTGTAACGTAGTATTTACGATACCAATTTTCGGTGGAATACCCATTTATGAGTCGGTAGTAGTCACATGGATCATCATGGCGGCAGTATTTTTACTGTGCTTTTTCCTGGGTAGAAATCTTTCAGTGGAAAATCCCGGACGCAGACAGGTAGCCGTTGAGGCTGGTGTGAAATTCTTAGACAATTTCTTTGGTGAGACACTTGGAGAAAATGCGAAAGAGTACACCCCTTATCTGGCAACAGTAATTATTTATATTGGAATAGCAAACCTAATAGGCTTACTTGGGTTCAAACCACCGACGAAGGATATGAACGTCACGGTAGCACTTGCTGTCATGAGTATAGTTCTTATCGAGGTATCGGGCATAAGAGCCAAAGGAACAAAGAAGTGGCTTAAGAGTTTTGCTGAGCCAATGCCGGTAATACTGCCTATCAATATCCTCGAAATCTTTATCAAACCATTATCGCTTTGTATGCGATTATTTGGAAACGTACTTGGTTCCTTTGTAATCATGGAGCTTTTAAAGATGGTCGTTCCGGCAATCGTGCCGGCTGTATTCAGTTGCTATTTTGACATCTTTGACGGACTTATTCAGGCGTATGTATTTGTATTCCTGACAGGACTGTTCATAAAGGAGGCAACCGAGTAAGCGTTTGACCGGAAGACGTATGACATGCCACAGGTGGTCATGCAGGAGAAGAAAATTCTCAAGAATTTAACAGCAGTTACCATTGCAAATAAACACACGATGGTTATTGCAAAACAAAAAGTAACATCATATATAGACAAGAAAAGGAGAAATCACTATGTCATCAACATTATTAGTAGCAATCGGAGCTGGAATCGCAGTTTTAACAGGAATCGGAGCAGGACTTGGAATCGGTAAAGCAACAAGCAGTGCAGTAGACGCAATCGCAAGACAGCCTGAGGCTGAGAGCAAGATCTCTAAATCACTTCTTTTAGGATGTGCCCTTGCAGAGGCAACAGCTATTTACGGTTTCGTTATCGCATTACTTATCATCCTCTTCCTTAAATAATTGATCTGGAATAAACGGAAAGGAAGGTAGAGCAATGTTAAAGATTGATCCATGGAACATATTATGGACAGTAGTCAACCTGCTTTTCCTGTACTGGATTTTCAAAAAATTTCTCTTTGACCGTGTTATGAACGTGATCAATCAGAGAGAAGAGATGATACAGCAGCAGTTTTCAGATGCAAAGAAGAGTCAGGAAGATGCCGAAAGCTTAAAAAATGACTATCAGAAGAAACTGGAAAGTGCAAAGACAGAGGCTGATCAGATCATCCTGAATGCCAGGGAAAGAGCCGAGGCTGAGCAGGAGAAGACTCTTGAGAGAACAAGACAGGAAGCAGACCATATGCTTGAAAAAGCAAAAGCGGACATTGCAAGCGAGCAGGAGAAAGCGACAAAGGCCGCACAGGCAGACATCGCCAAGCTTGCTCTTATGGCAGCTAGAAAAATCGTAAAGACAGGTGATGCTAATGACGCAGGCAGCAGTAAATAACGCAAAAGTTTTGTATCAGCTGTCTGTGGAGCGTCAGGATGTGGAAAGGGCACAGGAGCTTTTCTTTGTAACACCGAAGCTTCAGGAGACACTCGAAAATCCGACAATACCTATTGCAAAAAAGTATGACATCATAGAAAAAGTATTCGGACTTGAGGAAACTCCAAAGGTGCTTAAGGATTTTGTAAAGACCATGTGCAGGCTTGGAAATATCGGACAGATGCATGATATATTTGAAGCATTTTACCGTTACCATGACAGACAAAATCATATCCTGCGCGCAGAACTTGTCAGTGCCGAGACGGCATCTGATGAGGAAGTAAAGGATGCACAGGAGCTGCTGCAAAGCAAATATCCGAATGAAAAAATATATCTGACACAAAAGGTAGATGAGTCACTTTTGGGCGGATATGTTATCAGAACTCTAAACAAAGAGTATGACAGAAGCTACGAAGGAAGACTTCGCCAGCTCGAAAGAAAATTGACCAGGAGGTGACCCCTGTGGGCGCAATCAGTGCAACAGACATAATCTCCATTATCCAGAGTGAGATAGAAAATATCGACTTCGATACAGAAAGCCGCGAGACCGGAAAAGTAATCTGGGTCGGTGACGGAATCGCCACAGTATACGGCATCGATCATGCCATGTATGGTGAGATCGTAGTATTCGATAATGGAGTAAAAGGAATGGTTCAGGATATCCGTCAGAATGAGATCGGAGTTATCCTTTTCGGAAGAGATCACGGAATCCATGAAGGAACCAAAGTAGTAAGAACAAAGAAAAAAGCCGGAATTCCGGTAGGCGATGGTTTTATCGGAAGGATCATCAATGCCCTTGGTGAGCCTATTGATGGAAAAGGCGATATCAAAGAGGACGATTACAGACCTATCGAGGAAGAGGCACCGGGAATTGTAGACAGAAAATCAGTAGACACACCACTTGAGACCGGAATTCTCTCAATCGATTCAATGTTCCCTATCGGACGTGGACAGCGAGAACTTATCATCGGTGACCGTCAGACAGGAAAGACATCGATCGCAACAGATACGATCATCAATCAGAAAGGCAAAGGTGTTATCTGTATATATGTTGCAATTGGACAGAAAGCATCAACAGTTGCAAAAATCGTGTCAACTCTGACAAAACATGATGCAATGGATTATTCAATAGTCCTTTCATCAACAGCCAGCGATCCTGCATCACTGCAGTATATCGCACCATACGCAGGAACAGCTATGGCAGAGCATTTCATGCATCAGGGCAAGGATGTACTTATCGTATATGATGATCTTTCAAAGCATGCGGTAGCATACAGAGCACTTTCATTACTGCTCGAAAGATCACCGGGACGTGAGGCTTATCCTGGAGATGTATTCTATCTCCACTCAAGACTGCTCGAGAGATCAAGCCGTCTTAGTGATGAGCTGGGTGGAGGTTCTATCACAGCCCTTCCTATCATCGAGACACAGGCAGGAGATGTATCAGCATACATCCCTACCAACGTAATATCTATCACAGACGGACAGATATTCCTCGAGAGCAACCTCTTCAACGCAGGTATGAGACCGGCCGTAAACGTAGGTCTTTCAGTATCCCGAGTTGGTGGAGCCGCTCAGACAAAGGCTATGAAAAAGGCATCAGGAAGCATCCGTATCGATCTGGCACAGTACAGAGAGATGGAAGTCTTCACACAGTTTGCATCAGATCTTGATGATGCCACAAAATCACAGCTTGCACACGGAAAAGCACTTATGGAGCTACTTAAACAGCCACTTTGCCATCCGTTATCACTGCATGAGCAGGTAATGACACTTATCATGGCAAACAATGGTGTGTTTGACTCCATAGAGACAAAAGAAGTCAAGAAATATCAGGGCGAAATCCTTTCATTCATGGATCTTAAACATCCTGAGCTTGGAAATGAGATTGAGGAAAATAAGGCAATAAATGATGACCTTGTAGGAAAGATCATGGACGCAGTAAAAGAATTTGAAGGGTAAGCAGGTAGTATTATGGCAAACACGAAGGAAATACAGGATCGAATAAAAAGTATCAATGATACACTTAAAATCACAAATGCCATGTATATGATTTCTTCTTCTAAGCTGAAAAAGTCCAAAAAGATGCTGGCAGATACAGAGCCGTATTTCTTCACACTGCAGTCAGAGATGAGCCGAATACTGCGTCATCTCCCGGATATGGAGGACATATATTTCAAATCCAACGATGACAAACCGATGGAGGAGAGAAAAGTCGGATATATCGTTATCACGGCAGATAAAGGACTTGCGGGTTCATACAACCACAATGTCTTAAAGATTGCCGAGGAACATTTAAGAGACCATCCAAACCATTCACTTTTCGTGCTTGGAGAGCTTGGCCGTCACTACTTTGAACAGCGTGGAATGGCGATTGAAAAACAGTTCCACTACACAGTTCAAAATCCGACATTAAACCGTGCCCGTAATATTGCAGAAGAAATTTTGGAGCTATATCTACATGAGAAGCTGGATGAAGTTTATATTATCTATACCAGCATGATAAATGCGATCCAGGAAGAGACACAGATAGCACAGCTGCTTCCATTAAAGAAAGCAGACTTTACCGTGAAACTTCCTATAGACATCCCGAGGGAGGAGCTGGCACTTAAGCCATCACCTGAGGCGGTAATGGATCGTATCGTACCAAACTACGTTGTTGGATTTGTCTACGGAGCCCTTGTTGAGTCCTTCTCCTGTGAGCAGAATGCCAGAATGATGGCTATGGAAGCCGCATCAAAGAGTGCGCGCGATATGCTTGCAGAGCTGGATATACTTTACAACCGCGCCAGACAGGCAGCGATCACTCAGGAGATCACGGAGGTGATAGCCGGAGCCAAATCGCAGAAGAAAAAGAGAAAGTAGGCTTTTTGATGAAAACAGGAAAAATTATCCAGGTTATGGGTCCTGTTGTCGATGTAGAGTTCGAGGATGAGAACCTGCCGGCAATCAGAGACGCACTAGAAGTTTTAAATGGTGACAAAAAAAGTGTGATGGAAGTCGCACAGCATATTGGAAATAATACAGTACGCTGTATCATGCTTGCATCCAGCGAGGGACTTCACAGAGACATGGAAGTAACAGCAACAGGCGCAGGCATCAAGACACCGGTCGGAGAGCAGACACTTGGAAGACTGTTCAACGTACTCGGTGAGGCAATCGATGGTGGAGAGCAGCCGGATACAGCAGAAAAGTGGGAAATCCACAGAGAACCACCTACATTTGAGGAGCAAAATCCAGCAGAGGAGATCCTCGAGACAGGTATCAAGGTAATTGACCTTCTTGCCCCATATGCAAAAGGTGGAAAGATCGGACTATTTGGAGGAGCCGGAGTAGGAAAAACCGTACTTATTCAGGAGCTTATCAGCAATATCGCTACTGAGCACGGTGGATACTCTATCTTCACAGGAGTCGGAGAGCGTTCAAGAGAGGGAAATGACCTCTGGACAGAAATGAAAGAATCAGGAGTTCTGGAAAAAACAGCCTTAGTGTTCGGACAGATGAACGAGCCACCGGGAGCACGTATGCGTGTTGCTGAGACAGGACTTACAATGGCAGAGTATTTTAGGGATGAGAAGCATCAGAACGTGCTGCTTTTCATCGATAACATATTCCGTTTCACACAGGCAGGATCTGAAGTTTCAGCACTTCTCGGACGTATGCCTTCTGCCGTAGGTTATCAGCCTACACTTGCAACTGAGATGGGTGAGCTTCAGGAGAGGATCGCATCTACAAAGAACGGTTCAGTAACATCAGTACAGGCCGTATACGTACCTGCCGATGACCTTACAGATCCGGCTCCTGCTACAACATTCGCACATCTGGATGCTACAACAGTACTTTCAAGAAAGATCGTAGAGCAGGGTATTTATCCGGCTGTAGATCCGCTTGAGTCTACATCACGTATCCTCGAGCCTGATATCGTAGGCGAGGAGCATTATCAGGTAGCACGAAAAGTACAGGAGATACTCCAGAAGTACAAAGAGTTACAGGATATCATCGCTATCCTCGGTATGGAGGAGCTGGCAGATGAGGATAAGGTGCTCGTATTCAGAGCCAGAAAGATCCAGAAATTCCTGTCACAGCCATTCCACGTAGCTGAGAACTTCACTGGAATAAAAGGTGTATATGTCCCTGTAGAGGAGACAATAAAAGGTTTCAAGGCTATTATAGATGGTGAGATGGACGATTATCCTGAGAACGCATTCTTTAATGTCGGAACTATTGAGGATGTTAAAGAAAAAGCAAAGACAATGCAGTAAAATACAGGAAGGGCAAAGCGTATGGCTTCAAATACATTTTATTTAAAAGTTATAGCTGCTAACAGAGTATTCTACTCGGGCAGATGCCGTTCTGTGATAGTTCCGGAATTTGACGGACAGAAAGAGATATTGGCACATCATGAGGACATGGTAATCGCTGTAGACGAAGGTCAGATGAGATTCCAGCCGGAAGGCTCTGATAACTGGCAATATGTAGTGGTCGGAATGGGATTTGTCGAGATCGTCAACAACCGTGTCACGCTGCTTGTTGAGACAGCAGAGAGCCCAGAAGAAATCGATGTGGCAAGAGCAAAAGAGGCCAAAGAAAGAGCAGAAGAACAGCTTCGTCAGAAGCAGAGCATTAAGGAATACTATCACTCAAGAGCTTCACTTGCAAGAGCCATGACCCGACTGAAAGCAACTTCAGCTAAATAATCAAGATCAAAAACTCTTGTCTAAATGCAGACAGGAGTTTTTTGACAATAAAACATTTATGTTTACATATCGAAGCATTAAGAGTAAAATTATATATAGTAGGATAGTAACAGAAATATGGCATATGGTTTACCATATAAAGTGACCAGTGGCTGATAGGGTGCGTTTATGAGATTTGTATATGGCTTGGTTGTGTTGATAGAGACTGCTCTTGTCGGGATGTGCGCTGTCAAGACAGAGGAAAAGAAGGATGATATAGGTAGGAGCGTTTTTATATATGAGCTCCTGTCATTTGCCTGCGCTATTGTATTCTGTATATTTACTTTCGTTCCAGGGATAATAATCACGACACTTTGCGAGGGATTGCGCCTTGCACTTTATGATTGGATACTAATATCACTCACATACTATACACAGATATATACGAGAGAGATTAGAACAATTAAAATAATACAGATTTTTACTATACTTTTTGCCATGGCTGACACATGCAAGCTGATAGAAAATACCTGGACACACAGTATATTTCATGTTGCAAGCATAGCTGATGAACACATAAAAGTCGTATATGAGCATGATAGCCTGTGGTATCAGCTTCATTATACATATACATATGCATTTATTTTGATTTTACTTTTTATCTACATGTATATGATAATACGAGCCTCAAAAATCTATAAGAAAGGTTATCTGGTTATTGCGGCAGTTATTTTTCTGGGCTTTGCCTTTGATGTGATGACTATAGGCTCAGATTCCATATATAATATTTCAATGCTCATATATGGATTTATGACCATAATGATATATTATCTTACATTCAGGTATGTGCCGAATGAGCTGATAGAGAATATGCTTTCGCTTGTAGTAAGTGACATGAATAATGGAATTGTATTTTTTAACAGTTCAGGCAGATGTGTATATAGCAATGAGCTTATGAATAAAATATATAACTTTCAGGGGATCAATGATGGATATGAGGAAAAATATCAGCGTTGGCTTTCGGATACTAAGGACACCAGGCAGGATAGCATGGCCTTTGAGACACCTATAAAAGTTAATGGTGAAAAGAGATATTATGAAATTGTTTACAAGCGCATTTACGATGAAAAAGCCAGATTTTTGTGTGATTACTTTATATATAACGATCGTTCGCACATATATGATTCGTGGAAAAAAGAAAAATATAAAGCGTCACATGACAGTCTGACTGGTCTTTTAAACAGAGAGCAGTTTTATCAGGATGTACATCAGCTTGTAAACCAATATTCAAATGAAGAATTTTGTATTATATGCAGCAATATAAAGGATTTTAAATTCATAAATGAGATGTTTGGCATGGAAAAAGGCAACCAACTGCTCATAAAACAGTCAGAGCTTATGAGAAGAATTGAGTCAGAGAATATATTGTGTGCGAGGATGCTAAATGACAGATTTGCTATATGCATGCCTAAGAGATTGCTTGATGAGGATAAAATCGAAGCCGCAGTCAGAGAGCTGCAAAAAGAATTTTCAAACAATTCATTTCATTTTCATATGTATATGGGTGTATATGATATAAAGGATAAGAATGAAGATGTAAGTATCATGTGCGATAAGGCTAATATCGCAGGCGATACAATAAAACACAGTTACGATTGTTGTGTGGCACGTTACGATAAACATCTTCTCGAGATATCTATAGAAGAAAGACGTATAATAGGAGAGTTTGACAAGGCACTTGAAAGTAATGAATTTGTCATGTACTTACAGCCACAGGTAGACAGGACTGGAAAGGCACTTGGGGCAGAAGCACTCGTCAGATGGCAGCATCCAAAGAGAGGATTGCTTGCACCGGGTACATTCATAAATATCATTGAAAATGCTGGTCTTATATATAAGCTTGACCGTGTTATATGGGAACAGGCAGCAAGCCGGTTGGCACTATGGAAAAAAGATGGTCATGAGGACTATCATATTTCTGTAAATATATCCACGAAGGACTTTTATATACTTGATATATTTGAGACATTTTCGGAGATTGTAAAGAAATATAATATTTCTCCTAAACAGCTGAAACTGGAAATAACCGAGACGACACTTATGTCAGATTTTGATAAAACAATAGTAGTGCTTCGTAAATTGCAAAGAGCAGGATTTAATATCGAAATAGATGATTTTGGCAGTGGATACTCTTCGCTCAATATGCTAAAGGATATAGAAGCTGATGTCCTAAAGATCGACATGGGATTTTTGAGGGAAACAGAAAATGAGATTAAGGGGCAGGATATTTTAGAGAGCGTTATAAATCTTGCCGGCAAGATAGGGATGGTTGTTATTACTGAAGGTGTGGAGACAAAAGAACAGCTTAATATGCTTTCGAATATGGGATGTGGTTTGTTTCAGGGGTATTATTTTTCAAAACCTATACCCATAGATGAGTTTGAGAGAAAATACTTAAAATAATAACAAACGCTGAATGTATGGGGATGGGTATATAGAGGGTATCCATCTCCATTTTTATGATTAATGACGAGGTTGAAAATGATAAAAGGCAATAAAATGAAAGTACAGACATCAGAAACATTTATACTAAGCGCGATATTGGCATTATCCGGTGGATTTCAGGATGCGTATACCTATAATGTTAGAAACGAGGTATTCTCAAATGCGCAGACAGGAAATGTTGTGCTGATGAGCCAGCATCTTATGATGGGCGACTGGCAAAAAGGTATATCCTATCTTTTCCCGATAATATCGTTTGCGCTAGGGGTATTAGTAGCCGAAAGAATAGGACATAGATATAAGAATACTAAGCGTATACATTGGAGACAGATAGTGGTAATGCTGGAGATAGTTATACTATTTGCTGTCGGTTTTATTCCGGAGAAATTTGATATGATTGCGACTATGCTGGTGTCATTTAGCTGTTCAATGCAGGTGCAGTCATTCAGGAAAGTGAATGGATACGGCTATGCTAGTACCATGTGCATCGGGAATTTAAGAAGTGGAACAGAGAGTCTTTCTGTTTATCTTCGAGAAAAGCATTCTGGAGCTTTAAAGAAAACCGCACACTACTATGGAATTATTCTGATATTTGCAGTGGGCGCTGGAATCGGTGGTATATGTTCGATGCATGTAGGAATCCGTGCAATCTGGGTTTCAAGTATTCTGCTTGCGATAGTGTGTACAATGATGATAAAGGAGCATAGATAAAATGAAACTATTAAAACAATTTTTGATAATTCTTGCGATATCATTTGTGGGAGAATTGCTTAAGTATATTTTGCCACTGCCGGTACCGGCAAGTATATATGGCATGGTTATATTGTTTGCAGGTCTTCTTACAGGTCTTATACCAATCGAGTCAGTACGGGATGCAGGAAAATTTCTCATTGAGATCATGCCTGTTATGTTTATTCCGGCTGGTGTAGGACTTATGTCTTCGTGGGGCACTTTAAGACCGGTTTTACTTCCGGTAACAATTATAACAGTTGTAGCACTCATAACAGTTATGGGAGCGACTGGTCGTGTATCGCAGTTTGTGATACGTATGCAGAAACGCAAAAATGCCGCAAATATTGATGGGAAAAAGCAGTTATAGGAAAGGACATGAATTTATATGGATGAATTATTTCAGACTTCGTTGTTTGCAGGCGTTACAATAAGCCTCGTTGCATATCTTATAGGAATGGCATTAAAGAAAAAATTCAAACTTGCAATATTGAATCCTCTTTTAATATCTATAATAATTACGATTGTTGTGCTTGTTATAGCGGGCGTGGATTATGACACATATAATGCAGGTGCAACATATCTCAGCTGGTTTCTTACCCCAGCAACAGTATGTCTTGCAATACCGCTTTATGAGCAGTGGAGCTTGTTAAAGAAAAATATAAAGGCGGTAGTACTTGGTATCACAGCAGGTGTACTGACAAGCCTTTTGACTGTACTTGTTCTGTCGGCTATAATGGGACTTTCACATGAAAATTATGTCACATTGCTTCCAAAGTCAATTACTACAGCCATTGGAATGGGAGTTTCAGAGGAACTTGGTGGCTATGTGACTATCACAGTTGCTGTTATTGTTGTGACAGGTGTATTAGGTAATATACTTGGAGAATTTATCTGTAAGATATTCAGAATCACAGAACCGATATCAAAGGGACTTGCGCTTGGCTCATCAGCCCACGCCATAGGAACTGCAAAAGCTATTGAGATGGGGGAAATTGAGGGCGCCATGAGCAGTCTTGCTATCGCGGTGGCTGGAATACTAACGGTGGTAATGGCATCGGTGTTTGCGAATTTCTATTAAATTAATAACTCAAACGGACGGAAGCTGCTGGCTGTGTATCCATGACTGCGCTTAGGACTACGCAGCCTCTAAGCTGTTCCGTATAAGCTTACTCATGGATACACAGTCAGCAGCTTCCTGCGTATTGGGAGAATAAAGGATAGTTGATGTGGATAATGTATGGCGTAAAATATATCAAGGTGTATATGTTTTGTGAGAATACAGATGTTTGATATCAACGGAAAGGATATGTATGATCATAACGATTGCGAGAAAATGTGGTTGCGATGGCGATATAATTGGTCAGGCAATAGCAGATAAATATAATATGATATTTTTGAATAGAGAAAATATAGCTGCGAAGGCGAAGGAATGTGGCTGCTATAATGAGTATGAGGAATTCTACGGTGAAACGCCTGTCAATTCATTGCTGTATTCAATCGTGATGGAGACTGAGGAAAATAATGTACTCTACGATACTCCTGCCAGAGCGTTGGCATTCATAGGCAGAGCGGACAGAGATGGAAAAGGTGCAGGATATGTCATTCAGGGACGTTGCGGCAACTATGCTTTTAATGGCAGAGATGATGTGGTTTCTGTTTTCCTGACGGCTGATCAGTCGGACTGTATCGATACTATTGCAAAAAAGCACGGAGTATCAGCCAGAAAAGCCAAGGCGATTGTCCATGAGACAAATGACCGCAGAAAGACATACCACAAGTATTACACCGGGCAGGAGTGGGGACAGGCAGATAATTATGACCTGTGTTTGAATGTGTCGCGACTCGGTGTGGATGGAGTGCTTGAGATGATCGAGAGCTTCATACAGAATAGAAAATAAAATAGAATAGATATATGTATATACAAAAGCCGAATCTATGAGAGTGTGGATTCGGCTTTTTAAGTTTATTCCAGCAAAATTAAATTATGCATTTGGAAAAATGTACGGAATTATGTTACAATGATATCGAAATACTTGAGAATTATGTTACAAAGATATAGTGTATTTTGAAGAATAATGTTACAGGAGTAAATAAATGTTAAAACGAAAAGCATATAGAGAGCTTATAAAATGGAAGAATAATGCAAATAAAAAGGCTCTTTGCGTAATCGGTGCAAGACAGATTGGTAAAACAACACTGATTCGTGAGTTTGGTAAAAATGAATACGAGTGTTTCGCAGAAATAAATTTTGTTACAGATAAGAACGCGACAAAGATATTTGATGGAAAATTGACAGCCGAAGAACTTTTTACGAATATTACGGCATATCTACAAAAAGATCTGAAGCCACATCATACTCTTATTTTGCTTGATGAAATACAGGAATGTCCACAGGTACGTTCAGCAATAAAATTTCTTGTAGAAGATGGACGGTATGATTTTATTGAATCTGGTTCTTTGCTTGGCGTGAGATATAAGGAAGTTGACTCTTATCCTGTAGGTTTCGAGCAACTGTTATATATGTATCCTCTCGATTTTGAGGAGTATATACAGGCAAATGGTATACAACAGCAGACGTTAGATTATCTTAAGGGGTGTTATGAAAATGAAAAGGCGGTAACAGATACAGTACATGAGGCTTTATGTAAGCTGTTTTACACTTATCTTGTTGTGGGGGGAATGCCGGAAAATGTACAGATATATGTTGATACGCATGATATAGCAAAGGTAGTACAAAATCAAAAAAGCATTTTGGACTTGTACAGACTGGATATTGCAAAATATGCATCTGGGAATGAAAAAATAAAAATAAAAGCCATATTTGACAGTATTCCTGCACAGCTTAATGTAAAAAATCGAAGATTTAAGATAAACAGCCTTGATCAAAATGCCAGACTAAGTAGATATGAGGATAGTTTTAACTGGCTGTCAGATGCCGGTGTAGCTTTGCCATGCTATAATGTTACAGAACCACAAACACCATTGCAGCTAAATGAGAAAAGAAATTTGTTTAAACTCTATATGAGCGATGTTGGGCTATTATGTGCATCCTGTATGGAAAATATTCAGTTTCAAATTTTGATGGGAAATGTTGATATTAATATGGGAAGTATTCTTGAAAATGTATTTGCACAGAATCTGAAATCAAACGGATTTGAGTTACATTATTTTGATTCAAAGAAAATAGGTGAGTTGGACTTTGTATTGCAGAATGGTTTATCAACAGAGCTTATTGAAATAAAATCAGGTAATGATTTTATGAAGCATAATGCTATAGACAAAGCTATGAAAGTGGATAATTGGAATTTTAAAAAGTGTATTGTCTTTTCTAAGAATAATGTAGAGCGAAAAGGGGAGATACTGTATCTACCGTGGTATATGATCATATTTTATAAACAGCAGGAAGCAACAGAGCAAATGATTTATCAGGTTGACCTGAGTGGATTGTTGACGGATTCTCTAACAGGAATTCTTAAAGATAATAATTGTTAGTGTCGAAGCATAATGATCATATGGAATGTCTTGGTAGGATCATCAAAGTAAAAAGTCATTTCACCATTATACTTCTTAACAATGTTTTCTATACTGCGCATACCGAATCCATGAAACTGTGGATTCGGTTTTTTAGTTGGCAAAAGGTTGCCATTTTTATCAATAGGATTTACACGGCAGGAATCAATGAGCGTGATAATGGTCATGTTATTGTTTTCTTTCTGAAAAACATTGAGTTCTATAAAAGGATTAACTGTTTTTTCGGCTGATTCTACAGCATTATCCATGAGATTACCGAAAAGTACACTGAGATCATCATATGTCACGAAATCAATACATTTACTTCTTATATCAATGTGCAACGCAATCTTTTGGGTGAGACAGATCTTCTGGTAACGGCAGAGCAGTGCATTTAAAAGATCATTATCGCAGACTCGCACGGAGTGCTTTAATTCAGAAGAACCGAGTACATGGGTAAGATATGCTGCAATCTTTTCAGAATCATGCTGTTCGTTCAGTGAGGCTATGGCATTAAGATGTTTTTTGATATCATGAATGAGAACTTTTTGTTTTTCATCCTGTGACACAAGGGCTTTGTAGTATTCTACAGAGTCGGCATCACGCTGGTTCTGAAGTGTAAGTTCTGCTATTTCGGAATTTTTTTGCTTAATATGTTCAAACAAACCAAAGATGAGTATGTTTATAAGCAACATGAAAAAGCTGCAAAGGATGAGCAGATAGTTGAGTGGAGATTTTATTTCATAATGCATAAATAAATATATCATTGTATAGATTACAAATACGGAAATAACAGGTATTATAGCCAAGGTGGTAATCTCATAGATGGAAAATCGTATATTCAATCTAGTGTTGGAAAGCTTATGTGATATAAAGTATATGATTACAAAGTAAAATAATTTGCTTAAAAAACTAGCTGAATAAAGCAAAACGGTATCATTCATTTTAGAAAAAAAATGATATGAAAATTTTGAAAAAAATCCCATAGAAGCAAGCTCACACAAAATCATAATTACAATCATAATAGCAGAATGGAAAAAGAGAGTTGCACTATTTTCCATGGTTGAAATTTTCAAAAAAACAAAAGTAGCAACAAAAAATAAAGCGGTGTTTAATAAACCGATATGAGCGAATGAAATAAAATATATTGGGATAAATAGTACTGTAAGTAATATATATCGTTTTATCGAAGAAATTTTGTATTCAAAAACATTAGATGAATATTGCAACAGTATTAATGCCTCAGCAAAATATATTAAAAAATAACAAACAGCAGCACTCATAAGTATTACCTCTTACTTTCCATAAACATCAAATATGCTTTCTTAAATTCGGTGAATTTTCTTCTTGTTAAATATGCGGTGAACTGACCATCACAAAGATATATCAGCTCGTGATCAAAGCTTGTTACCATAGCC